>DQIG01000157.1:0-5385 GCA_003525885.1 Stenotrophomonas sp.
ACGGTCGGTAGATCCACGCCATGCTGTCGGCCAGCGGCCGGCACTACCGCCTGTTTGGCCTAGCGTCGGGGCGCGAGCTGCTCGAGCATTTCCCAGGACTTCAGGCCGCGTGGCCCCAGATGATGGGCCAGCACCCGCCGCATCGGCAGGCGCAGGCTGGCCAGGTCGGTCGCATTGGGCTCTTCGTCGGCGGCCAGCGCCAACAGCGCCGACCCGGTCGCGGCTGCCCGGCGCTCCCCGCCGCGCTCGCTCAGCAGGCGCTGCGCGCCCTCCTGCGGATCCAGTTCGTAGCGCGCCGCCGGGTCGATCGGCTGGCCGTCGCTGGCACTGTCCAGCTCGAAGCCCAGCCCCAGCGCGGACAGCAGTTCGCGTTCGAAGCGGCGCAGGGTCCAGGCCAGGCCGGCGCCCACCGCCAGCCGTGCACGCGCCTCGCCATAGGCGAGGTACAGCTCCGGCAGCGGGTCCTGGCGCGGGGCCAGGCGCAGGGTCAATTCGCTCAGGTAGAAGCCGGCCAGCATTGCCTGGCCGACCAGGCGTGGCGCGGCATCCAGTGCCTCGGCACCACGCAGCTGCGCCAGCTCACCCCGCTGCTGGGCACTGAAGCGGATCCACTGCAACGGCTGCAGGGCGGCACGCAGCACCTGGCCCTTGGCGGTGGACACGCCACGCGCAAGCAGGCCGATACGGCCATGCTGCGCGCTCAGCACTTCGACCAGCAGGCTGGTCTCGCGGTAGGCCCGTGCATGCAGCACGAAACCGGTGTCGTCCTCGATCATCATCGAAGCGACTGCAACGCCTTACTCGTAGCCGAAGGCCTTCAGCGCGGCCTCGTCGTCAGACCAGCCCTCACGCACGCGCACCCAGGTTTCCAGGAACACCTTGGCCCCGAACAGACGCTCCATCTGCAGGCGGGACTTGGCACCGATCTCCTTCAGGCGGGCGCCACCCTTGCCGATCACGATCGCCTTCTGGCCCTCGCGCTCGACCCAGATCACCGCACCGATGCGCAGCAGGTTGCCGTCCTCGGTGAAGCGCTCGATCTCGACGGTGGTGGCGTACGGCAGTTCCTCGCCAAGCTGGCGCATCAGCTGCTCGCGCACCAGTTCACCGGCCAGGAAACGCTGGCTGCGGTCGGTGATCTCGTCCTCGCCGAACATCGGCGGAGCTTCCGGCAGCAGCTTCAGCACGTCGCGCACCAGCGCTTCCAGGCCGTTGCGCTTCTGCGCGGAGATCGGATGCACGGCGGCGAAGTCGCGCCCCTCGGTCACCTGCTGCAGGAACGGCAGCAGCGCGCCCTTTTCCTTCAGGCGATCGATCTTGTTGACCACCAGCACCACCGGGATGCCGGCGTCGCGCAGCACGTTGAACGCCAGGCTGTCCTCTTCATCCCAGCGACCGGCTTCGATCACCAGCAGTCCGGCATCGACGCCTTCCAGCGAGCCGCGCGCGGCGCGGTTCATCACCCGGTTCATCGCACGCTTCTGCACCTTGTGCAGGCCGGGGGTGTCGACCAGCACCAGCTGGCCTTCCGGATAGGTGGCGATGCCCAGCAGGCGATGGCGCGTGGTCTGCGGACGGTTGGAGACAATGCTGACCTTGGCGCCGACCAGGGCATTGGTCAGGGTCGACTTGCCCACGTTCGGGCGGCCGATGACGGCCACGCTGCCGCAATGATGGGGAGTTTGTTCGCTCACTTGGAATCCAGTTGTTCTAGGACGGCCGCAGCCGCCTGTTGTTCGGCAAGCCGCCGCGAGGCGCCTTCGCCCTCGGTGCTGGCGGCCGGGTCGGCTACGTTGCAGCGTACCCGGAAGTGTTTGGCGTGGTCGTCACCGGATTCTGACACCAGTTCGTACTGCGGCAACGCCTTCTGTCGGGCCTGCAGCCATTCCTGCAGGCGGGTCTTGGGGTCCTTCTCGGGCCGGCCGGAGGCCGGCAGTGCCTCGATCGACGCGCTGAACCAAGGCAGTACCACCGCCCGGCAGGCCTCGAAGCCGGCATCCAGGTAGATCGCAGCCACTACGGCTTCCACCGCGTCGGCCAGGATCGAATCACGACGGTGGCCGCCGGACTTCATTTCGCCCGGGCCCAGGATCAGCCGCTCGCCCAGTTCCAGGGTACGTCCAATCACCGCCAGCGCGCCTTCACGCACCAGCTCGGCGCGGGCACGGGTCATCGCGCCTTCGTCAGCCTTGGGCCAGCGTTGGTACAACGCCTCGGCCGCCATCATGTTGACGATGCTGTCGCCCAGGAATTCCAGGCGCTCGTTGTGTGGCGCACCGGCACTGCGATGCGTCAGCGCCTGCTTCAGCAGCGCCGGGTCGCGGAAGGGATGACCGATCAGGTCACCACGTTGGAAAAGTTTATTCGGCACCGCTTCGGGTCAGGTCCTGGGATGAATCGAATTTGCCAACCACATCAAGGTTGCCGACCAGCGGACGGCGCACTTCGTAATTGACCTTGAGGGTCCAGCCATTGTCGCGACGGTCGAACTTGACGTTGGCCGGCTTCACGTTTTCCGAGTAGTTGATGTACAGGCGCTTGAAGAACAGATCCTGGATCCGGGCAGGCTCCATGCTGCCCACACCCGGCTCCTTGGCCAGGCTCTTCATCGCCGAGCGCACCGCGTAATACTCCTGGTACATCGGGAACAGCTTCATGCCGATGTAAAGGAAGAAACCGACCACGATCAGGACCGCCAGGAACGAGGTCAGGGTCATGCCACGCTGCGTGTTCATCGTCTTCATTGCGTTCTCCCCAGATACGCGTTGGATGTGAAAGTACTCAGTTGATGCCCGATCAGTTGATGCTCGAGCCGATCCGCGACGGCTCGAAGCCATCCTTGCAGAACCAGCCCTGGCAGTTCAGCCAGATCAGGAAGGCCTTGCCACGCAGGTTTTCTTCCGGCAGCAGGCCCCAGAAACGGCCATCGTCGCTGTTGTCACGGTTGTCGCCCATCACCAGGTACTTGCCGGCCGGCACGGTCCACTGGCCCTGGCCACGCGGATAGTCGGTCTCCAGCACGGTATGGGTGCGGCCCGGCAGGTGCTCGACCAGCAGGTTGGCGCCCTCGCCCTGGCCCTTGTGGCCGGCATAGATGCCCTTGTTGTCGTACTTCAGCGGTTCGCCATTGAGGATCACGCCGTCGCCTTCGAAGACCACGGTGTCGCCCGGCACGCCGATCACGCGCTTGATGAAGTTCTCGCCCTTGGCCGGATCGTTGTCGCTGTGGCCGGGGAAGTGGAACACCACCACGTCGCCGCGCGACGGCTCGCCGAACGGCACGATCTTGGTGTTGCTGATCGGCAGGCGCAGGCCGTAGGAGAACTTGTTGACCAGGATGAAATCGCCGATCAGCAGGTTCGGCATCATCGAGCTGGACGGAATCTTGTACGGCTCGGCGATGAAACTGCGCACGATCAGCACGATCGCCAGCACCGGGAAGAACGCACGCGAGTAGTCCACCAGCACCGGCTCGGAATCGAGCAGGCCCGCGCGCTGGGCGCGACGCTTGGCGAGGTACAGCTTGTCCGCAAGCAGGATCAGGCCCGAGGCCAGGGTCAGCACGACCAGGAGGATCTCAAACAGTTTCATTCAGGGTCCTTTGCAACGTCACCAGACGACCGGCCCCGCAGGGCCGGTGCGGGCTTACTTGTTGTCCATCTGCAGCACGGCCAGGAACGCTTCCTGCGGGATCTCCACGCGGCCGACCTGCTTCATGCGCTTCTTGCCTTCCTTCTGCTTTTCCAGAAGCTTCTTCTTGCGCGAAACGTCGCCACCATAGCACTTGGCCAGCACGTTCTTGCGCATCGCCTTGATCGTGGTACGGGCGATGATCTGCGAGCCGACGGCGGCCTGGATGGCCACGTCGAACATCTGGCGCGGGATCAGGTCCTTCATCTTCTCGCACAGCTCGCGGCCGCGACGATCAGCATGGCTACGGTGCACGATCAGCGACAGTGCGTCGACCTTGTCACCGTTGATCAGCACGTCCACGCGCACGAACGGGCCCGCGTCGAAGCGCACGAAGTGGTAGTCCAGCGAGGCATAGCCACGGCTGACCGACTTCAGCTTGTCGAAGAAGTCCAGCACCACCTCGGCCATCGGCAGCTCGTAGCTGATCTGCACCTGGCTGCCGAGGTAGTTGATGCCGATCTGGCTGCCGCGCTTTTCTTCGCACAGCTTGATGATGTTGCCGATGTACTCCTCGGGAGTGAGCACGTTGGCACGGATGATCGGCTCGCGGATCTCCTCGACCTGGTTCACCGCCGGCAGCTTGGCCGGGTTGTCCATGTTGATGATCGAGCCATCGGTCTTCAGGACTTCATACACCACCGTCGGCGCGGTGCTGATCAGGTCCAGGTTGTATTCGCGCTCCAGGCGCTCCTGCACGATTTCCATGTGCAGCATGCCAAGGAAGCCGCAGCGGAAGCCGAAGCCCATCGCCTCGGAGCTTTCCGGCTCGAAGCGCAACGCCGCGTCGTTCAGGCGCAGCTTGTCCAGCGCTTCGCGCAGGTCCGGGTAGTCCTCGGCATCGACCGGGAACAGGCCGGCGAACACGCGCGGCTGCATTTCCTGGAAGCCCGGCAGCGGCTTCGGCGCCGGATCGCCGGCCAGGGTGAGGGTGTCGCCGACCGGCGCACCATGCACGTCCTTGATGCTGGCGGTGACCCAGCCCACTTCACCGGCACGCAGCGCCGGCAGCACCTTGCGCTTGGGAGTGAACACGCCAACGTTGTCGACCTGGTGATTACGGCCGGTCGACATCACCTGCAGCTTGTCACCGGCCTTGATCTCGCCCTGCATCACGCGCACCAGCGAGACCACGCCCAGGTAGTTGTCGAACCAGGAGTCAATGATCAGCGCCTGCAGCTTGTCGGTGTCGCGCGGCACCGGCGGCGGGATGCGATGGACAATTGCCTCCAGCACGTCCTGCACGTTGAGGCCGGTCTTGGCACTGACCGGCACGGCGTCGGCAGCGTCGATGCCGATCACGGCCTCGATCTCGGCCTTGGCGCGCTCGATGTCGGCGGTGGGCAGGTCGATCTTGTTGATCACCGGCACCACTTCCAGGCCCTGCTCCACCGCGGTGTAGCAGTTGGCCACCGACTGCGCTTCCACGCCCTGGGCCGCATCGACCACCAGCAGCGCGCCTTCGCAGGCGGCCAGCGAGCGGCTGACCTCATAGGAGAAGTCGACGTGGCCGGGGGTGTCGATGAAGTTCAGGTGGTAGGTCTGCCCGTCCTTGGCCAGGTACGGCAGTGACACCGACTGCGCCTTGATCGTGATGCCACGCTCGCGCTCGATCGGATTGGAGTCGAGCACCTGCGCTTCCATCTCGCGGGCCTGCAGGCCACCACAGAGCTGGATGATGCGGTCGGCCAGCGT
>DQIG01000157.1:5571-5730 GCA_003525885.1 Stenotrophomonas sp.
GGGCGATGATGGAGAAGTTGCGGATGTTCCGCATCGAATCAGAAGACATAGGTGGCGGCGGCGCGCGGCGTCGTCAGGGTAACGGTCGATTATCGCATGCCCGGCGCCCGGCCGCGAAAACTGCCTCATCGGACCGGGCCCGGAACGGCCGAAGCCCCG
>DQIG01000181.1 GCA_003525885.1 Stenotrophomonas sp.
TGCCGGCCAGCGGCCGGCACGACCCTCAGATCACCGTATGCTCTTGCGGGTGAACAGGTTGACGATCGCCAGCAGGATGACCGCACCGATCAGCGAGAACAGGAAGGTGCGGATGGTGATCGCTTCGTTGATGCCGCCGCCGAACAGCCAGCCGGAAATCAGCGCGCCGACGATGCCGACCACGATGTTGAGGATGATGCCCTGCTGGGCATCGCGCTTCATGATGATGCTGGCCAGCCAGCCTACGATGCCGCCGACGATCAGCCAGATGATGATGCCCATGATCGAACCTCCGGTGGGGAACTGTGACCAGTTGACGCGCAGGGCTGTGAACCCGTCGTGGAATTGCGTGATGGGCGTGTGCGGATGAGCCTGCCAGCCACCCTCGATGGCCCGTGGCGCTTCGGTCCGGTGACGGTCTGGCGGCGCCCGCATGTGCCGGGCCAGCGTGGTGAACCGCAGGCGCGACAGGTGCTGGCACAGGCATTGGGCGCCGACCCGCAGACGCTGCCGCTGGTCCGCGATGACAAGGGCCGGCCGGAACTGAGCGGCGCACTGGCCCATTACGGCACCGGCTGGAGCCACAGCGGCGAGGTGCTGCTGGTGGCGCTGGGCGAAGGCGTGCGGCTGGGCGTGGACCTGGAGCTGCTGCGGCCGCGGGCCCGACTGCTGGAGATCGTGCAGCGCTTCTTCCACCCCGAGGAGGTGGCCTGGCTGCAAAGCCTGGACGCGGCCGGGCGCGAGCACTGGTTCTTCCGCGTGTGGTGCATCAAGGAGGCCATCCTGAAGGCGCACGGCCAGGGCATCTCGTTCGGCCTGCACCGCCTGCAGCTGGCGCCGGGGGCCGATGGCGCCCTGCACCTGCGCTGGTGCGACCCGGAACTGGGCGAGGCCGCGCGCTGGCACCTGCACGAATGGCAGGCCACCGGCCAGTTCCGTGCGGCATTGGCCTGGTATCCGCACTGAAGCGGGGAATCAGCGCGCAAAACCGGCGATAATGTCGGCATGAGCGAACACCCACTTCCCGCCAGCGTGGCTGCCACGCTGGAACAGGGCCTGGCCAGCATGGGCCTGGACGCCGCGCTGGCGCCGCCGCTGCTGCGCTACCTGGCCCTGCTGCACCGCTGGAACGGCACCTACAACCTCACCGCCATCCGCGACCCGCAGGAGATGGTCACCCGCCACCTGCTGGACTCGCTGGCGATGCAGCCGTTCGTGGCCGATGGCAGCCTGGCTGATCTCGGCACCGGCCCGGGGCTGCCCGGCATCCCGCTGGCGATTGCCTGCCCGGGCCTGCAGGTCACCCTGGTCGAGAGCAACGGCAAGAAGGCGCGCTTCATGCGCGAGGCCGTGCGCCAGCTGGGCCTGGACAATGCCCGCGTGGCCGAATCGCGCGCCGAGGCGCTGGACGAGGCCGGCCGCTACGACCAGCTGACCGCGCGCGCGATGGACACCCTGGCCGGCATCGTCCGCGTCGGTGGCCATCTGCTGCGCCCTGGCGGCGTGCTGCTGGCCATGAAGGGCGTCTACCCGCATGAGGAAATCGCGGACCTGCCGGCTGGCTGGCAGGTGCGTGAGGTGACCCCGTTGAGCGTGCCCGGCCTGGCCGGCGAACGCCATCTGGTCACCGTTACAGGTCCCTGATTCCCGCCGCCAGCCCTTTGTGGAACAACGGGTTGGCGATCCACGATTTCCGCAAGGGGCCGGTTGTACGCATAATGACCGGTCCCAGCACACGTCGACGAGGCACACCCGCATGGCCCGCATCATCGCCATCGCCAACCAGAAGGGTGGCGTCGGCAAGACCACGACCGCCGTCAACCTGGCCGCTTCCCTGGCCAACGCACCCAAGCGCGTGCTGTTGGTCGACCTGGATTCGCAGGGCAACGCGACCATGGGCAGTGGCGTGGACAAGCGTGAGCTGGTCTCCTCCACCTACGATCTGCTGCTGGGCGAGTCCAGCGCCGCCGATGTGCGCGTGCAGACCGCCGAAGGCTACGACCTGCTGCCCGGCAACATTGATCTGACTGCCGCCGAGATCCAGCTGATGGCGCAGAGCGAGCGCGAGCAGCGGCTGAAGCGCGCGCTGGCACCGATCCGCGACGAGTACGACTACATCCTGATCGACTGCCCGCCGGCGCTGTCGCTGCTGACGCTCAACGCGCTGGCCGCCGCCGATTCGGTGATCGTGCCGATGCAGTGCGAGTACTACGCGCTGGAAGGGCTGAGCGCGCTGGTGGAAACCATCGAAGCGCTGCGTGCCAACCTCAACCCGGCGCTGGAGATTGAAGGCGTGTTGCGCACCATGTTCGACGTGCGCAACAACCTGGCCAACGCGGTCTCGGCCGAGCTCACCGAGCACTTCGGCGACCGCGTGTTCCGCACCATCGTGCCGCGCAACGTGCGCCTGGCCGAGGCGCCGAGCCATGGCCAGAGCATCGTCGGCTACGACCGCGCCTCGCGCGGCGGCGTGGCTTACCTGGGCCTGGCCGGCGAGATCATCCGCCGCAACAACGAACGCAACAAGGCCGCCAAGGCCGTGGAGACCGTCTGATGACCAGCAGCAAGCCGGCAGCCAAGAAGCGAGGCCTCGGCCGTGGCCTGGATGCGCTGCTGGGCCCGAAGGGGGCGGTCAGCCAGGTGCAGGCCACCACCGCGGTGATCGAGCCGCTGCCGGGTGAAGTGCTGCGCAAGCTGGCCGTTGGCCAGCTGCAGCCGGGCAAGTACCAGCCGCGCCGCGAGATGGACGAGGGCAAGCTCTCCGAGCTGGCCGACTCGATCAAGTCGCAGGGCGTGATCCAGCCGATCCTGGTGCGCCAGCTGCCGGCGGGCAACTACGAAATCGTCGCCGGTGAGCGCCGCTGGCGCGCATCGCAGCTGGCCGGGCTGGACGAAGTGCCGGTGGTGGTGCGCGAGCTGGAAGACCGTACCGTCATCGCGATGGCGCTGATCGAGAACATCCAGCGCGAAGACCTCAACCCGCTGGAAGAAGCCGAGGCGCTGCAGCGCCTGATCAGCGAATTCACCCTGACCCATGCCGAGGCCGCCGAGGCCGTCGGCCGCTCGCGCGCGGCGGTGTCCAACCTGCTGCGCCTGCTGGAGCTGCCGGTGGCGATCCGCCTGCTGCTGGAAACCCGCCGGCTGGAAATGGGCCATGCCCGCGCGCTGCTGACCCTGGCCCCCGAACTGGCCGGCAAGCTGGCGCAGGAAGCGGCCGATGAAGGCTGGTCGGTGCGCGAGGTCGAGCGCCGTGCGCAGGCCTTCGCGGCCGGCAAGGTACCGAGCAACCGCCCGGTGGCCACGCCGAAGGTGCAGCAGGCCGACATCGCCTCGCTGGAAACCGAACTGTCCGAAGCGCTGGGTGCCAAGGTGGCGATCAGCCACGGCCGGGGCGGCAAGGGCAAGCTGATCATCCACTACACCGACCTGGATACCCTGGACGGCGTGCTGGAAAAACTGCGTACGCGCCAGGGCTGAGCCCGGCGCCGCGCCAGGGGATGCGGCCTGTTCCTGCCGCGTTCCTTCAATGCCAGGGAACGCACCGCCGCGCGCACCGGGGGATGCACTGCCTTCCGGCCCGTGGCCTCATCCAGGGAGCAGGACATGAGCAACGCATTCGACGACGTCAGCCCGGGCGGTAGCCCGATCATGGTGCACAGCCGCCAGAAGGACTTCAGCCCGCCACAGGGCGAAGAGCACATCGAGGCGATCAGCGCGCACATCGAGCGCCATCTGGGCGCGGTGTCCGGTGTCTTCCACGAGATCATCTCCGACCTGGTGCACATCGACGTGCACGTGGTGCCGGCCAATGATCGTTGCCCCTACCTGCGTCTGGTCACCTCCGGCATGAGCGACCTGCCAATGACCGTGCCCGCCGAGGTGGATGCGGACGTGCCGCGCTACATGGAGCTGATGGTGACCCTGCCGGCCGACTGGCCGATCACGCAGGACGCCTTCGAGGACGAGCGCAACTACTGGCCGGTGCGCCTGCTGAAGGGCATGGCGCGGCTGCCGCACGAGTACGACACCTGGCTGGGCTTCGGCCACACCATTCCCAACGGCCATCCCAGCGAGCCCTATGCCCCGGGCGTGGGCTTCGACGGCGCCATCGTGTTGCCGCCGGTGACTGCCCCGGAAGAATTCGCCACGCTGGAACTGGACGACGGCAAGACCATCAGCTTCATGACCCTGGTCCCGCTTTACCCGGAAGAAATGGACCTGAAGCTGAAGAAGGGTGCCGAGGCGCTGCTCGACCGCTTCGATGCGAAGAAGATCCAGGATGTGATCGAACCCGGCCGCACCAACGTGGCCAGGAAGCGTTTCGGGCTGTTCTGAGTCTGCGGCGTATCCTCTGCACCTGTATTCATTGATTTCCAGGCAACTGCAATGACCATCCTGCTCACCGGCGCTGCCGGCTTCATCGGTGCCTACACCGCCCGCGCGCTGCTGGAGGCCGGCCGGCCCGTGGTCGGCCTGGACAACTTCAACGATTACTACGACCCACAGATCAAGCGCGACCGTGTGGCCGCGCTGTGCCCGGCCCTGGACCTGCGCACGCTCGACCTGACCGACCGCGAAGGCCTGGCGGCACTGTTCGACGAAGTGAAGCCGGCCGCGGTGATCCACCTGGCCGCACAGGCCGGCGTGCGCTATTCGCTGGAAAACCCGCACGCCTATGTCGACAGCAACCTGGTCGGCTTCGTCAACATGCTCGAGCTCTGCCGCCACCGTGGCGTACAGCACCTAGTGTATGCCTCCAGCAGTTCGGTTTACGGCGATTCGGCCACGCCGCCGTTCTCCGAGGACCAGCGCGTGGACCAGCCGCGTTCGCTGTACGCGGCGACCAAGGCGGCCAATGAGCTGATGGCTTACACCTATGCGCAGCTGTACGGCCTGCACGCGACCGGCCTGCGCTTCTTCACCGTGTATGGCCCGTGGGGCCGGCCGGACATGGCACCGCTGCTGTTCTCCCGCGCGGTGCTGGCCGGGCGGCCGATCGACGTGTTCAACGAAGGCCGCATGCAGCGCGATTTCACACATGTCTCCGACATCGTGTCGGGTATTCTCGGCGCGCTCGCGCACCCGGCCGACGGTCCGGTGCCGCACCGGGTGTTCAACCTCGGCAACCATACGCCGGTCGAGCTGGAGCGCTTCATCAGCGTGATCGAGCAGGCCGCCGGCCGCCCCGCGCAGAAGGTCTACAAGCCCATGCAGCCCGGTGACATGGTGCGCACGATGGCCGATACCCGGCGCGCGCATGACGCCTTCGGCTTCGATGCGGTGACCCCGATCGAACAGGGGCTGCCTCCCGTTGTGGAATGGTGCCGCGAGTACTTTGGCGACCGTGCTTGAGCAGTGATCCTCACGCGGCCGGGTTCATCTTCGGATAACCTCGGCTGCGGAGAATGCGCGGTCTTTGTCCCCCCCTTGGCCGAGTGCCTTATGAGCCAACCCGAGCTTTCCGTTGTCGTCCCCGTATTCAACGAGCGCGACAATGTCGCCCCGCTGGTCGCCGAAATCACCGCTGCGCTGCGTGGCCGGCTGCCGTTCGAGATCGTCTACATCGACGATCACTCGCGCGATGACACCCTGGCGGTGCTGCAGGGCCTGAAGGCGACCACCCCGGAACTGCGCGTGCTGCACCATGTGAACCAGAGCGGGCAGAGCACCGCCGTGCGCACCGGCGTCAAGCATGCGCGGGCGCCATGGATCGCCACCCTGGATGGCGATGGCCAGAACGATCCGGCCGATATCCCCAAGCTGCTCGCCGCACGCGACGCCGCCGAGGCGCAGGTGAAGCTGTTCGCCGGCTGGCGCGTCAACCGCCAGGACAGCGGCAGCAAGCGCTGGGCCAGCCGCTGGGCCAACGCCATCCGCGCGCGCATGCTGCGCGATGACACGCCCGACACCGGCTGCGGCATCAAGCTGTTCGAACGCAGCGCGTTCCTCGACCTGCCGTACTTCGACCACATGCACCGCTACCTGCCTGCGCTGATGCAGCGTGCCGGCTGGAAGACCACCAGCGTGCCGGTCAATCACCGCCACCGTACCGCCGGCGTGTCCAAGTACAACAACCTGGGCCGTGCGCTGGTCGGCATCCGTGACCTGCGCGGCGTGGCCTGGCTGATCACCCGCAGCAAGCGCACCACGGTGGAAGAGCGATGATGGGCCTGGAGCTGCACTGGCTCGACCAGCCGCTGACCTGGCTGTACTGGACCGGCCTGCACGTGACCGGCTGGAAGCTGATCGGTTACACCGGCGCGCTGATGTTCGGTGGCCGCTGGCTGGTCCAGTTCGTCGCCTCCAAGCGTGCCGGCAAGCCGGTCATCCCGCGCCTGTTCTGGTACATGAGCGTGGTCGGCAGCCTGATGACGCTGAGCTACTTCCTGTTCTCGGCCAAGCAGGACTCGGTGGGCGTGCTGCAGAACCTGTTCCCGGCGTTCACCGCCCTGTACAGCCTGCAACTGGATATCAAGCACAGGGGCTGGAAGCGCGACAGGGCCAGCCATTGAGGCCCCCGGGGTCGGATCCCTTTCCGTAGGACAGGGCTCTGACCCCCGTCAGGATCCCCGGCGCATCCACGCATGGCGTGGATCTACTGCATGTTCGGCGGCCGGTTCCCGGCCCTCCTTCTGCGGGTGGAGTCGACTGTCAGTCGACTTTCGCGCGGAGCGCGGACTTTGCCACGTCTGGCGGAAGAGCAGCCGACTGACAGTCGGCTCTACCACGCGCCTTCGGCGTTTGGGCCCCGGCCTGTGGCCGGTTCCCGGTCCTGCCTGCGGCGCAGGCAGGACCTTCGTCCCATGCCACCGGCGGTGGGGGGTGCCATGATCGGGGTCTGCCTTCCCGGGAACCTGTGCTCGTGAAAACCCGTCTTGCCGTTGCCCTGTTGATCGCCCTGTCCGCCCCCACCGTGGCCCTGGCCGCTTCGCCCGACGCCACCGCTGCGCCGGCCAGCGTTGCCACCGAATCGCCCGCCGACGCTGCCTTCCGCGCGCTGTACGAGAAGGAATGGAAATGGCGCCAGCAGGGCGGCGGTGAAGCCAGCGAGGACGAGGACGCCCCGGCCAACGCCACCCGCATGCCCGACATCGGTCCGGCCGCGCAGCAGGCACGCCTGAAGGTGTGGGACGAGACCCTCGCCGCGCTGAAGAAGATCGACCCGAAGACCCTGTCGCCCGACAACCAGGTCAACTACGCGATCTACCGCGACCAGGTGTTCAACCTGGCCGAAGAGACGCGTCTGCGCGGCTACGAGATGCCGTTCAACGCCGACTCCTCGTTCTGGTCCAACCTGTCCTTCATGGCCCGGCGCGAGATGAAGACCGCGCAGGACTACCAGAACTACATCGCCCGCCTGAATGATGTGCCGCGCTACTTCGGCCAGCAGACCGAGAACATGCGCGCCGGCCTGAAGCGTGGCTTCAGCGTGCCGCGAGCCGTGCTCGATGGTCGCGAAGTGTCCATCGCCACCGTCGCCGAACTGAAGGACCCGGCCGAATCGCCGCTGTACGCGCCGTTCAAGAAGCTGCCCAACAGCATCCCGGCCGCCGAACAGGCCAAGCTGCAGGCGCAGGCGCGTGCGGCGATCAGCGGCAAGGTCGTGCCGGCGTTCCAGCAGCTGCGCACCTTCTTCGTCAACGAATACGTGCCGCAGGCGCGCACCACCCTGGCCGCCGAAGCGATGCCCGATGGCAAGGCGTACTACAAGCAGCAGATCCACGAATACACCACGCTGGACCTGTCGCCGGACGAGATCCACCGCATCGGCCTGGGTGAGGTCGAGCGCATCCAGAAGGAAATGAACGACATCATCAAACAGGTGAAGTTCAAGGGCAGCTTCGCCGAGTTCCTGGCCTTCCTGCGCACCGATCCGCAGTTCTATGCCAAGACGCCGGAAGAGCTGCTGTCGCGCGCCGCGTGGATTTCCAAGCGGGCCGATGGCCAGCTCGGCAAGTACATGACGCTGCCGCGCGCGCGCTTCACCATCGTGCCGGTGCCGCCGGATATCGCACCGTTCTGGACCGCCGGCCGCGGTGGCATGGGCACCTACTGGCTCAACACCTACAACCTGCCGTCGCGTCCGCTGTACAACCTGCCGGCACTGACCCTGCATGAATCCGATCCGGGCCACTCGCTGCAGGGCGCGATCGCCGCCGAGCAGAAGAACCTGCCCGAGTTCCGCCGCAACGCCTACATCTCCGCCTATGGCGAAGGCTGGGCGCTGTACTGCGAAAAGCTCGGCGTGGAGATGGGCATCTACGAAACCCCGTACGAGGATTTCGGCCGCCTGACCTACGAAATGTGGCGTGCGGCGCGCCTGGTGATCGACACCGGCGTGCACAGCAAGGGCTGGACCCGCGAGCAGGCGCTGGCCTACCTGCGTGACCACACCGCGCTGAGCGAGCATGAAGTGACCACCGAAGTGGACCGCTACATTTCCTGGCCGGGCCAGGCGCTGAGCTACAAGCTGGGCGAGATCGCCATCGTGCGCCTGCGTGCGCAGGCCGAGAAGGAGCTGGGCGACAAGTTCGACATCAAGGGCTTCCACGACACCCTGCTCAAGCAGGGCTCGGTGCCGCTGCCGGTGCTGGAACAGCAGATCCAGGCGTACATCGCCGAGCGCAAGAAGGCCTGACCGTGCAAGGGTAGTGCCGGCCGCTGGCCGGCAATCCGACCCGGTCACGGGGTCGGATCCCTTTCCCACGGAAAGGGCTCCGACCCCTCTCACCTCACCCCACCGCCCGCGGCTTGGCCACGCGCGCCGCAAACGTCGGCAGCACCAGCAGGGTCAGCACGGTGGCAGTGATCAAGCCACCGATCACCACCGTCGCCAGCGGCTTCTGCACTTCCGCACCGGAACCACTGGCAATCGCCATCGGAATGAAGCCGACGATCGCCACCAGCGCCGTGGTCAGCACCGCGCGGATGCGGCTGGAGGCACCGTTGATCGCCGCCTGCAGCGGCAGGTCGCCGGCGTCCAGGCGTTCGCGGATCGCCTGCATCAACACCAGGCCATTCAAGGTCGCCACGCCGGAGACGGCGATGAAACCAACCGCCGCCGACACCGAGAACGGCATGCCACGCAGCAGCAGCGCGAGGATGCCGCCGACCAGCGCCAACGGCACGCAGCTGAACACCAGAATGGCTTCCTTGCCGCTGCGCAGGGCCATGAACAACA
>DQIG01000309.1 GCA_003525885.1 Stenotrophomonas sp.
GCAAGGGCGGCATTTTCGTTCCGGCTACGCCGGAACTGTAACGCTACGCGTTACTGCTTCAGCGGAATCACGCGGATCTCGACACGGCGGTTCTTGGCGCGGCCGGCATCGGTGCTGTTGTCGGCAATCGGATACGACTTGCCGGCGCCCAGCGTTTCGATACGCACGCTCTGCACGCCCTGGCCGATCAGGTACTGCGCGACCGAGTCGGCGCGCTCCTTCGACAGGCGGTTGTTGACCGCGTCGCTGCCGATGCTGTCGGTGTGCCCGACCACTTCGATCATGGTCTGGTTGTAGTCACGCAGGGTGCCTGCAACGCCATTGAGCGAACCATAGAACTGCGGCTTCAGGGTCGACTTGCCGAAGTCGAAGGTGATGCCGTCCGGCAGGTTCAGCATGATGTTGTCGCCCTGGCGCTGCACATCGATGCCGGTGTTGGCGGTGCGCTCGCGCAGTGCACGCTCCTGGCGATCCTGGTACTGACCGACGGCGGCGCCGCTGAGCGCACCGATACCGGCACCGATCAGCGCGTGCTGACGACGCTCGGTGGCGCTGTCGCCGGTCAGCAGGCCGGCGGCCACACCAATCGCGGTGCCGATCAGCGCATTGCGGCCGGTGCGGTTCTGCTGCTCGGTCGGGTTGCCGTACTGGTCACTCTGTACGTAGGAGCCGCCGGTGGCGCAGGCCGACAGGACGGCCGCACTCATCAGGGCCAATGCGACGTTGCGGGTGGTGTTGCGGATCATGAGGTTCTCCTTGGTTTCCGGTTGGCCAGCGGCCTGCGGGCGCAAAGAGAATAAACAGCCCGATGCGATGCCGGAATGATGATCGGGCACGTCGACAGGGCCGCGTTCAGCTAACTGACCGAATCGCTCAGCCCGCACTTTACCCCGCTCCCGACTGCCGGTAAGCAGCCAGTGCCGCATCGCGGCCAACGGCCAGATCCACCAGCGGAGTGCGCGGATAGCCCGGGGCATGCGCGGCCAGCAGCAGCGGATGCTGCCACGGCGCGAAGCGTGCCTTCACTGGCAACGCTGCCAGTTCGGGCACCCAGCGGCTGATGTAGCGGGCTTGCGGGTCGAACTTCTCGGCCTGGGTGACCGGATTGAACACGCGGAAGTACGGCGCTGCATCGGCGCCGGTCCCCGCCACCCATTGCCAGCCCATCGTGTTGTTGGCCAGGTCGGCGTCGACCAGGGTGTCCCAGAACCAGCGCGCGCCATGCAGCCAGTGCGCACGCAGGTGCTTGCACAGGTAGCTGGCAACAATCATCCGCACCCGGTTGTGCATGTAGCCGGTGTGCCACAGCTCGCGCAGGCCGGCATCGACGATCGGCACGCCGGTGTTGCCGCGCTGCCAGTCGTGCAGTTGCGCTGCCGTGGGCGCGGCCCAAGGGAAGCGGTCGAAACGCGGATTGAGGTTGTCGGTCGGCGTCTTCGGGAAGTGATGCAACAGGTGGTAGGCGAAATCACGCCAGCCCAGTTGCCGCAGATAGCCATCGATGTCGGCATCGGTGCCGGCACTGCGCAGTCTCTCCAGCGCATGCGCGATGCGCCACGGCGCGATCTCGCCGAAATGCAGATGCGGCGACAGCCGCGAGGTGCCGACCCGGTCCGGCAGGTCACGCTGCTCGCGGTAACCGCGCAACGCACCGTCCTCGAACACGGACAGCGCCTCCAGCGCACCGGCTTCGCCCGGCTGCCAGTGCTCCCAGAAGCCAGTATCCCAGTCCAACGTGGGCGCCAGCCGCAGCTCGTCCAGTGCGAGGCTGTCGACCGAGTGCGCAGTCAGTGCCTTCGGCGCCGCATGCAGTGCCGGCAGGCGCCAATGGCTGAGTATGTTGCGCCAGTACGGAGTGAATACTTTGTACGGCTGCCCCTGCTGGGTGGCGATGTCCCAGGGTTCGAACAGCAAGCTGCCATTGCAGCTCTGTGCGTCGATGCCCTGCTCGCGCAGCGTGCGCTTGATGGTGGCATCGCGAGGCTGGGTGGCCGGCTCGTACTTGCGGTTCCAGTACACCGCCTCGGCGCCGGTCTGCTCGATCAGCAATTGGAGGGCCGGCAGGCTGTCACCGCTGCACAGCACCAGCGACGAACCACGCGCGCGCAGGTCAGCGTCCAGTGCATCGAGTGAACGGTGACGCCACGCATCGGAGGCGGCGCCAGGCACCCACTCACCTTCCTCGTGTGGCGCGTGGATGTAGACCGGCACCACGTCGTGACCCGCGTCCAGCGCGGCCTGCAGGGCCGGATTGTCCTGTAGCCGCAGATCACGGCGGAACCATACCAACGCTACCGACACATGCACCGCCTTCGTTGTGGATGGCGCACATCATAGCCAGCGGTGGTGAAGCCTGCGGCACGACAGGACCCAGTGCGCTGGCGTCATGCAGCCACAGGTACTTCTGCAGATCTACGCCTTGGGTGGAGGGATCAATCGCACCACGCTACGAGGCAGCCGCTTCCCCCGGCAAACGCTGCCAGCTGGCCAACAGCATGTGCGCGAGCGGCACCAGCATCGGCAATCCCATCAATCCCACCAGAGCCCAGCCGGTCAGGCGGCCGAACAGCAGAGCAACCACCAGGCTTGCCGCGCACAGGGCAACACCTATACCTGTCCCCACCCGTGCGCACCAGGGCGAGCCGCGCAGGGTCAGGCCGTTGAGCAGGAATGCGCCTGCCAACCACCAGAAGCCCAGCAGGCCGATGCCTGCCAGCGCGGCCCCTACCAGCGTCGGCATCCGGTCCGGATGGTCATTGGGCTGCAGCAGCACCATCAGGCCGAAGCCATCCAGCAACGTCAACGGGAACGCCAGCAACAGCAGCTCCAGTACCAACAGCGTGGCACCGAACCCGCGCACCCATGTCGATCCGCTCATCCGCGCAGCCCCCCCCGGGGATTGAGCGGCGAGCATACAACGGGAGCACGCCGGCGCGGTCAAGGGCTGGAGCGCGCGTCAAAGCGCTGTATCGCCCCGCTGATCAGCGCGCGCGCCTCGTCGGCGTTGCCCCAGCCATTGAGCTGCACCGGGTTGCGCCCGGCCGGCAGGTCCTTGTAGACCCGGAAGAAGGCCTCGATGCGCTGGCGCTCGACCTCCGGCAGATCCGCCAGGTCACGGACGTTGGCATAAGTCGGATCGACCTTGTCGGTCGGCACGCCGATGATCTTCTCGTCGTGCTCGCCACCATCGATCATTTTCAGGTAACCGATCGGCCGGAAACGCACGATCACGCCCGGATGCAGGGGCTCGCGGGTCAGCACCAGCGCGTCCAGCGGATCGTTGTCACCGGCCAGCGTACGCGGAATCGAACCGTAGTTGGCCGGATAGGCGACCGGCATCGACTGGAAGCGGTCCACATGCACCAGACCGTCTTCCTTGATCTCGTACTTGGTGAAGCTGCCGGCCGGAATCTCCACCGCCAGATTCACTTCCTGCGGGGCCTGCTTCGGCTGGGCCACCAGGAACGGATGCAGCACGGTATCGGCAGCGGTCACCGCACTGGCCAGCAACAGCAGGGCGGCGCCGATGGCAGCGAGAGGAGTGATGCGGCGGGGCGTGGTCATCGGCGTTTCCTCATTCCCAGCAACGGTCGGCACGACCCTTGGCGGTCTGCGCGCGTGGGCAGTCGCGTGGTGCGATGCGGCCTTCGGTCAGCTCCGTGCGCAGCTTTCCACCCTTGGCATCACGACGCAGTTCGAAGGCATCGTAAAGACGGCCGGTCACGGTGCGCGCTTCATAGCGCAGGTGCTGCGGGTCGATGTTCAGCACCTGGAACAGCTGGGTGTCTTCGGCCACCGGGTCCATCGTCCTGCGCGCTTCGTCGGAAAGGCGGTACTGCTTCGGACCGGCCACGGTCACCACGTACTGTGGCGTTGCGGCCTGCCCTTCGCCACGGCGGCCATAGGTGTGGTCGTGGCCCTGCAGCACCAGATCGACGCTGTGGCGGCGTACCACCGGCAGCAGCACGTCACGCAACGCGGCGTTCTCGCGCCCTTCGCGCGGCGAGTAGAACGGCTGGTGCAGCAGCACGATGGTCCACGGCTGCGGATTGCCGGTCAGCACCTTGTCCAGCCACTGTGCCTGCGCCTTGGCGGTGCCGAGGTCGAGCGCCGATGTGCCATCGACCACAGCCACGCGCACGCCCTGCGCATCGAACCAGTAGCTGGTCTGCTGCGCAGCGGCGGCACCATTGCCCGGCAGCGCGAACGTCACCGGCCAGTGGCGGCCCAGCACGCGGCGCTCCTGCGGGGTGTCCTCGAATTCCTCGAAGTACTCGTGGTTGCCGATCGCCGGCGCCACCAGCGTTTCCTGCGCCAGCCAGCCGGCGGCGGCGAACCACTCGCCCCATTCGCTGTCATCCATGTTGTCGCCACCGCTGACCAAGTCACCGGCAAACAGGCTCATGCGCGCCTGCGGCGCAGCCCTCTGCGCGGCACGCATCACGCGGCTGACATGGCTGGCGTTCTTGTTCTGGGTATCGCCGAAGTACAGCAGGGTCAACGGCTGATCGGCGCTGGCCAGCGTACGCAGCTGGTTCCAGGCGCTCCAGCTGCCATTGCCCTGCACGCGGTAGACGTACTGGGTATCCGGCTGCAGGCCGCTGATGTCGGCGCGATGGTGGTGCGACAGCCCGTTCTCGGTCTGCAGCGCGCGGGTCGTCGCACGCACCTGGCGGATGCCTTCGATGGCAGGCGAATCACCGGCCAGGGCGATTTCCAGCAACGGCGCCTGCACGCTGCCATCGGTGCGCCACGCCACGGCGAAACCGTGGCTGGGATCGACGGCAGGCGAAGCCACGATGCGGTCCGGCACCGTGGTTGCCGCGTAATGGCGGCTGCCCGCCGGGACCTGGGTGTTCGGCTCGGCTGCCGCGAATGACAGCGACGGCAGCGTCAGCAGCAGGCCCATCGCCAGTGCGCGCATCACGCAACGACGGCTCATGCGCCGCACTCCAGCGGCAGCGCCAGCTGCTTGGCGATGCTTTCCCAGTCGAAGGCCACCACGCCCTGGTCGTCATGCACGGCATACAGCGCACCGTGCGGGAAGCGCGCACTGGATTGCTGCATCATCCAGATGCCATCGGTGTTGGCCACGGTATTGCCCTGGAACGCGCCGACCGGCTTCAGCGTGTGCCGGTCGAACAGATGGAACACGCTGCGCTGCTTGCCCTGTTCGGTGGTGATCCACCAGCCGTCCTTGCCGCAGGTGCGCAGGGTCACGCCTTCGGCCTGGGCCTTGAACACGTCGCGGCCGAAGGTGCTGCCGGTGAAGCGGCCCGCCAGGGTGTAGACCTTGAACTCGCTGGCGTAGCTCTCGTCCTCTTCGGCGATCAGCAGGCGATCGTTCTCGGGATCGCCCCAGATCGACTCGACCACGCGCAGCGCACCGGCCTCGGTGGTGTCACCGATGCTGGCCACAAGCTTCGCCTCGACCTTCCCGCCATTGCGGGTCACGTGATACTGGCGCACGCGCTTGTCCAGCTCGGCCAGCGGCGGCAGGATGTCACGCCCCTGTGCATCCTCGCCGTTGTCCCAGGAGTCGGTGACGTAGACGCTGTAGCCATCGGCACGGCGGTCGACCCACAGCCCGTACGGCTTGCGCAGGTCGTCCGCAGCGAACGTCGCCAGCGGCGCGAAGTCCGGCAGGCTCAGTACCTGCACGCGGTGATTGTCGCGCTCCACGATCCACAGCAGGTCGTCGGTCACCGCGATGCCGTTTGGGCGGTCGAACTGCCCCGGTGCGGTACCGCTGCTGCCGACGTCACGCAGGTGCTGCCCGGTGCTGCCGTCGTAGACCACCAGCTTGTCGGTGGCCTTGGCGGTGGCGATCAGCCACAGCGCGCCGTCCGGCGCGCGCCAGGCCGCCGGCGAGTCGATGTTGTCGGCCGGGGTCATTGGTGACAGGAAGGCTTCGGCGATGGTGGTCACCACGCGCTCGCCACTTGCGGCCGGCGCGGCCGCTCCCGCAACCAGACCGTTGTCGGTGGCCGGCGTGCAGCCGGCGACCAGCATAGCCGCCAGCGCGGCGGCCAGGACAGTGACGCCACGCCCCATCACAGCGCCACCTTCAGGCCCAGCGCATAGGTGCGGCCGTACTCTTCCATCTGCAGGGTGCGCGAACGGGTGCCCTGGTACAGCTCCAACGGCTTGTCCAGCAGGTTCTGCGCTTCGAAATACACGCTCACGCGCGGGGTGAACTTGTAGTCCAGCGAGAAATCGAGCTGGGTGTTGGGTGCCACGTAGATGTCGAATGCGCGCCCCTTGCCGATGCTGTCCAGGTACTCGCTGCGGTACACGGCCGCCAGACGCGTGCTTACACCGTACTTTTCATAGCCGATGTGTGCGCTGTAGACATGCTTGGAAGCGCGCGGCAGCGTGAAGTCCTCGCCCGCACGGTCCTTGATGCCGGCGTCGAACTTGGTATCCAGCCAGGTGCCACTGGCACCGACCAGCAGGCCATCAAGACCGTCCGGCAGGAAGGCCAGCTGCTGCTGCCAGTTGAATTCCGCGCCACGCACGGTGGCCCTGCGACCATTGATCGGCTGGGTCACGTCGAATCCACCGTAGGCCGGATCATTGGTCCGCACGGTTTCCACGATGTAGCCATCGATCGACTTGTGGAACAAACCCAGCGAAACGATGCCGCTGCTGCCGATGTACTTCTCCACCGACAGGTCGATGTTCTTCGACTCGTACGGATCGAGTTCCGGATTGCCCAGGCGCACTTCCTCGTCACCGCGGCTGTAGCCCACGCGCGGCGAGACGTCGCCGAAGGACGGGCGCGATACGGTCTTGTTGGCCGACGCGCGCAGCACCCAGTCATCGGCGGCGTCATAGCGCAGATGCAGGCCCGGCAGCACGTTGGTGTAGCTGCTGTTGGCCACGCGCGGGGTGACGGTGAAACTACGGCCGTTCGCTGCCACGTCCACCTGGTTGCCGACCGCCTTGAAGCGGGTGTTCTCTACGCGCACGCCGCCGATGATGCGCAGCGCGCCCACGTCCCAGGTCCCCATGGCGTAGCTGGCGAAGATGTCTTCGCTGGCCACGTAATCCTCTTCCAGCGAGGTCATCGCGTTGCCACCCACGTCCTGCGGGCGGGCGCTGTACTGGCCACCATTGGCTGCCCAGAAGGCGCGCATCGCGGCCGAATCCATGCCGTCGCCGAGGTTGCCGTGACGGTATTCGGGCGAAGATGTGGTCCAGCTCGACAGCGCCACCTTCGGGCCGACGCGCAGTTCGCGCTCATCCACATTGACGTCGCGGTCGCGCCAGCGGCCCAGCAGGCCGAACTTGATGCTGCCGCTGTCGCCGTCGAAGCGCACGTTGACCTGCGCGCTGTGCTCCTTGTCGTTCACCTGCTTGGGCGAAAGCACGAAGCGGTCGAACGCGTAGTTGCTGTTGTCCAGCCACTGCGGATTGTCGAAACTGTAGCTGGGCAGGCGGCTGCTCTGGTCCAGGGTGCCGTTGAAGGCTTTGCCGTTGAGCTTGAAGCGCGCCTCCATCTCGTCGTTCACGCGCTCTTCGGTACGGGTGTAGCCGATCCGGTAATCGACCACGGCGTTGGTCAGCTTGTTCTCACCACCGAGACTGGCCGCGAAGGTGTTTTCCTTCTTGGTGCGGTAGCGCATGCGCTTGTCGATGGAATCCTTCGGCATGCCATCCAGGCGGTACTGGTCGGTGCCGGTCTTGACCATCTTCGCGTCGTCGAAGTTGAAGATCACGCGCTGGCGGGTCTCCGCATCATCGAACTGGCTGTACAGCGTGCGCAGGTAGTACTTGCTGTCTTCGTTGGGGCGCCAGTCGAGGTTGAGGTTGGCACCGATGCGCTTGCGCTCGATCTCGTACTTGCGGTGCTGCAGGTTGATCGCGGTCACGTCGCCGGGGGCGGCATCGTCCTCGCCGTCGTACTCCACTTCGGTGTTGTCCGACTCGAACCTGCGCTTCTGGTAATTCACGCCCAGTGCCACGCCGAACGTGTCGTTGAACACTTCGCTGTAGTTGAAGGCAGCCTTGGGGCTGGTCTCGCCGGACAGCTGCTGGTGGCTGCCCTCGATCTTGCCGCGCAGGCTGCGACCGTCGCGGTCGAAGGCCGAAGCCGATTCCACCAGCACGGCGCCGCCGATGGCATCACCCGGCATGTCCGGGGTCGGCGACTTCACCACGCGCAGGCGCTCGGTGGAGTCGGACGGGATCACGTCCAGCGGCGCGGCGCGGCTGGAATCTTCCGGCGTGCCGATGGCGATGCCATCCACGCTGACGCTGTTGAGATTGGCATCCAGGCCGCGAATGACCACGAAGCGGCCTTCGCCCTGGTCGCGGGTCACGCTGACGCCCGGCAGGCGCTGCAGTGATTCGGCCACGTTCTTGTCCGGGTACTGGCCCAGCGCATCGGAGGACACCGCGTCCTCGATGGCGTCGCTGCTGCGCTTGAGGTCGACTGCGCGGATCTGCGATTCGAGCTGGGCGCGCACTTCGATGCGATCCAGGTCGACCGCGTCGGCCGCCACGGCGCCGGTG
>DQIG01000075.1 GCA_003525885.1 Stenotrophomonas sp.
GGGCAGGTCGTCCAGCAGCGGCGCGGCGAACACCCGCAGCCAGCCGGCCACGCCGGTCGGCAGCGCGGTCGGGCGCGGCGTGCACTCGATCAGTTGTACCTGGAAGCCATGCTGGCGCAGGCGGTCGGCATAAGCATCGGCCGTCGGGAAGTACCACTGGAAGGCGCTGGCGCCGTGGCCATGGGCCACGCGTGCGGCCTGCACCGCGGAGATGATTGTGGCCACGTTGCCATGGCCGCCGAACTCGGCGACGAAGCGGCCACCGGGGCGCAGGGCGCGGCGGACGCCTTCCAGCACGCGGTCCGGGGTGCCCATCCAGTGCAGGGCGGCATTGCTGAATACCGCATCGAACTCGGTGTTGAAGGTCAGCGCGTGGCCATCCATCACCTGCGCATCGACGCCGCGCGCGCGGGCGGCATTGATCAGTTCCGGCGAGGCATCCACGCCGTGTATGCGCGCGCCGCTCAGCGCCAGTTCGGTGCTGAGCACGCCATCGCCACAGCCCAGGTCGAGGATGCGTTCGCCGGCGCGCGGGTCGAGCAGGCGCGATATCGCGCCGCCGAGCACCGGCACGAAGCCGGCGTCGATCGCATAGTCCTGGGCGTTCCACTGTTGGCCAGCGGCGCTGGCCGGGATGATCGTGTCGAAGGCGCTCATGGTGGGTTCCTCAAGCGGTGGCAGGGGCGGGAACGTCGGTGCTGCTATGGGCGGAGGCCTGGCGCTGGCGCAGCAGGCGGTTGGCAACATCCAGCCAGGCCAGCGCGGAGGCTTCGATGATGTCCTTGCTGGTGCCGGTGCCGTCGTACTCCACGCCTTCGTGGCGCACGCTCAGGTTGGCTTCGCCGCGCGCATCGGCGCCGATGCCGACGCTGTGCACGTGGTAGCTGTCCAGCATCAGCTGTACGCCGGTGGCGGCCGACAGCGCACCGAACAGTGCATCGACCGGGCCGTCGCCCTGCGCGGTCTCGGCCACGCGGTTGCCGTCCGGGTCGGACAGTTCCACCAGCGCGTTGGCGCGGCTGCCGACGTCGCTGATGGTCATCGAGGCCAGGCGGTAGCCCTGCGCGTTGGAGCCGCCCTGCATCAGCGTCTGCAGGTCGGCGTCGGTGACCACACGCTGCTGTTCGCACAGGCCCTTGAACTGCTCGAACACCAGCTTCAGTTCGTCTTCGTCCAGCCAGAAGCCCAGCGCGCGCAGGCGTGCCTCGACGGCGGCGCGGCCACTGTGGCGGCCCAGCACCATCTGCGAGTCCTCCCAGCCCACGTCTTCAGGACGCATGATTTCGTAGGTGCCGCGATGGCGCAGCATGCCGTGTTGGTGGATGCCCGATTCGTGGGCGAAGGCATTGGCACCGACGATGGCCTTGTTGCGCTGTACCGGCATGCCGACCAGGCGCTGCAGCAGCTGCGAGGTGCCGACGATGCGCGGGGTGTTGATCGCACTGTCCTGCTCGTAGAAGGCCTGGCGCACCTTCAGCACCATCGCGATCTCCTCCAGCGAGCAGTTGCCGGCGCGCTCGCCGATGCCGTTGACGGTGCACTCGACCTGGCGTGCACCACCTTCGATGGCCGCCAGCGAGTTGGCCACGGCCAGGCCCAGGTCGTTGTGGCAGTGCGCGCTGAAGATCACGTTGGCCGCGTTCGGTACATCGGCGACGCCGGCGATGACCTGCTGGAACATCGCGCGGATCTCTTCCGGCGTGGTGAAGCCAACGGTGTCGGGCAGGTTGATGGTGGTGGCACCGGCGGCAATGGCTACGCGCGAGACTTCGATCAGGTAGTCCAGTTCGGTGCGGGTGGCATCTTCGGCCGAGAATTCGACATCGTCGATGTACGAGCGTGCCAGCGATACATGCTTGCGTACCGACTCCAATACCTGCTCGCGGGTCATCCGCAGCTTGTGCTCGCGGTGCAGCGGGCTGGTTGACAGGAACACGTGCAGGCGCGGGTTGGCCGCCGCTTCCAGAGCACGTGCCGAGGTTTCGATGTCGGCCTGCAGGCAGCGCGACAGCACCGCCAGGCTCAGGCTCGGGCGGCGCAGTTCGCGGCCGATCAGGGCCATCGCTTCACGGTCGGACTGCGAGCTGGCCGGGAAGCCGGTCTCGATGATGTCCACGCCCAGTTCGTCCAGCGCACGCGCCATCACCAGCTTCTGCGGCGGGCTCATGCTGCAGCCGGGGGACTGCTCGCCGTCACGCAGGGTGGTGTCGAAGATGCGGATGCGCGGGGTGGTAATTCGTTCGATGGTGGTCACAGGGAAATCTCCTCGACAGCGGGTGCGACGGCTTGCAGGGGGGAAGGGGAAGAGGTGGGGGAGGCGAGCGCGCTGGCCTTGCCGGGCGAGCGCGGGGTTTCGCTGCGCCGTCGCCGAGGCTTGCGTGGCGGGCGCGGACGGATGTCGGTGAGCAGGCCGGCCAGGACGCCGGCATCGATGTTCCCGCCGGACACCACCGCGCACTTGCGGCGGCCGGCTACGCGGCGACCGGCGGCCAGCGCCAGCGCACCGGCACCCTCGGCGATGATGTGTTCTTCCAATGCCAGCCGTACCAGGGTTTCGCGCAGCTCGGCTTCGCGCACGATCACCACATCGTCCAGCAGCGAGGTGCACAGGCGGCGGGTCAGGAAGCCGGGAATCTTCACCCGCACGCCGTCGGCCAGCGAGGCGACGGGGGCGATCTCGCGCACGTCGCCGCGGATCGCGCGTGCCATCGAATCGACGCCTTCCACCTGCGCGCCGATCACGCGCACGCCCTGCGATTTCAGCGCCAGTGCAACGCCGGAGGCCAGACCACCGCCGCCAATCGGCACGATCACTACGTCCGGTGCATGCGCGGCCAGCTCGATGCCGACCGTGCCCTGGCCGGCGATCACGTCGGCATCGTCGAAGGCGGACAGGAAACGGTAGCCATGGCGCTGCGCCAGTTCGACGGCGAACGCGTAGGCTTCGTCATAGCTGTTGCCATGCTGGCGCACGGTCGCGCCCCAATGGGCGACGCCGGCGATCTTGGTGGCGGGCGCGCCATGCGGCATCACCGTGATGGCCGGTACGTCCAGACGGTAGGCGGCCCAGGCCACGCCCTGGGCGTGGTTGCCGGCCGAAGCGCAGATCACCGGGCGGGTGTCGCCGCGCTCGCGTCCGGCCAGCAGCGCGTTCAACGCGCCGCGCACCTTGTAGGAGCCAGTGCGCTGCAGGTTTTCCAGCTTCAGCCAGGTACCAAAGCGCTCGGCATGGTGCAGCGGGGTGGGCGGCAGGAAGCGGCGCAGGCGGGCCTGCGCTGCCAGAACGTCGGCAACGCTTACGTCGCCGACATCGCTTTCCTGGCTGGCATCAGCGGCCGGCATGGGCCACCAGCGGGGTGCAGGCGACCGCCGCATGCGGGCACGGGCGGCGAAGAAGACGCCTCCGTACCGGCACCGTGGTCGCTACGGTACGGGTGTTCATGGCGATACTCCTTCCACGGCCGTGACCTGCACGGATACGCAGTCGTAGATCTTCTCGATCTGCCGGCACAGCGTTTCCGCCGGGCGCTGGCCATCCACCACCAGCTGCAGGTGCCAGCGGCCATCGTCGGCGGCCACCGGTGCGCCGCTGATCGCACGCGGCGCGAAGCCGCGGCGTTCGGCCATGCCGATCACGCGCAGTAGCGCGCCTTCGGCCGGGTGCAGCACCAGGTCAAGCCGGTATTGCATTGGGGGTCTCCTGGCGGGCATGGGCGGGGTTGCTTTCCAGCATCGTGCTGTTGGCGGTGTTCGGCGGCACCAGCGGCCACACGTTGGCGCGCGCATCGATGGCCACGTGCAACAGTGCCGGGCCCGGTTCGGCCAGCAGCGCGGCCAGGCCGCCTTCCACGTCGTCGCGGTTGTCGATGCGGGTGGCGGCGATGCCGAACACCTGCGCCAGTGCCACGAAGTCCGGGTTGTCGGACAGGTCGATCTCGCTGTAACGCTCGGCGAAGAACAGTTCCTGCCACTGCCGCACCATGCCCAGCGAACTGTTGTCCAGCAGCACGATTTTCACCGGCAGGCGGCAGCGGGCGATGGTCGCCAGCTCCTGCACGTTCATCATGAAGCTGCCGTCGCCGGACACCAGCACCACGGTGCGCTCCGGGCAGGCGAACTGCGCACCCATCGCCGCAGGCAGACCGAAGCCCATGGTGCCCAGCGCGCCACTGGTCAGATGATTGCGCGGGTGGTTGAAGCGGCAGTGCTGCGCTACCCACATCTGGTGCTGGCCGACATCGCAGGCGATCACCGCATCGGCCGGGGCCAGCTCGCTCAGGCGCTTCAGCAACGCCGGTGCGTAGATGTGCTGGCCCGGGGCGTCGTAGCGGGCAGCGAAGCGATCGCGGTGCTGCGCGCAACGCTTGCGCCATGCGTCCTGGTGGGCCTTGGGGGAGGGGAAGGCCGCACGCAGGGCACGGATGGCGTGACCAACGTTGCCGGGCACGGCGACATCGGCACTGCGCAGCTTGGAGATCTCATACGCGTCCGCATCGATATGGACGACGCGGGCGAACGGTGCGAATTCGGCCAGCTTGCCGGTGGCACGGTCGTCGAAGCGTGCGCCCAGCACCAGCAGCAGGTCGCTTTCCTGCACCGCCATGTTGGCTGCGCGGGTGCCGTGCATGCCCAGCATGCCCAGCGACTGCGGATGACTGGCCGGCAGTGCACCCAGGCCGCGCAGGGTCATCACGGTGGGGATGGCACTGGCCTCGACGAAGTCGCGCAGGTCCTGCACCGCATCACCCAGTGCGATGCCACCACCGGCGTAGACCACCGGCTTTTCGGCCGCCGCCAGTGCGGCGATGGCTTCGGCGATGGCGTCCTCGGTCGGCGCCGGCGGCGGTTCGACGCTGCTGGGCACATGGGCCGGCAGGTGGCTGGCATCGGCCAGCTGCACGTCCTTGGGCAGGTCGATCAGCACCGGGCCGGGACGGCCCTCGCGGGCGATCCGGAACGCATCGGCCACCACGCGTGGCAGGTCATCGACGCTGCGCACCAGCCAGCTGTGCTTGACGATCGGCATCGTCAGGCCGAACACATCCAGTTCCTGGAAGGCGTCGGTGCCCAGCAGCGGCGTGCCGACCTGGCCGGTAATGCAGACCATCGGTACCGAATCCAGCATCGCGTCGGCGATGCCGGTGACCAGGTTCGATGCGCCCGGGCCGGACGTGGCCACGCAGACGCCAACCTGATTGCTGGCGCGGGCGAAACCATTGGCGGCCAGCGCGGCGCCCTGCTCATGGCGCACCAGGATGTGCTTCAGCGACGAATCCACCAGCGCGTCGTAGAACGGCATGATGGTGCCGCCGGGATAGCCGAACAGCGTGCGGACGCCTTCGGCTTCCAGCGCCTGGGTCAGCCAGCGCGCGCCGTTGGGCGGCGCGCTGCGATGTGTGGAAGAGTTCATGGGGGAACCTTGCAAAGCGGGTGGGGGAGGCCGCGTGGTTACGCGGCCTGTCCTTGCAACCAGACCATCTTGGCGCGCAGTTCCTTGCCCACCTTTTCGATCGGGTGCTCCAGGTCGGCCTGCTTGAACTTGTTGTAGTTCGGCAGGCCCGCTTCGTACTCGGCCACCCAGTTCTTGGTGAAGGTGCCGTCCTGGA
This sequence comes from Stenotrophomonas sp., assembly GCA_003525885.1. Lineage (GTDB taxonomy): Bacteria > Pseudomonadota > Gammaproteobacteria > Xanthomonadales > Xanthomonadaceae > Stenotrophomonas. The sequence goes on from DQIG01000075.1 coordinate 5,607, forward strand.
TGTCCTTCAGGACCTCCTTCATGCGTGCCTTGGTGCCAGCGTCGATCACGCGCGGGCCGCTGACGTAGTCACCGTACTGCGCGGTCTCGGAGATGAACTCCAACATGCGCGAGATGCCGCCTTCATAGAACAGGTCGACGATCAGCTTCAGCTCGTGCAGCACTTCGTAGTAGGCGATCTCCGGCTGGTAGCCGGCTTCGACCAGGGTCTCGAATCCCGCCTGCACCAGCGCCGAGGCACCGCCGCAGAGCACCGCCTGCTCACCGAACAGATCGGTCTCGGTCTCTTCCTTGAAAGTGGTCTGGATCAGGTTGGCGCGTGCACCGCCCAGACCGCCGGCATAGGCCAGGGCATAGTCGGCAGCCTTGCCGCTCTTGTCCTGGTACACGGCCCAGATGCACGGCACGCCACGGCCGATTTCGTACTCGCGGCGCACCAGTGCACCCGGGCCCTTGGGCGCGACCAGCACCACGTCCAGGTCTTCGCGCGGCTTGATCATGTCGAAGTGCACGTTCAGGCCGTGCGCGAACAACAGCACCGCACCCTGTTTCATGTTCGGCGCCAGCACATCGTCGTAGAGCTTCTTCTGCACCATGTCCGGGGTCAGCACGGCGACCAGGTCGGCATCCTTCACCGCATCGGCCGGTGCTTTCACGGTGAAGCCGTCGGCCTGTGCCTTGACCTCGGTCGGGCCGCCCGGGCGCAGGCCTACCACCACGTCGAAACCGGATTCGCGCAGGTTCAATGCGTGGGCGCGGCCCTGGCTGCCGTAGCCGATGACGGCGATCTTGGTCTGGGGCAGGTCGTTGGTGCTCATGGGGGAGGTTCCTTGCGGTGGGAAGAAAAAGAACGGCCGGTCGTCGAGGTGACGTGCCGGCCGGTCAGGGGAAAGCGGTGAGGGAGGCGCCATGCATCGCACAGGCACAGGCACCACGAGGCGTTGTGGTGGTGCTGGTCCAGGTTTTGAAGGTGGCGTTGTGCATGGTGGTTGCGTCTGAAACCAGGTCCTGAAATGAAAAAACCCGCACCGGGGCGGGTGCGGGTTTTTGATGAGTTCCGGTGTGTTTGTTGCTTACACGCTGGCTCGTCCCGCACCTGTTGGTTGGGTAATAAGTACGAGCACAAGAATCGAACGCAGCGAGGTGGCGCCGGTGTCGGCGGCTTCGATGCAGGTTCGCGGTGGCGTGTTGTGATGCAACATGTGATCGAGAGAAACACAGCCGTTTCGGCGATGTCAACCCCGGTGACGGAATTTTTATCGGTTGCCACTGCATCCAGCGCAATCGCTTGCGGCACAAGGATGGTTGCCGCTGAAAGTGTTTCGGTGAACCCGAATTCACTCTTTTCAGCGCGGTTTTTGCGCGGAATTCGGCGGAACCCACCCCAGGATCAACGTCCATGACCTCTGCCCGATGGCCCGTGGTCGCCACAGCGGCGAAGATCGGGGGACCACCCTTCCATCGGAACCCGACCGTGTCCCGACGCCTTGCCCGTTCCCTGCTTGCCGCCGCCGTGCTGGCCACCGTGCCCGCGCTGTCCCTTGCCGCAGACCGCATCACCGGCCACACCTTCGCCACCCGTTCGGAGGTGATCGCCCCGCATGCCATGGCCGCCACCTCGCAGCCGCTGGCCACGCAGATCGCACTGGATGTGATGAAGGGCGGTGGCTCGGCCGTCGATGCAGCGATCGCCGCCAACGCCGCGCTCGGACTGATGGAACCTACCGGCAACGGCATCGGCGGCGACCTGTTCGCCATCGTCTGGGATCCGAAGACGCAGAAGCTCTATGGCTACAACGGCTCGGGCCGCTCGCCGAAGTCACTCACCCTGGCCGAGTTCCAGCGTCGTGGTCTGAAGGACATTCCGGCCACTGGCCCGCTGCCGGTCTCCGTGCCTGGCGCCGTCGACGGCTGGTTCGCGCTGCACGACCGCTTCGGCCGCAAGCCGATGGCCGACAACCTGGCGCCGGCCATCCGCTACGCGCGCGAGGGCCACCCGGTGGCCGAAGTGATCGCTTACTACTGGGACCGCTCGGTGCCCAAGCTTTCACAGTACCCGGGCTTCAAGGAGCAGTTCACGATCAACGGCCACGCCCCGCGCAAGGGCGAGATGTGGAAGAACCCGAACCTGGCCAGCACCCTGCAGAAGATCGCCGACGGCGGACGTGACGCCTTCTACAAGGGAGACATCGCCCGCACCATTGGTGACTACTTCAAGGCCAATGGTGGCTACCTGAGCTACCAGGACATGGCCGATCACCATGGCGAATGGGTCGAGCCGGTCAGCAGCAGCTATCGTGGCTACGACGTGTGGGAACTGCCGCCGAACAGCCAGGGCATTGCCGCGCTGCAGATCCTCAACGTGCTGGAAGGCTACGACTTCTCGAAGATCCCGTTTGGTTCACCGGAGCATGTGCACCTGTTCGTTGAAGCGAAGAAACTGGCCTTCGCCGACCGTGCGCGCTTCTATGCCGACATGGCGTTCCAACCGGCGCCGGTGCAGAAGCTGATCTCCAAGGAGTACGCCGCGCAGCGCCGCGCGCTGATCTCGATGGACAAGGCGTTGAAGGAAGTGCAGCCGGGCACGCCGAAGCAGCTGGAAGAGGGCGACACGATCTACATGACCGTGGCCGACGCCGACGGCATGATGGTGTCGCTGATCCAGTCCAACTACCGTGGCATGGGCAGTGGCATGGCGCCGCCGGGGCTGGGTTTCATCCTGCAGGATCGTGGCGAGATGTTCGTGCTGCAGAAGAACCATCCCAACGGCTACGCACCGGGCAAGCGCCCATTCCAGACCATCATCCCGGCCTTCATCACCAAGGGCGGCAAGCCGTATGCGAGCTTCGGCGTGATGGGCGGCGCGATGCAGCCGCAGGGCCACGCGCAGATCGTGATGAACCTGGTGGACTTCGGGATGAACCTGCAGGAGGCCGGTGATGCGCCGCGCATCCAGCATGAAGGCTCGACCGAACCGACCGGGCAGGCCACGGCGATGACCGACGGTGGTGAAGTGAATCTGGAAACCGGCTTCCCGTACGAGACGGTGCGCGCACTGATGCGCAAGGGGCATCGCATCGTGTTCGCCGATGGTCCGTATGGCGGATACCAGGCGATCATGCGCGACCCGGAGACGGGCGTGTATTACGGCGCGTCGGAGAGTCGCAAGGATGGGCAGGCGGCGGGGTACTGAGGTTTCCCGGCCACCGGGCTGAGCCCCCTCTGCGGTGGGTTCCGCAAAGCGGAATCATGTGATTGGGCCGGGCGGGTGGGCTGGTCGGGGGACGCCGTGAATCCGTCCATGGAGGCTTGGCAGCCGCATCCATGCGGCTGACACCCC
>DQIG01000024.1 GCA_003525885.1 Stenotrophomonas sp.
CGCTGCCGCGACAGCAGGCGATACAGCGCCTGGTGCTGATCGCGCGCCTGGCAGATGCGGGCTCCGATCGCCAGGAACACGGCGACGCCGATCAGGCCCAGCCCCAGCATCGAATCCTGCAGGCGCAGGAAACCGACCGCAGCGGCCATCGTCGCCAGCACCAGCAGCACCACGACCGCCACCGACAGCCCCGCACCCGGTGGGCCCGGATCGCCGAACAACATGCGTTGGGTATCCCGCCTTCCGTCCGCCATCGTCTGTCCTCGCAAGTACCTGACCCACTAGTTACACGGCGGGCCAGCATTCCGGCAGAGTCAGAAACGTCACAAAGGTGAAGATGTATGCGGAACGCACCGCGATACCCTGCCTCGTATCCCCGAACTGCGGAGCAGGACATGGCACACCAGAGCCGTCTGGCCGGTTTCATCATCGACTGCCAGGACCTTCCCGCCGACGAAGGCGCCCGGTTCTGGGCGGCCGCACTCGGCCTGCAGGCGCAACCCTCCCATGCCGAGGACGGCGCCGAGTACGCCGAACTGCGCGAGGCACCGGGCGGGTTGCAGGTGGAAGTGCAGCGGGTGGCACATCCTTCACGGGTGCACCTGGACATCGAGAGCGACGACATCGATGCCGAGGCCAATCGGCTGGAGGCACTGGGCGCACGGCGGATCGGGTTCGTCAAACGCTGGTGGGTGATGGAGGCGCCCACGGGTCATCGCTTCTGCGTAGTGCGCATGCGCGAGCGCGACACGCCGGCCAACCTGTGGCCCTGAATCAGAATGGGGACGGAAGCACCCGCCTCCGTCCCCGTGTGGTTACTGCACCTGCGCCACGCTCGGTTGCTGCGGTGATTGTCCCCAGCCACCCAGCGCCTTGTACACGCCCACCACGCTGACATTGACCTCGGACTCGGCCGCTGCCAACGCATCATCGGCCGCCAGCTGCGTGCGCTGCGCATCCAGCAGGGTCAGGAAGTCTTCCGAGCCTTCGCGATAGCGGATCTGCGCCAGCGATTCGGCACGCCGTGCCGCCTGCGCCTGCTCGACCACGATCGCCAACCGTGCCTGCTGCTTGGAATAGCGGGTCAGCGCGTTCTCGGTGTCTTCCAGGGCCAGCAACACCGCCTGCTCATACTGTGCAGCCACACCTTCGGCCTCAGCCTTGCTGGCACGCAGGCGTGCCCGCACGGTACCGAAATCGAATGCTGCCCAGCTCAGCGACGGAGTCAGCGACCAGGCCTTGTTGTTGCCATTGACCAGGCCACTGGCATCGCCGCCGAGGAACCCGACGAAGCCGGACAGCGACAACCGCGGGAACAGGTCCGCCGTAGCCACGCCCACGCGTGCGGTCGCGGCGGCCAGGCGACGCTCGGCTACGCGCACGTCGGCGCGCTGGCGCAGCAGTTCGCGGGTATCGCCCAGCGGCAGCGCCTTGGCGAAGGCCGGTACGTCGTGCGGCGCGAGCATGTCGGTCAGCACTTCCGGGCGCTGGCCCAGCAGCACGGCCAGTCGGTTGCGCGACTGCGCCTCGGCCACTTCCAGCAACGGGATGTCAGCCTCGATCGCCTTCAGGCGGGCACGGCTGCTCTGCACATCCAGCTCGCTGCCTGCGCCCAGTTCCCAGCGCGCCTCGGTCAGCTTCTGCGTATCGCGCAGGTTTTCCAGCGTGTGCTGGGCCACCGCGATGCGCTTCTGCGTACCACGCAGCTCGAAGTAGTTGCGTGCCACTTCGGCGGCGACCAGTACCTGCGCGTCGGCCAGGTTGGCCTGCTCGGCACCGAGGTCGGCGCGCGCGGCTTCGGCAGCGCGGCGCTTGCGGCCGAACAGATCCAGCTCCCAGCCGGCGTCGAAGCCGAGCTGGTAGCTTTCACTGAACACCCGCTGCCCACCCAGCTGCGGATCAGGTTGCTTGCGGCGGTCGTAGCTGCCGCCTGCGGTGATGTGCGGTGCCTGGTCGAAGCGGCTTTCGACGAACACCGCGCGGGCCTGGCTGACGCGGGCCACGGCCACGCGAAGATCCAGGTTGTCCGACAGTGCGCCGTGCACCAGCTGTTCCAGCACCGGATCATCGAACTGCGCCCACCAGCTGGCGACCGGCGATACGGTACTGAAGACCGGCTGCTGCGCGCTCTGCAGGACCACCGGCTCCTGCACCGGGGCCTTGTAGTTCGGGCCGACGCTGACACAGCCTGCCAGCACCAGGCTGGAGACGGCCATCGCCAACGTGCGGATCACCATGGCAGCACCTCGCCCAGGTAGGTGAAGCTGCCGCTGGCGCCGGATTCACCGATGAGCGCCATTTCCACGCTGGAACGCGCGCCTTCGCTGATTTCGATTTCGCCGTTGCCGCCGTTCATGTCGGTCTTCACGTAACCTGGGTGCACGGTGTTGACCTTGATCGGCGTGTTACGCAGTTCGTAGGCCAGGCTCAGGGTCCAGCTGTTCACCGCCGCCTTGGACGCGTTGTAGGCCGGGATCTTGAAGTCGTAGATGCCCGACGCCGGATCGGCGTGCAGCGTCTGCGAGCCAAGCATGCTCGATACGTTGACGATGCGCCCGGACTTGGCCTGCTTGACCAGCGGCAGGAACGCCTGGGTCACCGCCACCAGCGCATACACGTTGGTGTCGAAGGTGCGCTTCCAGGTATCGAGTGACTGTTCCGACGGCGCCTGCGCGGGATTCTCGATCATGATGCCGGCGTTGTTGACCAGGATGTCGAGGCGGCCATGACGCTGGCGCACCCGCTCGACCGCCTCGGCGATGCTGTCTGCATCGGTCACGTCCAGCTGGATGGCTTCGACCGGCAGGCCCTCGGCCTGCAGTTTCAGCGCCTGCTCCACGGCGGTCTCGCGCTTGCGGCCGGCCAGCAGCGTGTGCACGCCGGCCTGGGCCAGCTGGCGCACGGTCTCTGCGCCGATGCCGCGGGTGGCGCCGG
>DQIG01000076.1:0-717 GCA_003525885.1 Stenotrophomonas sp.
CGCGATGATCGCCGCGCCCGCTGCCAGCACCGCCGTGATCACCAGCAGCACGATCTTGTAGCCGTGGTCATACGCGGCCGTGGCCAGCGCGAACCACTCGCCCTGCCCGCTTTCGCGCGCGGCGTGCAGCGCCTGGGTGATGCCTTCACGGGCCAGCGCCGGCATGTCGGCCGAGACCGGCAGGAACGCGCTGTACATCGCCGCGCTCAGGCTGCCCAGCATCGCCACTGCCAGCAGGCCGCCGAACTCGTAGGACACTTCTTCCACCGACGAGGCCATGCCTGCGCGGTGTGCCGGCACATTGTTGAGGATGGCGGTGGACGCCACCGAAATGGCCGAGCCCATGCCGAAGCCAGTGATCGCCATGCCTGCGACTACCCAGCCAAGGCCATGCGGGAAGCCGAAGGCCACCACGCCGACACCCAGCGCACCTGCAGCCAGGCCCCCGCAGATCAGCGGCCGCAGGCCCACCCGGTGCAGGATGCTGCCGCCCAGCAGCGCACTGGGCAGGCTGCCCAGCGCCGCCACCGACACCAGCAGGCCCGCCTGCAGCGGCGTAAAGCCTGCCACCAGCTGGAAGCGCTGGGTGGTGACCAGCTGCAGGCCGGCCATCGCAAACAGGGTGAACACCGCCGACAACGTGCCGGCCAGGAACGCCGGATTGCGGAAGATCGCGAAATCCAGCAGCGGGTACGGCAGTTGCTGCTGGCGGCGTGC
>DQIG01000076.1:862-1112 GCA_003525885.1 Stenotrophomonas sp.
GCAGTTGCTGCTGGCGGCGTGCGAACGCTGCACCGCTGATGACGGCCAGCAGCAGCGCGCCTGCGCCCAGTGCATACGACGGCGGCGTAGCGATCAGCGACTTGATCGCCAGCACCAGGCCGGACAGCGCGGCCAGTGCCAGCAGCGACGAAACCAGGTCCCACGGCCGCGAGGTGTCGCGCTGGCCTTCCGGCGCCAGCAGCAGCGTGGCCACGAACGCGACCACCACCACCGGCACGTTGATCAGGAA
>DQIG01000076.1:1269-27600 GCA_003525885.1 Stenotrophomonas sp.
CGGCAGGTTGATCAGGAACACCGAGCCCCACCAGAAGTGCTGCAGCAGCCAGCCGCCAATGATCGGGCCAAGCGCCGCACCGACGATGGCGACCGAACCCCAGATCGCAATGGCGATGTTGCGTTCGCGTTCTTCGTGGAAGCTCAGGCCGATCAGCGCCAGCGTGGCCGGCATCATCGCGGCCGCGCCGACCGCCAGGAACGCGCGTGCGGCAATCAGCTGCGCCGCACTTGCTGCGAATGCCGCCGCCAGCGACGCCACGCCGAACACCACCAGGCCGATCAGGAACATGCGGCGATGGCCGATGCGATCGCCCAGCGTGCCGGCACCCAGCAGCAGGCCGGCCATCACCAGCGGGTAGGCGTTGATGATCCACAGCGCCTGCCCGGCACTGGCCGAGAGTTCCTCGGTCAGCGTGGGCAGTGCGGTATAGAGCACGGAGTTGTCGAGCGTGACCAGCAACAGGCCGGCGGCGACGGTGAACAACAGTGCCCAGCGACGGGCACGCGACAGGGCCGGAGCACCGGCCAAGGGCTGGGACAAAGCCATGGGAGAACCTGGTGGGGGTGGAGTACGGCCATAACTATACCGGATGTCCTGTATAGTTATGAAGAAAACACCACCGGTTCAGATTGGGGCCGGGGCAATGTTCATGTTGCCGCGCCCCTCATGCCGGGCCGTGGCCGGTGTCAGGGATCATCACCGGCAGTCTTCCGGCAGCGCGGCGATCGCCGATACCACCGCTCCCTGCATGCCCTGCCCCACGGCCATGTCCAGTTCGCCGCCGATGCCCCCATGCTGGCGCCGCAGTTCGTCCTCGCACAGTCCACGCACGCGCGCACGGGCATTCGCGCGCAGGCTGCTGCACCGCCAGTCGGTGCCACCCAGCGGCAGCACCGAATACACCACGCTGTTGCAGGCATTGCCGGCACGCTGCTGCAACGGCAGTCCACCGAAATCCCGCGGTTCACTGCTGCGCTGCGGGTCGAAGTAGCTGTCCGGGAACGTGCGTGCGTACTGTTCGATGTCCACGGCCATGCTGCGCCCACCGGCCAGCGGCATCTGCAGCGGCTGGCCGCACTGCGTCGCATCGGCGCGATGCTGGATGTACTGGTAGATCGGCCGGTCCAGCGTTGGATCCTGCTGGGTCACCGCACTGACCGCCGCCAGCACCGGCAGCGATGCGCGATTGGCCATGCGCGCCAGCAGCCCGGCCTGCGCTGGCTGGCAGCGGTCGCGCAGGGTTGCAGCGAGCAGGAACAGTATGTCGTTGCGAAACGCGTGATCATCGCCCAGGCGCTGTTCGATACGCTGGCTGGCATCGGAAGAAGGCGCCGGAAACGCGACCGCCGGTGGCGCGATGGGGGCGCGCTGCCGCTGCCACCACACCAGCAGCACAACTGCACCCAGCAGCACCCCGGCAGCCATGATCCAGCGCCGCGGCATCAGTTGTGGATCGCCGTCAGCGTGGCCGCCGCAGCATCGTAGGACGCGCTGGCGATATCCGCGTCGAAACGCTTCACCTGCAGACGGCCGGCAAGCCGGTACGGATCCCACAGATCGCCCAGCGCGATCGGCGTGGCCAGGGTCACGTGGATGATCTGGTTCGGTGGTGGTGGCGGCACGTGGATGCACGCGCCATAGAACGGTACGAACAGCAGTTCATCGACCAGGCCTGCATCGTTGGTGCCGAGCGGTACCACGTAGCCATCCAGATCCACCGCGCGACCGTCGACGGCGTCGACGACGCGCGAGGAGCCGAACTGCTTGGCGCGGTCCGGGCTGGAATGGTCGATCTCCTGCCCCGGCGGCGTGCCGGAGCCGGTATCGTCGATCAGCCCGCCCACGCCGTCCATGCCACCGCGTGACAGGCCGATCTGTGGCGGCGGGCGCTGGTAGGTGACTTCATCGGGCCGCAACGCATCCCAACGGTCGATGGCGGCAGCATCCGTAGCGACTGCAGCTGCGGTGTCCTTCGGCGTGACCGCCACGGCATCGCCGCCCGGCGACGTACAGCCCGCCAGCCACAGGCATCCCAGCACCAACAACAAGGAGCTACGGTTCATAGGGCCTCAGCTGTGCATCGCGCATGGTGTAGGCGGAGCCGGCCAGATCGTCATCCAACCGTTCGGCACGCAGGGTGCCGGCCAGGAAGAACGGCGAATACATGTCGGGCATATCGATCGGGCGTGGCAGCACCACGTGCACGATCTGGTTCGGCGGCGGTGGTGGCACGTGGATGCAGGCGCCGTAGTACGGCACGAACAGAAATTCGGTCAACCGACCGTCCTGTGCGTTGGCCAGTGGCACCACGTAGCCCGGCAGGCGCACCGGTCGCTGCAGCACCGTATCCACCGTACGGAACGTACCGAACTGCGGCATGCGCCGGTTGCCGTTGTGCTCGACTTCCGGGCCCTCGCCCCGCTCCAGCGCGGCCAGCTCGTCCTTCGGCATCATCTGCAACCAGTCCAGTTCCTGCTCTGCCGCATCCGCAGCGTCAGCGCGGTCGACAACCGGCGAGGGTGGCAAGGCCTGCACACCGGTATCCACCGGCCGCTCGCAGGCGACCAGGGCCAGCACCATCGGCAGTGTCAGCATCCAGCGCATGCTCAGCCTCCCGGCGACAGGCCATCGGCCAGCGTACGCCGGTAGGCCAGCAATGCCGGCACCAGCCCGGCCACCGCACTGATCGCCAGCACGCCTGCCACCCAGGCCAGCTCGCGGCCGTCCGGCCAGACATGGGTGATCGACAGGCCAAAGTTGGCCAGGGCCCAGCCGCGCCCGGCGATGCTGGCGGCCACCAGAAGCACCAGCGCCAGCACGCTGGCCGCCGCGCTGGTCGCCACCGCCTCCACCACCAGCAGGGCAGCGATGTAACCCGGCCGTGCCCCGGTGGCACGCAGGATCGCCATCTCGCGCCGCCGCTCCTGCAGGGTCGAGACCAGCAGCGCCACCAGCGAGACCATGCCGAGCGCCACCACCATCGCGCTGATCAGCTGCAGCGCTCGTTCGGCCATGCCCAGCGACTGCCACAGCTGCTGCAGCGTGACGCCGGGCAGGATCGCCAGCATCGCCTCGTCCGGATACTCGTTGATCCTGCGCTGCACCGAAAACGTGGCGATACGCGAGTTCAGGCCGAGCATGAAGGCGGTGATGCTGGTCGGGGTCAGATCCAGATGACGCGCCTGCTCGGCGCTGACGCTCTGGCTGCGCAGCTGCACGCCCGAACGCCAGTCGACATGGATCGCTTCGATCGCCGCCAGCGAGACCAGCAGCGACGAATCAACCGGCGTGCCGGTGCGCTGCAGGATGCCGGCAACACGGAATGGCTTGTCGGCATGCGTGGCCAGGGTGACCGCGCCGGTGCCGTGCGCCAGCACGATCTGGTCACCGAGACCGACCTTCTGTGCCTGTGCCACCTCGGCACCGATCACCACGTCATACAGATCATCGAACGATCGTCCGTTCGCGAATGCAAGTGCGTGCCCGGCGCCGTAGCGGTAGTGCTTGAAATAGCCATCGCTGGTACCGACCACGCGGTAGCCGCGCCAGGAATCGCCCAGCGAAAGCGGCACCGCCCACTTCACCTGCGGCAACGCGGACAGCTCCTGGTAGGACTGCCAGGACACGTTGTTGGTCGGGTCACCGATATGGAACACCGAGTACAGCAGCAGATTCACCGGCCCTGACCGCGCACCAACGATCAGATCGGTGCCGGACACGGTGCTGGCGAAGCCTTCGTGTGCCTGCGTGCGCACGCGCTCGACGCCCAGCAACAGCACCACGCTGAGGGTGATGACCAGCACGGTCAGGCCCACGCTCAACGCACGGCTGCGCAGGCTGGCCCAGGCAAGCTCAAGCATGGCCGGCACCTGCCTGGTTGATCTGAGACAGGGCAATCGTGCGGTCGAACAACGGCTCCAGGCTGTCGTCATGGCTGACCACCAGCACCGTGGTGCCGGCCGCCTGGCACTGCGCTGACATCAGCTGTAGGAACGCGGTGGCCGCGTCGCGGTCGAGCGCCGAGGTCGGCTCATCGGCCAGCAGCAAGGCCGGGCGGCCGATCAGGGCGCGTGCTGCCGCCACACGCTGCTGCTGTCCGACACTGAGCGTGCCTGCGCGCCGCTGCATCAGCTCGGGGTCCAGTTGCAGGGCCTGCAGCAGGCGGGCGATCTCGGCATCCAGCGGGCCGCTGATGCGTGCGCTGCGCAGGCGCGAGAAGCGCAGGCCCAGCGCGATGTTGTCGCGCACGCTGAGAAACGGCAGCAGGTTGAACTGCTGGAAGATCACACCCAGGTGGTCGGCGCGGAAGCGGTCCCGCGCGGCACTACGCATCGCCTGCAGCGCGTGACCGGCGACCTCGATGCGGCCCTTGCCAGGCAGCAACACGCCTGCCAGAAGGCCCAGCAGCGTGCTCTTGCCACCCCCGCTGATTCCGCGCAGCAATACGCTGCTGCCCTGCTCGATCCACAGCCGCGGCACATCCAGGACCAAGCGCCGGCCATAGCCGAACTGCACGCCATCCAGCGCGATCACCGGTCGCATGCTCACGGTGCCAGCACCACGCGCAGGTTGTCCGGGGTCAGCACGCTGCGGTTCTGTCCATGGGCGGTGGCACTGTTGACGATCACTTCGTGCAGGCCCGGGAACAGTACGGGCAGGCGCACAACAATGGCCCGCAGCTCGGCAGGCTTGGCGCAGTGGTACTGCAGCGTTGCGCTGAACCCAGCGTGCCGATGCTGACCTGATGGCGGCGCGGCAGCCGTCGCATCGAATCCCTCGGCCTTGGCGTCGTTGCCGGAAAGGCGGCAGCCAGCGGCGGTGGGCAAGGTGACCCAGCTGCCGCCCTTCAGCACTGTCGTAGCCCGCGCCAGCGCGGCCTGCTCGGCTGCATTGGCCGGCGGCCGCTCGAAATCAAGGATGCCGATGCCGGGGGCCTGCACGGCGAATTCCAGCGTCTGCTGGTCAAGCGCAACATCGACGGTGGCCTGGCCGTGCACGTGCGGTGCGTGCTGGCGGATATCGTGGGCCTGCGCGGCGCTGGCGGCCAGCAGCAGGAAAAGAGCAGCAGAACGCTTCATGGGGGACATTCCAATTGTTACTATGTAACATTATGGACCACATCCCCACGACGCCCGCAAGGGCCCTGGCCCAGCCGCCAACTTCGGCACGCTGGCACCCCCGCTTCGATCTTGCCGGTGCCTGGCTGTCCCTGGCCTGCGCCGCCCACTGCATCGCCCTGCCCCTGCTGCTGGCCTTCGTGCCGGCGGCGATGATGGCGCTGCGTTCGTTCCAGCACCCCGGCCATGGCGCGATGACGGTGCTGCTGGTGATGTCGCGCTGGGAATGGCTGTTCGCGCTGCTGGCCTCGTCGCTGGCCCTGCTCAGTACCGGCGCAGGACTGCATCGGCACGGCCGCTGGCCGCCTGTAAGGCTGGCCTTCGCCGGCGCCATCCTGCTGCTGTCGGCCTCGCTGTACCTGCCGCTGAAGGAATCGCTGCTCTGGCACGGCGTAGCGACGGCCAGTGGTGGTGTGCTGCTGGCGTGCGCTCACATCGGCAACCGGCACGCGCTGCGCAACCGCCGGTAGCGCCGGCCGTTGTCCGGCCGGAAAACGCCATCCACGCATGGCGTGGATCTACTGAAACATGCGACGCAGCCAGCGGCCGGCTCTACCGATCTCTATTCGTCAAACGGACGCTGGCCGAGCGTCTGCGTCACGTGGTCGACGAAACAGGTGATGCGCGCGGCAAGCGCGGTGTTGCGGTAGTACACCGCGTTGATCGGCTGCCGCACTTCCTGCGTCTGCTTGCCGAACAGCTGCACCAGGCGGCCATCACGCCGGTCCTGGCGGGTCAGGAAGTCGGACAGGCAGGCGATGCCCAGCCCGGCCACCGCCATCTGCCGCAGCGTCTCGCCACTGGAGGAAGCGATCGCTGGCTCGATCACGAAAGGCCCACCATCGGCATCGTGCAGCGGCCATTCGTTCAATGAACTGGGCTGGGTGAAGCCCAGCAGGTCATGCGCGTGCAGCTGCTCCACGCGCGTGGGCGTGCCGTGGCGGCGCAGGTACTCGGGGCTGGCCACCACGCGGATGCGGCTGTGGCCGATCGGCCGCGCATGCAGGGTCGAGTCGCGCAGCACGCCAATGCGGAATGCTACGTCGGTGCGCTTCTCGATCAGGTCGGTGATGCCCTCGTTGGAATTCAACTCCAGCTCGACCTGCGGGTAGCGCTCGCGGAAGCCCTCCAGCAGCGGCACGATCACATGCAGCATGAACGGTGTGGCGGCGTCCACGCGCAGGCGCCCGACCGGCTGCAGCCGCCGCGCGGCCATCTGTTCCTCGGCCTCGTCCACCGTGGCCAGGATCGTACGCGCGTACTCCAGGAACGCCGCGCCTTCCTCGGTCAGTTCCAGCCGCCGCGTGGTCCGCCGCAGCAGCGTGGTCTGCAGCTTGTCCTCCAGCCGCGCCAGGGTGCGGCTGGTGGCCGAGATGGTCAGTTCCAGCTCCTCGGCCGCTGCCGTGATCGAACCACTGTCGACCACGGCCACGAAGGCCTTCAGCTCATCCAGGGTGGTTTTCATTTTTTACCTCGGCGCAAAAGCATTTCCCGTATACACGGCTTAATCAACAAATGTAAAGCACCCAGACTTCGCCCTGTCCCGAGCCCACCGGCTCTCAACGAAGTCCCTGGAGTCCATCATGAGCGTTCCTTCCTTTGGCGTCGGCACCTTCCGCCTGACCGGCCAGACCGTCATCGACTCGGTGCGCAACGCCCTCGACGTCGGCTACCGTGCGGTCGATACCGCGCAGATCTACGGCAACGAAGCCGAGGTCGGCCAGGCCATCGCCGAATCCGGCGTAGCACGCGACCAGCTGTTCCTGACCACCAAGATCTGGGTGGACAACTACGCTGCCGACAAACTGATCCCGAGCCTGCGCGACAGCCTGGCCAAGCTGCGCACCGACTACGTGGACCTGCTGCTGATCCACTGGCCGGCGCCGGGCAATGGCGTTGAACTGCGCGAATACATGACCGCGCTGGCCGAAGCCAAGAAGCTGGGCCTGACCCGCCAGATCGGTGTGTCCAACTTCAACATCGAGCTGACCCGGCAGGCCATCGAGGTGGTCGGCGCTGGCGAGATCGCCACCAACCAGATCGAACTGAGCCCCTACCTGCAGAACCCGGCACTGACCACTTTCCTGCAGGACCAGGGCATCACCATCACCTCCTACATGACCCTGGCCTACGGCAAGGTGCTGAAGGATCCGGTGCTGGCCGCCATCGCCGGCAAGCACCAGGCCACCGTGGCCCAGATCGCGCTGGCGTGGGCGCTGCAGCGGGGCTACTCGGTCATCCCGTCCTCGACCAAGCGCGAGAACCTGGCCAGCAACCTGCTCGCCCAGGACCTGCACCTGGATGCCGATGACATGGCCGCGATCGCTGCGCTTGACCGCAACGGCCGCGAAGTCGATCCGCCGGGCCTGGCCCCGGCCTGGGACTGAGGAGCCTCGCCATGGGCAGTGCGTTGGCACGGCTGCAGGCCGGTGGTTTCAGCATCGGCATCGAAGCACCGCTGGACAATGACTGGACGCCGCTGGGCGAACAGGCACGACGCACCGCGCGACGCCTGCCCGGCGAACCGGACCTGCAGCGCCATGCGGAACTTGCACGGTTGGCCGACCGCCTCGGCTTCCGTGCGCTCTGGGTACGCGACGTGCCGGTGTACGACCCGGCCTTCGGCGATGCGGCGCAGGTGTTCGAGGTATTCAGTTACCTCGGCTACCTGGCCGGCATCACCGAGAACATCCTGCTGGGCACCGGTGCGGTGGTGCTGCCGATCCGTGAGCCGTTGCTGACCCTGAAGTCGGCGCGCAGCGTGCAGCGGCTCAGCGACGACCGCCTGCTGCTGGGCGTAGCCAGTGGCGACCGCCCGGTGGAGTACCCGCTGTTCGGCCGCGACTTCGACACGCGTGGCAGCCGCTTCCGCGAGCAGATCGCACTGCTGTGCGAAGGCGCCGCTGCCCACCTGCCGCAGGGCCTGGAGGTGCTGCCCGCGGATGGCCCGGCCCTGCCGTTGTTCGTAGCCGGCCTGGCCCAGCAGCAACCGGCGTGGATCGGCCAGCACATGGACGGTTGCCTGGCCTACCCGGGCACGCCACAGGACCATGCGCAACGCGTGGCGGCCTGGCGCGCCGTGGCCGGCAACAAGCCCTATGCCAGCTTCATCCACCTGGACCTGGTGACCGATGCCGATGCCCCCCTGCAGCGCTGGCGCTTCGGCCTGCGCGGCGGCCACAACGCGCTGCTGGCCGAGCTGCACGCCATGCAGGCGTCCGGTGTCGACCACATCGGCCTGCAGTTCCGCCGTAACGAACGACCGTTGGCCGAAACCTTCCACGAAATCGCCGAGTACGTGCTACCGCACTTCCCGGCCCATGCCGGCGCCGCCGCGTCGCACGCCCCGCTGGCCGCCCCCGCGACGGCCTGACAGTTACCGGAGCTTTGCCATGAAGATGAAGACCCTGGCCGCGCTTGCGCTGGCCACCCTGCCGCTGTCCTTCCAGGCTACCGCCGAGGACTGGTACCCCTCTGCCTACGGCGCCAACGACGAGATCGGCGCGGCCAACCTGCTGACCGCGGACGTGGTCAAGCACGCGGTATCGCTGGTCAGGACCGGCAAGACCTATCCGCTGGCGGTGCCGGTGGACAAGAACCTGCCCGCGTTCCGCCACCGCAGCTTCCGCCTGTACAACGTGCAGGTCGGCCAGCAGGCCGGCAAGTCGCTGGGCCCCAACAAGTTCACCTTCAACGATGAACTGGTGAACGCCTGGACCGGCGTTGGCACCCAGCTCAACGGCATCGGCCATATCGGCATCGACAACGTCTACTACAACGGCAACAAGGCCGCTGACTTCGTCACCGTGGACGGCGTGCGCAAGCTCGGCGTCGAGAAGGTGCCACCGATGGTCACCCGCGGCGTCGTGCTGGACATGACCGCGTACTACGGCAAGGCGATCGTGCCCGGAGGTACCGAGTTCACCGTGGCCGACATCCAGGCCGTGCTGGAGAAGCAGGGCCTGAGCCTGCGCAAGGGCGACGTGGTGCTGTTCAACACCGGCTGGCTGGAACTGATCGGCAAGGACGACAAACAGTTCCTGGACGTGGAACCGGGCATCGGCATGGAGGCCGCGAAGTGGCTGGCCGACCAGGGCATCGTCGCCTTCGGTGGCGACACCTGGGCCTCGGAGGTCTACCCAAACCCGAACGGCGCCGAGGAGTTCCCGATCAACCAGTACATGCTGGCCAAGCGCGGCATCTACAACCTGGAGCTGATCGACAGCCGTGCTCTGGTGCGCGACAAGGCCTGGGAATTCCTGTTCGTGCTCGGCCAGCCGCTGTACGTCGGCTCGACCCAGGTCAACATCAACCCGGTGGCGATCCGATGAACACCGCCACCGACCTTCCCATGTTCGCCGGCCGCCGCTTCCGCGTCAGCTATGACGGCCTGGACGCCGACAATGTCTACAGCGCCGATGGCCACCACGTGCAGTACGCCATCGTCTCCGGCGCCTACGCCGGTGCGCAGGGTGAAGCCGCCTGTGAGTGGCAGCGGATCAGCGAAGGGGTCTATGCCATTTCGTGGCAGGAAGCCGATGGCGCTACGGTCGTGCACGTCGACGACTTCGTGGGCGAGCGTTCGCTGGCCTGGTTCACCGCCACCGATGGCAGTTTCCATCGGATGGAGGGGGCGCTGCACGCGCTGTGATGCCGGCCAGCGGCCGGCACTACCTTGTTGGTGGGCCGAACATTACAGATCGGTAATGTAGGGGTCAGGGCAGCGAAAGGCGCTGCCCTCCACCCTGTGGGCCACGTCTTCCACAGGTGTCCCACGCATGGCCCGTCCCCTGCTCCGCTCCTCCGCCCTTGTTGTCCTCGTATCCGGCCTCGCGGTTGCGCCGCTGGCCCTGGCCCATCCCAGCCTGGTGCGCTCGACCCCGGCCGCCGACGCGACCGTAGCCCCGGCCAGCCAGATCGAGCTGCAGTTCAGTGAGAAGGTGATGCCGCGTGCCACCCGCATTGAACTGAGCATGGACCATGGCCGCATGAAGATGGCCATGCCTACCACCGCACAGGACCTCTCCGAGGATGGCCACACGTTGCGTGCGCGCTTCGCCAAGCCGCTGCCGGCAGGCAGCTACGCACTGCAGTGGCGCGCGGTGGGCCAGGACAGCCACCCGATCACCGGCAGCTACCGCTTCACCGTGAAGTAAGGCTGCCGTCGTGGCCGAGCTCTCGCCATATGCACTGCGGCTGGCGTTGTACCTGGCGCTGATGCTGCTGTTCGGGCGGATGCTGTTCGTCCGCCCCGAGCTGCCGCGCGGCGTCTCGCTGGCGCTGGCCCTGATCGCTTTGGCCGTGGTGGTCACCGATGCCATCACCCGGTTGTCCGGTGTGCTCGGCATCGCGCCGGCCGACATCGACCCTGCAACGGCGCACTGGTTCCTCACTGGCACGCCGGTGGGTGAAGCCGGCCTGCTGCGTACCGTGGCGGTGCTGGCGATGCTGCCCCTGCTGGCATTCGCCACGCCCCTGCAGGGCCTGCGCCGCGTGGCCCTGCTCGCATTGTCTGCCACGGCGTTGGCCAGCCTGTCCTGGAACGGCCACGCCGCTGCGGGCGATGGGTTCGGCGGCACGTTGCGGCTGCTGGCCGGCATCGTGCACCTGCTGGCCGCCAGTGCCTGGGTCGGCGCGATCGCCGCCATCGTGCAGCTGGCGCTGCGTCCACAAGGCCTGCACCTGCGCGAACGTACCCATGCGCTGTGGCAGGCCGCCCATAGCTTCGCCCTGCCCGGTACGGTCATCGTCGCCACCCTGGCGATGACCGGCACCTACACCTATGTCGATCTCGGTGGTTCCGTGCAGACCCTGACCGGTACCGCGCACGGGCGTTGGCTGCTGCTCAAGCTGGCCCTGGTGGGCGGCATGCTGGGGTTGGCGGCGCTGCATCGCTGGCGATTGGTGCCGGCCTTGGCCACTTCCATCCGCGACGGCTGGCAACCGCGGCCGCTGCGTTCCCTGCGCCACAGCCTGGCCTGCGAGTCGGTGCTGGCGCTGCTGGTGCTGGCCTGCGTGGCGGTGCTCGGTACGCTGGACCCGTTGGCGTGAGCCTGCGCAGCCCGCCCACGTGCAAGCTGCGATGATGGGCGCATCATGAAACTGCTGATCGTCGAAGACGAACCCAAGACCGGCAACTACCTGCGCCAGGGCCTGATCGAGGCCGGCTACGTGGTCGATCTCGCCTGCAACGGCATCGACGGGCTGCACCTGGCCGGCAGTGGCGAGTACCAGCTGGTCATTCTCGATGTGATGCTGCCCGGCCTGGATGGATGGAACGTGCTGTCGCGGCTGCGCGCCGCCGGATGGCAGGTACCGGTGCTGTTCCTCACCGCGCGCAGCAGCATCGCCGATCGCGTGCAGGGCCTGGAGCTGGGCGCCGATGACTACCTGGGCAAGCCGTTCGCTTTCGCCGAGCTGCTGGCGCGCGTCCGTACCCTGCTGCGCCGGGGCCAGGCGCAGCCGCAGGCCGAACGCATCGTTATCGCCGACCTGGTGGTGGACACCCCGCGCCGCCGGGTCGAACGCGGCGGCCAGCGCATCCCCCTCAGCCAGAAGGAATACACGCTGCTGGAGCTGCTGGCGCGTCGTCGCGGCGAAGTGCTGCCACGCTCGCTGATCGCCTCGCAGGTGTGGGACATGAACTTCGACAGCGACACCAACGTGATCGACGTGGCGATCCGCCGCCTGCGCGCGAAGATCGACGATGACTTCGATGCCAAGTTGATCGTCACCGTGCGTGGCATGGGCTATGTGCTGGAGGCGCCGGACGACGGTGTCGTGCACAGCGGATGAGCCTGCGCCGCTCCATCGCGGTACGGCTGACGCTGCTGTTCGCCATCGTGGCCACGCTGGTGCTGGCCGCATTGGGCGTGGCGATCTACGTCAGCGCCCGCCACGACCTGGTGGCGCAGGATTTCATCGAACTGGAAAACAAGGTCGCGTTGATCCGCGACCTTGCTGACAATGGTCCTGCCGCCGCACGCGGACTGCGGTTGGCAGAGGCGCTCGGCCATCATCCGGATATCGCCTTCCACATTGTTGATGGGAGCGGCGCGGTGCTGTTCTCCACTGCCCCGGCACTGCTGCGCGAGCATGCACGCAGCCAGCCCATCGACGCCGCGTCACGGCGGCATGACTGGATCCTCGCTGATGGCCGCTGCATGCATGCCCTGCACCTGCGCCAGGCGCTGGCCGACGGCAGCCAGCTGGTCACCCTGCTGGCCATCGATGACAACCGCCATGCCGATTTCCTGCAGCGCTTCCGCCACCTGCTGGCGATCGCGATCATTGGCGCCGCCGTGGCCAGCAGCCTGCTCGGCGGCTATGTGGTGAGGCGAACACTGCGGCCGCTGCGCACGCTGGCCGATGAGGCCCGGCAGATCACCGCTGGCCGGTTGCAGCGCCGCCTGAACGCGCGCAGTGCACCGGCCGAACTGGAGCAACTGGCACAGACCCTCAACGGCATGCTGGCACGGCTGCAGCAGGACTTCGCGCGGCTGACCGAGTTCTCTGGTGATCTCGCCCACGAGCTGCGCACGCCGATCACCAACATGCTCACCCAGGTGCAGGTGGTGCTGGCGCACCCGCGCAGCAACGAGGCCTACCGCGAGACGCTGGCATCCTGCGCCGAGGAACTGCAGCAGCTGGCACAGACCGTGGGCGACCTGCTGTACCTGGCCCAGGCCGAAGCACCGGGTGCGCTGCCTTCGCGCGAGCCGGTGGCGCTGGATCGGGTGGTGGATTCGCTGCTGGAGTTCTATGACCCGCTGGCCGAGGACCGGCAGTTGACCCTGCACCGCGAAGGCGCGGCGAGCGTGGAAGGCAACCGCCTGATGCTGCACCGGGCGATCGCCAATCTGCTGTCCAATGCGTTGAAGCACGCCACCGCCGGCAGCGAGGTGCAGGTGCGGCTGGCCGAGGCCGATGGCGTGTGCAGGGTCAGCGTGCACAACGTCGGCACCCCGATTTCCACCGAAGCGATCCCGCGCCTGTTCGATCGTTTCTTCCGCGGCGAGCGCGGCCGCCACGAAGGCGCGGGGCTGGGCCTGGCGATCACCCGTGCGATTGCACAGGCGCATGGCGGCAGCGTGAGTGTCGTGTCGGATGACACCGGCACCGTGTTCGAGCTGGTGCTGCCGAGCGCAGCCGCCCGGTAGTGCCGGCCCGTCGCGGCGTTTCAGCTACGCCGCTTCGGTAGTGCCGGCCGCTGGCCGGCAACCCCGGTCTGCTCGAACACCCCCGCCACCCAGTCGATGAACACCCGCAACCGTGGCGACGGCGTGCGGTTGCGCGGGTAGACCAGGCTCAACGGGCTTGGCGTCGGCGGCGCCTCCGGCAGCAGCTCTACCAGCTGCCCGCGCACGATATACGGGTCCATCCGGTAGCGCGGTGCCTGGATGATGCCCAGGCCCGCCAGCGCGGCACCGAGGAACGCATCCGCGCCGGTCACCCGCACCCGCGCCGGCAGCGGCAGGTAGCGCACCTGCCCGCCCTGCTGGAACTCCAGCGGAATCAGCTGGCCGGTGGCGCTGGAGCGGTAGCCGACCATCTGGTGGCCATCCTGCAGGGCATCGATGCTGCCCGGCACGCCCTTGGCCTGCACGTAGCCAGGCGCGGCCACCGTCACCTCGCGCAGCATCGTCAACCGGCGCGCCGCCAGATCGCTGTCGGCCAGCGTCCCCACCCGCAACGCCGCATCCACGCCTTCGCGCAACAGATCGACATAGCGGTCGCCTTCGCTGACCTCCAGTTCGATCTCCGGGTAGCGCTGCAGGAATTCCGGCAGGTGCGGAAACAGCAGGTGCCGGCCCAGCGTGCCATGCACTTCAATGCGCAACGGGCCGCGTGGCGGGGCATCACGGAACGCAGCCTCGGCATCGTCCATGTCAGCGATCAGGCGCAGGCAACGGCCGTAGTAGGCCTCGCCTTCCAGCGTCGGCACCACCAGCCGTGTGGTCCGGTGCAGCAGACGCACGCCCAACCGCTGTTCCAGCGCCTTGATCGCATCGGTCACCGTGGCCCGTGGCAGGCCCAGGTCCTCGGAAGCGCGGGTAAAGCTGCGGCGCTCGACGATTCGGACGAAGGCACGCATGGCCGTGAAGCGGTCCATTGTTCGGCTATCCGGATGATGTTGACAGATTATGCATGATTATCCGAAAGGTCGATGTCGCGAAGATGGCCCTGCGCCACTCCGGCGCGCCCCGCTGGAACCGACCATGACTCTCTCCCCCGCCCGCTCTGTCGCCCTGGTCACCGGCGGCTCCCGTGGCATCGGCGCCGCCATCTCCCGCCGGCTCGCCGCCGATGGCCACGCCGTTGCGATCAACTATGCAGGGCGCCGCGACGACGCCGAAGCCTTGGCGGCCGAACTCAACGCAGCAGGCGCGCAGGCCATCGCGCTGCAGGCTGATGTCGCCGATCCGCAGGCGGTGCGGCAGCTGTTCGATGCCATCGAAGCCCGTTTCGGCGGCATCGACGTGGTGGTCAACAGCGCCGGCGTACTGCAGCTGGCACTGCTGGCCGACACCGACGACGCCCTGTTCGAGCGGGTGATCGGCATCAACCTCAAGGGCGCCTTCAACGTGCTCCGCGAAAGTGCACGACGGGTGCGCGACGGAGGCCGGCTGATCACCCTGTCCACCAGTGTGGTCGGCATCCGGCTGGAGAACTACAGCGTGTACGCCGCCAGCAAGTCAGCGGTGGAGACGATGGGCGCGATCCTCAGCAAGGAGCTGCGCGGGCGCAACATCACCGTGAATGCGGTGGCGCCCGGCCCGACCGCCACCGACCTGTTCCTGGATGGCAAGTCGCCCGAGCTGATCGAGCGATTGGCGAAGATGAATCCCCTGGAGCGGCTGGGAACGCCGGAAGACATCGCCGGCGCGGTGGGATTCCTGGCTGGCACTGATGGCGGGTGGATCAATGGCCAGGTTCTGCGCGCCAACGGCGGTATGGTGTAGGCAGTCGCCCACCATGGTGGGCGCCTCGCCGCGTGCCAACCCAGGTTGGCACCTACCGGGCGGAGAACCGCATATCGCCGTCAGCCCGGCCGCGCCTCGCGGCGGCGATGCACCCAGTAGTACAGCGTGGGCAACACCAGCAGGGTCAACAGCATCGCCGACAGCAGGCCGCCGAT
Source organism: Stenotrophomonas sp. (assembly GCA_003525885.1). Taxonomy (GTDB): domain Bacteria; phylum Pseudomonadota; class Gammaproteobacteria; order Xanthomonadales; family Xanthomonadaceae; genus Stenotrophomonas. The sequence continues at coordinate 16,528 of DQIG01000076.1, forward strand.
CACCACCACCGCCAACGGCTTCTGGGTCTCGGCACCGATCGCATGCGAGGTGGCCATCGGCAGCAGGCCGAACATCGCAAGCAGTGCGGTCATCAGCACCGTGCGCAGGCGCTGCAGGGAACCCTGCACCACCGACTGCAGCAGGTCCATGCCCTGCTCGCGCAGCTGGGCGAAGCGGCTGAGCATCACCACCCCGTTAAGCACCGCTTGCCCGAACAGTGCAATGAAACCGATCGCCGCCGACACCGACAGCGGAATGCCGGTCAACCACAGGGCCAGGATGCCGCCGATCATCGCCAGTGGCACGTTGGCCAGGATCAGTGCGGCACTGCTGATGTCCTTGAAGGCGTCGAACAGCAGCACGAAGATGATCAGCACCGACAGCGGAATCACCCAGCCCAGCCGCTTCATTGCCCGCTGCTGGTTCTCGAACTCGCCGGACCACTCCAGCCGGTAGCCTTCCGGCAGCTGCACGCTGGCATCCACACGCTTGCGCATGTCGGCCACCACGCTGCCCATGTCGCGCCCGGCGATGAAGATGCTCACTGCCTTCACCCGCTGTGCGTTCTCGCGCGAGATGTTGATCGCGCCGCTGGCCATGCGGAAGTCAGCGACGTCGGACAGCGTCACGGTATGGCCTTCGCCGATGCCTACCGGGACCGTGCGCAACCGTTGCAGGTCGCGGTCGGCGTCGTCCAGGCGCAGCGTGATCGGGAACTTGCGGTCGCCTTCCCATAGCTCGCCGACCTGGCGCCCGCCCAGTGCGGTCTCGATCACCTCGTCGATGTCGCGCACATTGAGGCCATAGCGTGCGGCGCGATCACGGTCGATTTCGATCTGCAGCTGCGGCAACGATCCGTCACGATCAATGAAGGCGCTCTCCACGCCCTCCACGCCACGCACCTGGCCCAGGATCGCCTGCGCCTGCTGGTTCAGCACGTCCAGATCCGAGCCGCTGACCTTGATCACCACCTGGCCCTTGATCTGCGAGATGCTCTCCAGGATGTTGTCGCGCACCGGCTGCGAGATCGAGAACTCCGGCCCCGGAATGCGCTGCTCCAGCGTGCGCTGCAGATCGCTCACCAGCTGCCGCTTGTCCACGCCCTTCGGCCACTCCTTCTCTGGCTTCAACGCCACCAGCGCCTCGATCTGGTTGGCGCCCTTGGCATCGGACCCGTCTTCCGGGCGACCCAGTTTGGCCACCACCGTCGATACCTGCGGGAAGGTGCCGACCAGCTCACGGATGCGCCGCGACTGCTGTTGCGCCTCGGCCAGGCTGGTGCTCGGGTCGAGCGTGGCGGTCAACCAGATCGATCCTTCGTCCAGCTCGGGCAGGAACTCCGACCCCAGGCGGGTGCCCAGCGCCAGCGTGCCGACCAGCAGCGCAACCGCGGTCAATACCACCGCACGCGGGCGGGCCAGTGCGTGTTCCAGGATCGGCCGGTACCAGCCGGTCAGGCGGTCCATCAATGGATTGCCGTCACGCATGCGGTCCCGCCGCAGCCACCAGTAGCAGAACAGAGGCACCACGGTCAGCGCCAGGATCAACGCACCGATCAATGCCGAGGTCACTGAGTACGCCATCGGCGCGAACATGCGGCCCTCCTGGCGCTGCAGGGTGAAGATCGGGATGTGTGCGGCGATGATGATCAACATCGAGAAGAACGTCGGGCGGCCCACTTCCGATGCAGCTGAAAGAATGGTAGAGAACCGTGTCTTCCGGTCGGCCGTAGGGGGCAGCTTCGACAATCGAGAGACGATGTGCTCGGTCACGATCACCGCACCATCGATGATGATGCCGAAGTCCATCGCACCCAACGACAGCAGGTTGGCCGGTACACCCCACAGATGCAGGCCGAGGAAGGTCGACAGCAGTGCCAGCGGCATCATCGCCGCCACGATCAGCGCGGCTCGGGCGTTGTACAGGAACAGCCACAGCACCAGGAACACCAGCACCGCGCCTTCCAACAGGTTGCTGAAGACGGTTTTCAGTGTGGTCGAAACCAGCCACGAGCGGTCGTAGAACGGCTCGATGCTGACCCCGGCCGGCAGCTGGTTGGCTTCGATCTCGGCGATGCGTGCATGCAGCGCGTCGAGCACGTCGGACGGGTTCTCGCCCTTGCGCATCAGCACCATGCCGAACACCGCATCGTCATTGTCGTCCTGGCCGACCAGGCCCTGCCGGGGCAGCCCGGTGTCGGCGATGCCGGCAAGGTCGCGCACCAGGATCGGCGTGCCTCCGCGCTGCGCCACCACCACGTTGCCAATGTCGGCCGGCGAGCGCATCAGGCCGACGCCGCGGATCAGGAACTGCTGCTGCCCGCGTTCCACATAGCCGCCGCCCGCGTTCGAGCTGCCCTTTTCCAGCGCCTCGGCGAACTCACCCAGGCTGATGCCGCGGTCACGCAGCTTGTCCAGGTCCGGCTTGACCTGGAAGGTGCGCGCGAAGCCGCCGAAACTGATCACATCGGCCACGCCCGGCACGGTGCGCAGGCTGCGTTCCATCGTCCATTCCTGCACGGTACGCAGCTGGGTCGGGGTCAGGTGCGGGCCTTTCAGCACATAGCGGTAGATCTCGCCCACCGCCGAACTCATCGCCTCCAGTTCCGGGGTCACCCCTTCCGGCAGCTCCACGCCCTGCAGGCGCTCCAGCACCTGCTGGCGCGCGAAGTAGTCATCGGCCTTGTCATCGAAGGTCAGGATGATCATCGACAGGCCGAACTGCGTATGCGAGAACACCCGCACCGAATGCGGAATGCCGGACAGCGCCACTTCCAGCGGCATCGTCACCTCACGCTCCACCTCTTCGGCGGCACGGCCCGGGTGCAGCGACACCACCGTCACCTGGGTGTCGGACACATCCGGGAAGGCTTCCACCGGCAGCACGCGGAACGCGGCGATGCCAGCGCCGATGAACAGCAGCAGCGCCAGCATCACCATCAGCGGCTGGCGCAGGCAGTAGGCAATCAGGCGATCGATCATGGGGCGGCGTGCCCCGTGCCGGTGCCGGCGGGCGCCGGCGTGCTGTCCACCAGCTGCTGCAGCAGCAGGCCGCCTTCGACCACCACCTTGCTGCCTACCGCCAGGCCCTCACGCACCCACAGGCGGCCATCGCCCAGTTCCTCGGCGTGCACGGCGTGGCGCACGAAGCGGCCCTTGCCCTCTTCGACGAACACCACCTGCTTTCCATCAATCAGCAGCACCGCGGCATCGGGCAACGAGACACCGCCCTCGGCCGGCATTGCAACCTGCGCACGCACGTACTGGCCCGCTTTGAAACCCCGTGCACGGTTGTCCAGCTCGGCACGCGCCTGCACCACGCGGCGCTCGCTGTCGACGAAGTCATCCACGTGCTGCAGGGTCGCCTGCAGCGGCTGTCCATCGGTGCCGGGCACGCTCACCTGCATGCCCGCCTTCAAGCGTCCGGCCAGGCTCTCGGGAACATCGAGCAGCAACCACAAGCGGTCCGGATCGCCAACCACCGCCAGCGGCTGTTCGCTCTCGGGGCTGACCGCCATGCCTGGGCTCATCCGCCGCTCCACCAGCACGCCGTCGATGGGTGCGCGCAGTGGCAGGCGCTGGTCGACGTGCTGGCCATTGCCATACGCCTTGGCGAAGGCGGTCGCACGCGCATGATCGGCCTGGCTGCCGGCGAAGTTGGCCTCGGCCTCGTCCAGCTCGCGGCCGGACGCAACACCCGCCGCATGCAGTTCGCGGGTGCGCTCCAGTTCCCTGCGCGCCTGCTGCAGCTCGGCACGGCCACGCACGCCGTCGGCCTGGGCCTGGCCGAACTCGGGCGAAGTGATCCAGGCGATCACCTGGCCCGCCTTCACCTTCTGCCCGGGCTGCGCCTCGATGCGCGCCACCTGCCCCGCCAACGGCGTGCGCAGTGCACTGGATCGGGTCTCGTCCCAGACCACGCGGCCCGGCAGCTGCAGGCTGGCGCTGGCGCCGGCGGTCACCGCCTCGCTGCGCAGCACGTCCAGCTGGCGGCTGCCGGCCGGAAACTGGATCTGGCCGGCGCTGACCTGCGGTGCATCCTCGGTATACGACGCCGCTTCGCGGCCGCAGCCGCCCAGCAGGGCCAGCGCCAGCAAGACCGGCAGCACGGCGTGTCGCGCCCGCGGGCGATGGGCGACAGTGGACTTCATCGGGACTCTCCTTCAGCAACGGATGTGGCCGCTTCCCAGCGCGCCAGGGCAATGGCATGGTCGGCACGCGCTTCGATCAGCGCGGCCTCGAAGTCGCGCCAGCTGCGGCGCGCATCCAGCAGATCGGTCAGGCTGGCGGCGCCGCGCCGGTAGGCCAGTTCGATGCCCTGCACCGCCTTGCGCGCGGCGTCGGACTGCAGTCCTTCGTAGTCGCTGCGGCGCTGCGCGGCGGACTGCGCGCTGGCCTGCAGCAGGTCAAGTTCGGCGCGCGCTTCGCGCTGCAGAACCTGCAGCTGCAGCGCGGCATTGTCACGGTCGGCCTCGGCACGCTGGATCGCGCCGCGTGCACGTGACGGGCCACCGAGCGGGATGGTCAGCGACACGCCCCAGGTGACGCCACTGATGTCGGTCGGCTCTCGCTCGGCTTCCACGCCCAGCTGGATGTCGCGATGGCGCTCACTGCGTGCCAGCGCCACACCGGTATCGGCAGCAGCCAGGCGCGAGCGTGCCGCGCGCAGGTCGGCGCGCTGCTGCGGATCGAACGCTCGCGTTGCGGCAACGCCTGCGGGGTCTGGCCAGGGATCATCGGCGCTGAGGTCACCGCTGTCGTCACGGCCGAGCAGCAGGCCCAGCGCATGCCGCGCATCGCGCAGATCCAGCGCCGCCTCCCGCGCGGCGTCGGCCACCGCGAGGTCATCCACCGCCAGCCGCGCGCGGTCGACCGGTGCCATCGCCCCGGTGGCGACCTGCTTGTCGGCTGCTGCCATCTGCTCGGCCGAACTCTGGCGGTTGGCCTCGGCAATATCCACCCGCTCCTGCGCGCTCTTCAGGCCGAAGTAGGCCTCATGCAGCGCCACCTGCTGGCGGCGCCGGGTATCGAGCATCTCCAGCCCGGCCACTTCCAGCAGCGCATCGGCCTGGCGGATGCGCAATGCGCGCTTGCCACCACGCTCCCAGGTCCAGCCCAGGCCCAGCGTGCTGTCCACCCGCTTGTCCTGCCAGCGGCCCGGGCCGATGCCGTGCTTGGGGCTGATCTTGCTGGTGCCGATCGACACCTCGGTGGCCGGGCGCAATGCCGCTGTCTGCGCATCGCCCTGCACCCCGCGCAGCTCCAGCGCCGCCGCGCGCAGGTCCGGGTTGTGTGCTTCCATTGCGCGCTGCGCGTCCAGCAGGGTCAGTGCCGATGCCGTGGGTGCGCACAGGAGGGCGGCCAACACGGCCGCAACATGGGGTGAGAAATTCATGCGCGTCACGGTAAGGTGACGCACTTGCGCCAAACTTGCCCCAACCTTGCACGAAGCTTGCAATGCGAATCCTGCTGATCGAAGACGATGCCGCTCTGGCCGATGGACTGATCCGTGCCCTGCAGGGCGCGGGTCATCTGTGCGACCACCTGTCGCGCGGGCTGCATGCACCCGCTGCACTGGCCAGCGCACCGTATGACGTGATGGTGCTCGACCTTTCATTGCCCGACGTCGATGGCCTCGACCTGCTCTCGCGCCTGCGCAACGACGGTGTCACCCTGCCGGTGCTGATCCTGACCGCACGCGATGGCGTGGAGGACCGCATCCTCGGCCTCGACCGGGGTGGCGATGATTACCTGGCCAAGCCATTCGCACTGGGTGAGCTGGAAGCGCGCCTGCGAGCGCTGTCACGCCGCCGCAGCGATGCGCCGGCGCAGAAGCGATTGGGCCGCCTGTGCTTCGACAGCATCCGCAATGAAGTGCAGGTGGACGGCCAGCGCATCGAACTGACCGCGCGTGAGCTGTCGCTGGTCGATGCACTGATGCAGCATCCCGGCCGCACCGTCACCAAGCAGCGCCTGTTCGACGCACTGTACAGCTGGGACCACGAGGCCAACCTGTCGGTGATCGAAGTGCATGTCAGCCGCCTGCGCCGCAAGCTGGAACAGGCCCACGCCGGCGTCGGCATCCGTATGCTGCGTGGCCTGGGTTATCGCTTGGAGGCCGTGGGTGACTGAGCGCGTGCACAGCCTGCGTGGCCTGTTGCTGCGCCGCCTGTGGCTGCCGCTGCTGGTGCTGCTGTTGTGCAGCGCGGTGGGTTCGTTCGCGCTGGCGCGCTTCTATGCCGGCCAGGTCTACGACCGCTGGCTGCTGGATTCCGCCATGTCGTTGTCCGAGCTGGTGAAGGTGCAGGACGGGCGTGCCTCGATCGAGATCACGCCAGCGGTGTCGCGCATGTTCACCTGGGACACCGCCGATGAAGTGCATGGCGAAGTGGTCGATGCCGACGGCGGGCGCCTGTATGGCGACCTTCCCGAAGCACTGCCCCGCCCTGCAGTCGCGGCCGGAAATGATGACGATGCCGTCTACTACGACGCGCGCCTGCGCGGGCAGCCGGTGCGCATGGTCGAAGTCGTCGTCAGCGCCGGGCCCGGCCACGATATCCGGCTGCGCGTGGCCGAGACGCTGCGCAAGCGGCACCGGCTGGAGCGCAAGCTGCTGCTGACCAGCATCCCGTTCCAGGCCGCGATCCTCGCGCTGGCCGCCTGGCTGGCCTGGTCCGGCACCGGCGCTGCCGCGCGCCATGCAAACCAGGTGGCGCGGCGCTTGGCCAGCCCCCGCCCGGACCCGCTGGCGCCTCTGGAGCCCGCGCAGGAGGCGCCGCGCGAGCTGTGGCCGGCGGTGGAGGCGTACAACGCACTACTGCAGCGACTGGACGCCATGCAGGCCGCGCAACGGCGCTTCGTCAGCAATGCCGCACACCAGCTGCGCACGCCGCTTGCGGCAATGCAGGTGGAACTGGAAAGTTCACTGCGCCAGCATGATCCGCAGGCGCAGCAGTTGGCGCTGTCCGGCACGCTGGCCGGGCTGGCGCGGCTGCAGCACCTGGTCAACCAGCTGCTGATGCTCAGCCGCTCCGAAGATCCCCATGGCAGCGCGCTGCCGCTGCAATCGCTGGACCTGGCTGCGCTGGCGCGTGGCGTGGTCGAGCGTTACGCCGATCGTGCGTTGGCGACGGGCGTGGACCTGGGTTACGACGGACCCGACGACGGCGTGCACGTACAGGGCGATCCACAGCTGCTGCGCGAGGCACTGGGCAACCTGCTGGACAACGCGCTGCGCTACGGCGCTGCGCCCGGTGTGATCACCCTCGGCGTTCGGCAGGAGGCTGACGGCGTGCAGGTATGGGTGGACGATGACGGCGCCGGCATCGCCGAAGCCGAACGCGCGCGCGTCACGGAACGCTTCTACCGGGCCAGCAGCGAGGGCGACGGCTGCGGGCTGGGCCTGGCGATCGTGGCCGAGATCGCGCAACGGCATGGTGCGATGTTGAAGATCGGAACGGCGCCGCTCGGTGGCGCGCGCGTGGGGTTGCGGTTCCGTTCCCGTTGACGTCCTGCGTGCCAACCAAGGTTGGCACCTACCAAAGGCGACCCGACCTACGGATTCCGGTAGACGCCCACCGTGGTGCGCGCCCTTGATCTTCCGCGTGCCAACCAAGGTTGGCACCTACCAAAGGCGTCCCGACCCACGGATTCCGGTAGACGCCCACCTCGGTGGGCGCCGTTGATCTTCCGCGTGCCAACCAAGGTTGGCACCTACCACGGCGGAAAAGGTCGGTACCTACCACAGCGGAATCGGAAACGCCGGGCGACGCCCGGCGTTTCCATTTCCCCCGCATGGCATCATCGCCGGATGCCTCTTTCGATCTTCCTGCTGGTTCTCGCCGCCGCGGCACTGCATGCCAGCTGGAACGCGATCGTCAAGCGCGGGCCCGACAAATTCCTCGGCACCGTGCTCGTCACCGGCAGCGCCGCGCTGCTGTCTGCTGCTGCCCTGCCCTTGCTGCCCTTCCCGGCCGCGCACAGCTGGCCCTGGCTGGGCGCATCGGTGCTGTTGCAGGTGACCTATTACGGGCTGGTCGCCCGTTGTTACCAGCAGGTCGACATGAGCCTGGCCTATCCGTTGATGCGTGGCAGCGCGCCGATCCTGGTCGCACTGGCCGGCACCCTGCTCGGTGAGCCATTGCCCGCTGCGGCGTGGCTGGGCGTGGTGCTGGTGAGCGCCGGCATCCTGTGCATGGCACTGGGTGCGCGCGGCGGCCAGCTGCGCCTGCCGCTGCTGACCGCGGCGATGATCGCCACCTACACGCTGGTCGATGCACAGGGCGCGCGCCAGTCCGGCAGCGCGCTCAGCTACACGCTGTGGTTGTTCCTGCTGTCAGGCATTCCGCTGCCGCTGTGGGCGTTGTACACGCGCAGCGGCGCGGTGCTGGACTATGCGCGGCAGCATTGGCTGCTGGGACTGGCCGGTGGCGTCGGCACCACAGCCTCCTATGCGATGGCCTTGTGGGCCATGACCCAGGCACCGGTGGCAATGATTTCGGCGCTGCGCGAATCCTCGATCCTGTTCGCACTGCTGATCTCGGTGTTCCTGCTGCGCGAACGGATACCACGCGCGCGCTGGCTGGCAGCGTCGCTCATCGTCGGTGGCGTGCTGGCGTTGCGCCTGGCGTGAGCGGCGGATCGGTAGTGCCGGCCGCTGGCTGGCAACCCTTCTCCGTTACAGCGGCGGCATCACCTGAAGGTCGCCATCGACCAGTTCGATCGCCATCACCACCGCATCTTCGCGCCCCTGTGCGGCCGGGTAGTAACGTGGGCGGCGGCCGATCTCGTTGAATCCTTCGCTGTGGTACAGCGCCAGCGCCGGCGTATTGGACGGACGCACTTCCAGGAAGACGCGCTGTGCGCCACGGTCGGCGGCCAGCTGCACCAGCGCGCGCAGCAGCTGGCGGCCCAACCCGCGCGACTGTGCCAGCGGGTCGATGCAGATGTTCAGCACGTGCGCTTCATCCGCAGCGATGCTGAGCACGCCATAGCCGATCAGCAGTCCATCGCGCTCCATCGCCAGGCCCGGATAGCCGGCCCGCAGGCAGTCGATGAAAATGCCGCGGGTCCAGGGAAAAGGGTAGCCCCGCAGCTCGATCGCCATCACCGCATTGAGATCGCTCTCGCGCAGCGCACGCAGGCTGACCGGGCCGGGCCGGGTCACCGCGCTCATGGCGAGCCCCGCTTGCGCAGGGCTCGCAGCTGCGGCCACAGCGCACGCTTGGCGGCCGGATCGTGGCGCAGCTGGTCCAGCGGCCAGCTGTCCATCAGCATCTGGGTGGCCGGGTCGTTCGGGTTGCAGCCGGACGCGCGCAGCAACGCGATCTGCAGGCGATCCGGCAGGCGTACCACCGGCTGGCGTGCGTTGCCACTGGGCAGCGGGCGCTCCGCCGCCGGCACGGTATCCGGAGCGCTGACCGGCGTTTCGCGGCGCGGCGCTGGGCGTTCCGCACGTACTGCGGGCGCGGGCCTGCCGTGATCGTCGCGCGATGGCACGGCCGTCCGCACCGGTTCCGGCGGGGCGACGCTGGCCTCGGCTTCGGCCACGCTCAACTGCAGCGCGGCATCCAGCTCGGCAGCCAGCTGACCGTCGTGATAGACGGTATAGCCCATGGCCTGCAGCCAGGCCTGCTGGGCCGGTGACCACAGCACGGGCAGGTCCTGGCTCACGCGGCCTCGGGCTTCTTGCGCAGGCGCTGCACGGCCCACATCACGGGGCCGGACAAGGCGTACAGGATGCCGACCGCGAACAGCACGCGCGGCAGGTCGATCACTGCAATGGCGATGGCCACCGGCACCAGTGCCAGCACCAGGAACGGTACGCGGTCCGAACGGGTGCCCTTGGCAGCACCGCCCTTGAAGCTCCAGAAGCGGATACGGCTGACCATCAGCAGCGCAGCGATGATCGTCACCGCCAGCGCCACGTAGCGCAGCTGGTTGCCATCCCAGCCCAGGTTGCCATCGGCAAACGCCCAGACGAAGGACATCATCAGGCCCGCTGCGGCCGGGCTGGCCAGGCCAACGAACCAGCGCTTGTCGACCACCGCCACCTGCGTGTTGAAGCGAGCCAGGCGCAGTGCCGCGCACGCCGCATACAGGAACGCCACGGCCCAGCCGACGCGGCCGAGCAGCGGATCGTCGAACTTCAGCCACGACAGCGACCAGTGGTACATCACCAGCGCCGGGGCCATGCCGAAGCTGACCAGATCGGCCAGCGAGTCGTACTGCACGCCGAATTCACTGCTGGTGCCGGTCAGGCGCGCCACGCGCCCGTCCAGGCCATCCATCACCGCCGCCACGAACACGGCGATGCTGGCGTTGACGAAATCCCCGTTGGCCGCGGCGATGATCGCGTAGAAACCGGCAAACAGGCCGGCGGTGGTGAACAGGTTGGGCAGCAGGTAAATCGTGCGCGAGCGCGGCGGCGGTGTGATCGGGTCCATGGAATCCAGTTTAATCGACTTGCCAGTGCTCGGCGCCAATGCTGCAATCGGCGTTCTACGCCCATTCCGTGGAGTTTGCCATGCGTGCCCTGTCCTGCCTTGGATGCCTGCTGCTGTTGGCCAGTGCCAACGCCGTGGCCGGTCCCGTCTACAAATGGAAGGACGCCCATGGCGTGACCCAGTACTCGGAGACCCCACCGGCGGGCAGGAAGTACGAGACCCGCGAGCAGGCCCGTACCCCGCAGGCCGCGGCCAGCACCGAGACACCGGCCGCGCCGGTCCCCGAGCAGTGCAGCACGGCCCGGGCCAACCTGGCCCTGCTGGACGGCGGGGGCCAGGTGATGCAGGACACCGATGGTGATGGCAAGCCCGATACCCCGTTGACCCCGGAGCAGCACACCGCGCAGAAGGGACTGGCTGAAGCCGCCATCAAGGCGTACTGCCCACCGGCAGGTTAAGGGGGTCGGCAGGGCTGCGCCCTGCACCTGCAGAGGCTGCAAGCAACAGCAACGTCAAATGCGGGCATTCCGTGGAATGGCGGGGCGGTGTCGGATTGCGGGGACGCCGCAACCGGACCCACCCCGCCATCTCCCAGGAAACCCGTTTTTGCTGTTGCTGTTGCTGTTGC
>DQIG01000227.1 GCA_003525885.1 Stenotrophomonas sp.
GCAGCGTCCCCCTCAACCGGACTCACCCCGCCATCCCACGGAATGCGCGCTGTTGCTGTTGCAGTGGCCTCGGCGGGTGCAGGGCTGCAAGCCCTGCCGGAACCGCTCCCCGCTCAGCAGGCTTCAGCCACCGCGGTGCGAGGACGCCCCAGCCATGCCAGCAGCAACCCCGAGGCCGCCAGCAGGCCACCGGCCACCGGAATCGCGGCGTAGCCCAGGCCCGAACTGATCACCGCACCACCCAGCGCGGCACCCACCGCATTGCCCAGGTTGAACGCACCCACGTTGATCGACGACGCCAGGCCCGGCGCCTCGCTGGCCACCTGCATCACCCGGATCTGCAGCGGCGGCACGAGGGCGAAGGTGGCTGCACCGAACAGCAGTACGCCGAGCGCTGCGGTCGCATGGCTCATGAAGGCCAGTGGCAGCACGAACATCAGCACCGCCAGGACGGCCAGCAGGATGCGGGTGGCGCCATCCAGCGACCAGTCGGCCATGCGCCCACCGATGCCGTTGCCGAAGGTGAAGCCGATGCCGATCAGTGCCAGCGACATCGCGATGAAGGTATTGGAGGCACCGGTCAACTCGGTCAGCACCGGTGCAACGTAGGTATAGAGGGTGAACATCGCACCCGCGCCGAGCACGGTGGTGGCCATCGCCAGCAGCACCTGCGGCTGCAGGATCGCCTCCAGTTCGCGGCGCACGTCCGGGCGCGGACCCGGTGCGGACGCCGGAAGCGCGAAGCCCAGCGCGGTGATCGCGACCAGGCCCAGCACCGCAGTACCGGCGAAGGACAGGCGCCAGCCCAGCTGCTGGCCCACCCAGGTCGCCAGCGGCACGCCGCCGATGTTGGCGATGGTCAGGCCCATGAACATGGTGGCCACGGCCGCGGCCTGCTTTTCCTTCGGTACCAGGCTGGCGGCGACCACCGCACCGATGCCGAAGAAGGCACCGTGGTTGAGGCTGGTGACCAGGCGCGACAGCAGCAGCAGCCCGTAGTTCGGCGCCAGCGCGGACAACAGGTTGCCGACCACGAAGATCGACATCAGCAGCATCAGCGCGGTGCGCTTGCCGAAACGGCCCATCAGCAGCGTCATCACCGGCGCGCCCAGCATCACGCCCACGGCATAGGCGGTGATAAGCATGCCGGCGGTGGGAATGCCAACCCCCACGCCGTCGGCGATGACCGGCAACAGGCCCATCGGGGCAAACTCGGTGGTTCCGATGGCGAAGGCGCCGACGGCAAGCGCCAGCAAGGCGGCTCTGGAATTCATGGGGGTTTCCTGGGGGCGGGAATCGGGAGTGCGTAGCCTGCGCGCTTTGCTGTGCCGGATTAAGCCTCGCCCTGGGAAAACACTGTTGATCCCGGTTCACAAGTGGGGGCCGGAACCCTGCTGCAGGTGCAAAAACCGCAGCGCCGCTGCAGAGCCGGCCTCGCCCCCACAACGCAGAACCCCCGGCATGCCGGGGGTTCTGAGGGACGCACACGCCAGTGGCGCGCTTACCAGTTGCCGGCGCCCGGCACGTTGTGTTCGCGGGCGCGACGGCGCATCAGCAGGTTCAGCCACTCCACCAGCACCGAGAAGCCCATGGCGGCATAGATGTAGGGCTTGGGCACGTGCACGTCCAGGCCGTCCAGGATCAGCACCGCGCCAATCATCAGGATGAAGGCCAGGGCCAGCATCTTCACGGTCGGGTTGGCATCGATGAAGCGGCCCAGCGGGTTGGCGGCCAGCAGCATCACCAGCACCGACAGCAGGATGGCGGCAACCATCACCGGGATGTGGTCGGCGATGCCGACGGCGGTGATCACCGAGTCCAGCGAGAACACGATGTCGATCACCGCGATCTGGGCAATCACGTAGCCGAACACGGCCGACGCCTTGGTGGTGCTGGGGTCTTCGTCCTCGCCACCGCTGATCAGTTCCTTGATCTCCATGCAGCCCTTGATGATCAGGAACAGGCCACCGACGATCAGCACCAGATCGCGGATGGAAATGCCCATGCCGGCCACGGTGAACAGGTTGGCCGCCATGTGCGCCAGGTAGGCCAGCGACACCAGCAGGCCGATGCGGGTGATGCAGGCCACCGCGATGCCGAGCTTGCGTGCGAACGGACGCCGCTCTTCCGGCAGCTTGCTGACCGCGATGGAAATGAACACCAGGTTGTCGATGCCGAGCACGATTTCCAGCGCGCTGAGCGTGAACAGGGTCACCCAGGCATTGGGGTCGGCGAGGAACTCAAAGGACATGGAAACTCTTCAAGGCAGTGGGGGAATGGGGTTTCAGCCGTAGTTGCCGGCCAGCGCGTGCGGAACCACGACCAGCGCCCAGCACAGCAGCACGTTCATCATCAGCACGAACACCGCCGCCGAGCCCATGTCCTTGGCGCGGCCGGCCAGCTCATGGATCTCGCTGCCGTAGCGTTCGATCACCGCTTCGATGGCCGAGTTGGCCAGTTCCATCGCCAGCACCAGCAGCATCGAGCCGATCAGCAGCGCGCGTTCGACCGGGGTCTGGCCCAGCCAGATCGCGACCGGAGTCAGCATCACCAGCAGGTACACCTCCAGCCGGAACGAGGACTCGTGCAGCCAGGCGGCGCGCAGGCCCTGCCAGGACCAGCGGGCGGCCTGGAAGATGCGGCGCGGGCCGCGGGGCATGTGGCCGAACTGATCAGCCACGGGTGGAACATCCAGCAACAGGGGCGCGGCGCAGCGACCGCTCAGACGCACGGCAGGGAATCATGGGTGCACAGGAATAGGCAGATGGCCGCCATTTTGCCACAAGGCCGCCAACCGCACCCCGCGCTGGCCCGCTGAACGGCCTGCCAGGGGCAAGCACCGGGCCGGGCCATGCTCCTATGATGGATACCCCTTGCCTGCTGGAGCGCCTGATGTCTCGTCGCCGTACCTGCCTGCTGATGCTGGGCCTGCTGACTGCCGCACCGCTTGCCCAGGCCCTGGGCCCGGCCAAGCCGCCGCAGGTGCCCGAACAGGTCTCCAACGTGGCCTGGGCCGGCGACATGGCCCACTTCGCCAGCGCCGACCAGTCCAACCCGCCGCCGCGCGGCGGCATCGAATTCATCGGCAGTTCCTCGATCCGCATGTGGGCGAGCCTGGCGGCGGACTTCCCCGGCCAGCCGGTGTTCAACCGCGGCTTCGGTGGTTCGGAAGTGCGCGACAGCACCTGGTACGCCGACCGCATCGTGGTGCCGTATGCGCCGTGCAAGGTGTTCTTCTACGCGGGCGACAATGACCTCAACAGTGGCCGCAGCGCCGTGCAGGTGCGCGACGACGTGGTCGCCTTCGTGCAGCGCGTGCACCGCGACCTGCCGAAGACCAGGGTGGAATACCTGTCGATCAAGCCGAGCCCGTCGCGCGCGCACCTGCTGCCGGCGATCAACGAAGCCAACACGCTGGTCAAGGCCGCCCTGGCCAAGCTGCCCAACACCGGCTTCACCGACGTCTACACGCCGATGCTCGGTGCCGATGGCCAGCCGGATGCGGCGCTGTTCCGCGAGGACATGCTGCACATGACCCCGGCCGGGTATGCGATCTGGACCAAGGCGCTGGCGCCGAAGGTCAACTGCAACTGAGCAACCCCATCCACGCATGGCGTGGATCTACCGACTTTCCGGCAGGATGGGGTCAGAGCCCGTTGCGCAGCAACGGGATCCGACCCCGGCAGGTCGCCGCGTCAGCGGAAGATCACCGTGGCTTCGGTGCCCTTGCCCGGCTCGCTGGCCAGGCTGACCTTCCAGCCGAAGCGGTCACACAGCCGGCGCACGATCGACAGGCCCAGGCCGGTGCCCTGCGGACGGCTCGGCTCGGCGCGGTAGAACGGTTCAAACGCGCGTGACAGCGCCTCGGCGGACATGCCGATGCCGGTATCGCGCACCACCACCCGGTCATTGAGCACGTGCACGTCGATACGCCCTTCGTCGGTGTAGCTGCAGGCGTTGCGCACCAGGTTGCTGACCACCACCTGCAGCACCCGCGGGGGTGCGTGCAGCTGCACCGGGCCTTCGCTGTGCAGGTGCACCGACACCGGCCGGTTGCCCAGCAGCTCGTTGGCGTTGTCCACCTCGTAGCGGACGATGTCGTTGACATCGAACAGCTCGATCTGCGGTTCGACATCGGCCTCGCGGGCCAGGATCAGGAACGCATCGATCACCGCTTCCATGTCACGGCCCGCACGCTGGATGCGCTGCAGGCTGCGGCGCAGGCGCGGCTGCAGGGTTTCATCACCCAAGGCCATGTCGCTGGCCACGCGGATGACGGTCAACGGCGTGCGCAGCTCGTGGCTGGCATCACGGGTGAAATTGCGCTCGCGGGCCACATGCGCGCTGACCCGGTTGGCCAGCGAATGCAGTGCGGCCGCCAGCTGCCGGGTCTCGCCCTGCATGTCCGCCGGCAGCTTGTTCGGCTCCAGGTCGGCTGCCTCGGGGTGGCCGGGGTCCCAGCGCGAGACCCGCCGCGCCAACCAGTTCACTGGCGATACCAGGCGCTTGGAGGCACGGTAGGTGACCCAGCTGGCGCCATACACCGCCAACAGGGTCAGCAGCACCGGCACGATGCCGAACCAGAACGCCAGCATCTCCGCACGTGAGCGCAGGAATACCAGGTACAGGCGACCAGCCGGGCGCACGTCGACCAGCACCAGCTGGTCATCCTTGGGCAGTTCGTGGAAGCCGGGTTCCAGATTGCGCAGGTTGGCCGGCAATGACAGTGCCGACTGTCCGCTTTCCAGCAGATAGCCGCGGATGTTCTGGGTGTTGGGTGGCGGCTGCACCGGCGACGCTTCGTGCAGCGTCCAGTAGTACGCCGCCTCCTCGCGCAGGGCGGCGCCGACCAGGCTGTGCTTGATCACCAGCGAGACCAGCCAGGCACCCAGCAGGATACCCAGGCTGGCCAGCACTGCCTGCAGGATGAAAGCGATACGGATCTTGCGCGGCAGGCCGTGCGGCATTGCGGGGTCCCGGTCAGAGCGCTGCGATTATAGGCAGCGCGCTGCGCCGTAGTCGTGCACGGGCGATGACCGGCGGCAAGGCCGGCCGGTCATCCCCTGCCACGTGCATGGCCGTTGCCCGGCCGGGCCTGCAGCTGCACCGGCACGGGCCCCGATCAGGCCATCGGCTGGGCGATATCGGCAATGCGATAGCCGGCGCTCTGTACGGTGTGCAGCAGCGGACGGTCGAACGGCTTGTCGATGATCTTGCGCAGGTTGTACAGATGGCTGCGCAGGGTGTCCGAATCCGGCAGGCCGTTGCCCCAGATCTCGCGTTCGATCTCCTGGCGGGTGACCACGCGCGGCGATTCGCGCATCAGGATGGTCAGCAGGCGCAGGCCGATCGGCGACAGCTGCAGCTCCGTGCCGGCACGGGTGGCACGCATGCTGACCGGATCGAGCACCAGGTCGGCGACCTTCAGCACCTCCGAACCCACCTGGCGGCGTTCGCGGCGGATCAGCGCGCGCAGGCGGGCTTCCAGCTCCTGGATCGCGAACGGCTTGGTCAGGTAGTCATC
>DQIG01000421.1 GCA_003525885.1 Stenotrophomonas sp.
GACGCGCGCGGGCAGTGGCCAGCCGAACGCACCGCGATCGGGCAGAGCCGCAGCCGCCTGCATGCCGCCCGCCGTCAGCTGGCCGAGCACGGCGGTGCCGGGCCGGACGTGGAAAGCGGCCACAACGCCTCGCGCGGGCTGCTGCACGATCTGCTGTCCGATGCTCACGGCTACCGCTTCGACCGGTTCCAGATCTTCGCCTTCACCCTGATCCTGGGTGTGGTGTTCCTGTCCGGCGTCTACAACAACCTGAGCATGCCCGAGCTCAGCCCGACCCTGCTGGGCCTGATGGGCCTCAGTTCGGGTACCTACATCGGCTTCAAGCTGCCCGAGCGGCGATGAAGGCCACCGATGCCCGGCCATGCGCACATGGCACGGCGACCTCTCCTGGATGCGCCCAGACCAACGAGGAAGCACGATGAACGCAATGACGTTGAGCCCACAGGGCATCGACTGGCTCAAGCGGGTGGAAGGACAGCGGCTGCAACCCTACGACGACCAGACCGGCAAGCCGATCGACCACTGGGTGGCCGGTGCGACCGTCGGCTACGGGCACCTGATCACCCGCGAGGAATGGGCGGCACTGGGCCGGGGCGTCACCCTGGCCGAAGCCGAACAGCTGCTGCGCAGGGACCTGGCGCCCTTCGAGCAGACGGTCATCCGCAGCGTGAAGCCCAGCCTTGCCCAGCATCAGTTCGATGCCCTGGTGATCCTGTGCTTCAACATCGGTGGCGGCAATTTCGGCCGCTCCTCGGTGCTCAAGCTGGTCAACGATCCGCACGTGGCCACGCCCTACGCCAACCTGGAGGCGGCCTGGATGGCATGGACACGGTCGCAGGGCAAAGTGATGAAGGGACTGGTCAACCGCCGTGGCGCCGAATGGCGCATGTACAACAGCGGCAGCTACGACCACTGGTAACGGCAACGCCCCGCGATGCCGGGCCGGGCATCGCGGGGCGCAGGTGAGTGCGCGGCAGGCTCAGGGCGTGCGTTGCAGGCTGCAGCTGGGCACGCATTCACCGATGCCCGGTTCGATCTGCAGCCGGGTGGCGTCCGCATCGGCCTGCACCTGCAGCCAGTGGCCAATCAGGCGGTCGCAGGCCTGCCCTCCCGGCCCCGGCAGTGCGCTGAACCAGCTGCCCTGTGCGGTGGTGCCTTCATAGCGCAGCGGGGCACGACAGCTGCGCGGGCTGTCATAGGCCAGTTCACTGCCCCGGTCGCCAGGGTCGCGCGCCGCCAGCCGCAGGCGCAGGGCGATCGGCTGGCCATTGCTGCTGGTCATCGTGCCCACCCAGCGGCCCTGGACAGCATTGGCACCGCTGTCGGCAGCCTGGCCGGGTTTCCACATCGCGACCGGTGTGGTGCCGGGCACGTGCAGCGTCGCCTGCGCGCCCTGCACCTCGAGCGTGGCGGTCTGGCCCACCAGCGCGTTGCAGCGGTAGCCGCCGTTGGCATCGTTGATGGCCAGGCGCACCTGGCCGTCTTCGGCGAGGCTGCGTGCGGCCTTGACCCTGCAGTTGTAGGGTTCACCGAATTCCAGCGTAGCCTGGCGCCCATCCGCGCTGTCACTCAGGCGCAGTGACCAGGGACGGCCGCTATCGGCATTGCTGCCTACCCAGGAGGCCGCTGCGGTGGGCGTGGTGGCGTCGGGCTGGCGCGGTGCAGCCACGGCGCTGTCCGGGTAGGGGCCTGCACAGGCCAGCAGCGGGGCAAGCAGCAGCGCCGGCGAGCGGCGGAGGGGAAGCTGGGGATGCATCGGAATCTCCTGTCATTGGGGCGGCCGCAGCCGCTCAGAGATAGCGGGTCAACAAGGCGATGGCGAACACCAGCAACCACAGCGTGGTGAGCAGCTGACGCCGGCGGCGGCGGCGGCGTTCGGCCGCCTGCTGGCGGCGCTGCGCCAGCACCGGGGCCAGCCAGAGCCGGACCTGGCGTGCATCGTCATCGGACAACCAGAGGCGCAGGCGCGCGCGTCGGGCCATGGTCATGCCTCCTGGCCGGTGATGGGATCGATCAGCAGGGGCCTCAGCAGCTGGCCATCCAGCAGAAGTTCGCCGTGCAGCGGGTTGCCGCCGTGCAGCACGATGGTCAGCCGGTGCGGCGCGTCATGGTGGGTGGGCAGCAGGGCCAGTGCTGGCGGCTGCCCGTCCTGGTCCGGCTCGGCTTCCTCCACGTCGCAGTCAATCTGCACTTCCAGCGTGGAGGCCAGAATGCGCCCGGGCGCGACCAGTTCATGCAGCGGCACGTCCATCGCCTGCCAGCGCCCGTCCTGCCAATGCTGCACGCACAGGGCCTGCCCGCGGTACAGGCGTGCCTGCAGGCGTTGCAGGTGGGCTTGCGCGCAGGACTGGCGCGTACGCGCCAGGGCGCGGGCCAGGGTCGCGATGAGGTCGTCCAGGTGCGGGTCGGCATGGCCCCGCCTGCCGGTACTGTGGTTCACTCGCTCATCCACACCGGCCGCCGCGGGAAGCCGACGTGGTAGGCCAGCCACTGCAGCACCACCTGGTGCTCGCCGATCTGCAGGATGGTGAAGCTGCGCTCGATGCCCAGGATCGCGCCCTTGGGCGTGTCGCTCAGGCAGCGGTTGAGCAATGACTGGGCCTGGGCCAGATCATCGTCGGTCAGCATCTGCGTCGGGTTGTTGCTGCCCACCACGATCCGTTTGACGAACTTTACGTCGTTGAGGTCGAACATGAAGCGCTCCCCTGCGTTGGATGTCCGGAACCGCCACGCCAGGCCGGCGCGGCGGTCCGTGCTGCGATGCGATGGATCGGCTTACGCGGCCACCGGCACCGGTGCGCTGACCTTGCGCGGTGCGGTGGCGGTCTGCAGGATGTCCATCACCCGGGCCAGTCCTTCAGGCATGCCGGTGTCCTCGGCCAGCACCGACACGGTGTACTTGGCCGAGTTGTCCGAGCTGCGGGCATTTTCCTTGTGCGAGGCCACCGAGCCCTGGATGTTCACCTTGGCCGAGAAGATGCCCCAGCCGACCTTCATCTCGGCCTGCAGACTGGCCGAATAGTCACTGGATTCCTTGGCCGAGAACGAGGACTTCACTTCCATCTCGAAGTTGATGTCGACCTTCTGGATGCTCAGGTTCGGCACCTTGACGATGGCCAGCAGCGGCACTTCCAGTTCCACTTCTTCTTCGGCGAAGGGCTGGGCCGCCTTGGTCGCCGGATCAAGGTTGTCGACCGGGCGCTTGAAGCGGAACAGTGCGGTGCGGGTAGCACCGACCGCGTTGGGATCGGCGTTCGCGGGGTCCGGCGGCAGGAAGCCGACAGAGCGGATGAAGCTGGCGGTGGCTTGGGCCAGCTTGATCTGTGAATCGCAGGCGGCCGTCAACGGACCACCGATGAGATCGCTCATCGGCAGGCCCTTGAACTGGCTGGAGATATTGACCAATTCGCTCATTGCGCATTACTCCTGTGGGTTGGCGTGCCGCCGGCCGCCGGATGCGACGCGGGGCATACGCGGGGTGCAACAGCCGGGGTAGATCAGGTTGCCTTGATGGTCTTGAAGACCCCCTGGCTCTGCGCCAGGTGGTTCATCAACCGCGCCGCGCCATCGGTCGGCTCGGTTCCTTCCACGCGCAGCTGCACGTGTACGTTGCCCACGCCCCTGCCGCGGCCGGTGTCCAGTCCTACGTGTCGCGCCGCCGGCCGCGGCGACTCCCAGGCATCCGCTGCGCCCGGCGCAGGCACATCCGGATCCTCGGTTCCCAGGTCCGCCAGGTCCGCGTCGAAACTGATCTCCACTTCCCGGATGCGCAGGTTGTTGGTGGAGACCAGGGGCAACAGCGGAGCGCGGTAGAGGTCTTCATCACCTTCCTCGGCCTGGGGGTGCTGCGAGGGGAGGCGGATGGTGACGCTCCTGGGCCGGTTGTCTTCATCGAAGAAGTCGCGCAGGTTTGAAAGCTGATGCATCTCGATGCTGTCCTGGGCCTCGATGACGGCCCCGGCCAGTGCTTCGATCAAACTGTGGAAAGTCATGGTGCCGCTCATGTCGCCTGCGCTCCTGGTGATGGGGATGCCTGCCGCGGGGCGGCGATGTGCCCGGTGCCACGCGGTCATTGATAGCCGGATGGCGATACGGCCACCCGGCGTGGTGTTGCAGCGGCTTAGCGCCGGGTTGCAGGTATGCGCGGTGGGTTGCCACGCATGCTCGACGGCGGTTCGCCGTAGTGGTGCCGGTAAGCGCGACTAAAGCCGGACAGGCTGACAAAGCCCACCGCGTAGGCCACATCCGATACGTTGCCTTCGCCTTCGCACAGCAGGCGCCGCGCAAGCTGCAGGCGCACCAGCCGGATCAGTTCGCCCGGTGGGTGGCCGATGCTGGCCACCAGCTTGCGGTGCAGGCTGGTGCGCGACATGTTGAGCGCCGACGCCAGCTGGTCCACCGACAGCGTTTCATCATCGGCATGCCGCTCGATCCAGTGCCGCGCACGTTCAACCAGCCGCGCCGCAGCGGTGCCATGCGGACGGATGCGCGTACGCGCCAGCAGCGCATCCCACGCGTCGTCGGCTGAAGCGGGGTCCATCCCAGCGCAGCTGCAGTGGTGCATGCGCGAGAACAGGGCCAGACTCCATGCCAGACGCTGCCCATCGCCGTCGTCATGGCCATCGGCGCCTTCGGGCAAAGGTCCACTGTGTGGGGGGATGAACTCAAGACTTCGCTGGAAAAACTCCATAGCCGTGCCACCTCCTTCTGCTGAAATGCCGGTCCGATGCATCAACGGATCCCGCCCGCAGACCGCCGGCAGTGCTGCCGGCATGACGGTGGCGATGGCTCAGGATCCCCCGCTGCGGAAAGGTCGGGAACGACACCGCAGCATCCTGCTACCGGTGTAACCGGCGGCGTCTGCGCGGATTTGGCATCACGTTGCAGATGTTTGACAGGACGTTGCAGTGCGCTGTCGTATCGGCAGCGCGACGCTCCTGCTGGATTAGCGGCGTCCCCGACGCCGAGCGATTGTGATGCGCCTCACTGTGTTCACGAGGTCTGCACCGCAGTTGGCTTTGTCATCACGACATCAGCTCGATCAGAACAACTGGCCCTGTGCCGGTATGTCCTG
Source organism: Stenotrophomonas sp. (assembly GCA_003525885.1). GTDB lineage: Bacteria > Pseudomonadota > Gammaproteobacteria > Xanthomonadales > Xanthomonadaceae > Stenotrophomonas. The sequence continues at coordinate 5,075 of DQIG01000421.1, forward strand.
CACCGTTGAAAACGCGGTATCGGCCTCACCTGCGTCGATGGCGCCCAACCGCCATGCCAGCCCGCCCAGCCGGCCGGCATGACGCGCCAGGGCCGCCTTCAGCACCGCCTCGTTGGCGGCAACGTGAAGGCGCTGGCGTGCGCGGGTCAGGCCGGTGTAGACCAGTTCGCGCGACAACACGCGGCTGTCCTGGCGTGGCAGCTGCAACCACACTTCATCGAACTCCGAGCCCTGTGCCTTGTGCACGGTCATCGCAAAGGCGCTTTCGTGCGCAGGCAACGCGGCCGGGTGGAAGGCACGTGGTTGGTCAACGGTATCGCCCGGGAACCAGGCCACCATCGCGCCGCTGCCATCGCGCAGGCAGATACCGATATCGCCGTTGAACAGGCGGTGCCGGTAGCTGTTCTCGGTGACCAGCAGCAGGCGGCCCTGGAAGTAGCCCGGGGTAGTGCCGGCCAGCAGTTGTTCGATGCGGTTGTTGAGGCCGCGTGCGCCCTGCGGGCCTTCACGAAGCGCGGTCAGTACACGCAGGCGCCCGGCCTGTTGCAACGCCAGTACCGGGTCGGCAACGTCGGCCAGCGCACGCCAGTGACCAAGCAGGTGCTCGCGCTGGCCGCGCAATGGATCGGCTTCACCTTCGTGGAAATGCACGCCGGCCAGTTCACCGCTGCGAAGCAGCTGCAGTGCGGTGCCGCTGTCACCCTGGCGCACGGCGTGTGCCAGTGGTGCCAGATCCAGTGCATCGCTCTGCCGGTAGCCACGCTGGAGCTGCACGCGGCGGCCGGCGAAGGGGCGTGGTGCGGCCTGCGGCTGCAACGTGGCCGGGGCCAGCAGGCCATGCAGTGCCTGCGCGTCGTCAGCGCGGGTACCGATGCCATCGCCGCTGGCGCGCAGGATCGCGCTGAGCACATCACCGGCTTCGACCGACGGCAACTGGTCGGGATCGCCGAGCAGGATCAGCCGGGTGCCGCTGGCAATCGCATCGACCAGCTTGGCCATCATCGGCAGATCGATCATCGACGCTTCGTCGACCACCACCACATCCACCGGCAGCGGATTGTCGGCGTGGTGGCGGAAGCGTGGCGAATCGGGAATCACCCCGAGCAGGCGATGCAGGGTGGTGCCGGTACTGGGCAATGCCTTGCACAACGTCGGGTCCAGTCCTTGTTCCTGCAGACGTTGCACGGCTACGCGCAGGCTCTCGGCCATGCGCTCGGCTGCGCGACCGGTGGGCGCGGCCAACGCCACCTCGGGCAGCGGCTGGCCGGCGTGCCGGGCCTGCGCGGCCAGCAGCAGCAACAGGCGCGCGATGGTGGTGGTCTTGCCGGTGCCGGGGCCGCCAGTGACCAGCGCCAGCGGATGGCGAAGAGTGACGCCGGCTGCGCGCGCCTGATGATCTTCACTGCCCGATGCCTGCGGGAACAGCTGCACGAACAACGGCGCCAAGGCTGCCATGTCCGGCGCCGGCAATGGATGCCGACCGATGCGTTGCAGGCCGGCCGCCAGCTGCCGCTCGTACTCGCGATAGCGGCGCAGGTAGAGCAGGCCGTTTTCCAGCACCAGCGGCGCATCCTCGGCGATGGTGTCGGACTGCTCGGGTGTCGCCACCCACGGCGACGCACGCAACTGTGCCAGCCAGTCCTGCACGGCCGGCCACTCGGGCACGCCTTCCAGCAACCGCTGCGGTTGCGCGGGGTCGAACGCGGCGTGGCCCTGCGACACCGCCAGCGAAGCCAATGCGGCCGCCAGCGCCACACTGTCCGGGGTGTCGTCGCGCAGCCGCTGCAGGCTGGTCGCCAGCGCGTGATCGAGGGTGCGCAGCTGGCCCTTCTGGTGCAGTTCCTTCAGCAGGCTCATTCGCTGGCTCCACGGGCACGTGCGGCCAGTTCGGCCTGGGCCTGTTCGCCACCGGCGAACAACGCATCCAGTGCATCCACCAGCGCCAACGGGAAACGGCCCACATGCACGCCATTGCCGGTGCCATCCAGGCCGCGGCAGAACAGGTAGCGGATGCCGCCCATGTCACGCTCGTAGTCGTAGGCCGCGCCCAGGCGGAAACGCAGCCAGCGATGCAGGGCCACGGTATAGATCAGCGCCTGCAGGTCGTACTCGCTATGGCGCATGGCAATGGCCAGCAGGTCCGGGCTGTAGCCGGGCAGGCGGTTGGACTTGTAGTCGAGCACGTACCAGCGGCCATCACGCACATAGGTCAGGTCGATCATGCCGGTCATCAGCCCTTCCAGGCGGCGGCGCTGGCCGAAGCCGCGGCGCGCGCTGGAAACGCCGTGCGCATGCAGCACCTGCAGCAGCGCCGGCACCGTGGTCGGTTCGATGGCGAAATGGAAGTCGATTTCCGCGCGGCGTTCGCCTTCAGCCAGGCTGTGCAGCGCACCGCCTTCGGGCAGCGGTACGGTGAGCGTGTGGCCCACCAGCGGCACCAGCACGGCCACGCCATCATCGAGGTCGGCATCGGCATAGCCTTCATCGTGCAGCGCCTTGCGCAGCACCTCAGCCTGGCCCTCGGGAGCTTCCAGGCCTGGTTGCCAGTCACCCCAAGCCGCGAAATCGACGTTCTCCATCGCCTCATGCAGCACATTGCCGAAGCGGCTGCCCATGAAGCGCGGGTCGAGCGGTGCGCTGTCTTCGGCGGCCGCCGCGGGTTCCGGCAGCGCCGGTTCCAGCGGCAGCTCCGGGCCCGCGGGTTCGTCGG
>DQIG01000432.1:0-8449 GCA_003525885.1 Stenotrophomonas sp.
AGGGGATTAAGTCGTTTATGCATAAACGACTTAATCCCCTCCGTCCCCTTTTTCATGTGGCGAACCGGTCGCGCAGGAAATCAATCAGCTGCCGCACCTTCGGTGAGGGCTGCGTGCTGTGCGGGTAGACCGCGTACACACTCTGCTGCGGGAAGCGGTGCTGGCGCAGCACCGGGCGCAGTCGGTCCTGGGCCAGGTCGTCCTCGATCAGCCAGCGTGGCAGCACAGTGACCCCGGCACCGGCCAAGGCGAACGCGCGCAGGCTGCTGGCACCATCCACGCGCACCACCGCGTTGCCGGGGTTGGTGGCGAACAGGGCGTCGCTGCCGTCAGGTGCAATCACCGGCACATCGGCCAGGCGCGGGTAGCCCAGGCGGGGCAGGGTTCCCAGCTGTACAGGATCATCGGCCGCCTCGGCAGAGGGCAGGCGCGCCAGCAGGGACGGAGCCGCCACCGCACACAGCGGGTGGCGCTCCAGCTCATTGGCGTGCAGGCCCGAGTCCGGCAGGCGGCCGAGGCGGATCGCCAGGTCGAAGCGTTCGGGAATCAGGTCGGCCGGTGCCGGTGAGGTCGACAGATGCAGCTGCAGGGCGGGATGCCGGGCACGAAATGCTTCCAACGCTGCGATCAGGCGCAGCTGCGCGTACTCCGGTGTGGTCGTCAGGCGCAGCACGCCCTGCAGCTGGTGCTGGTCGCGGCGTGCGGCATCGATCGCTGCCTGTGCGGCATCCAACGCCTGCACACAGTGCTGCAGGAACTGCTCGCCGGCCTCGGTCAGGGCCAGGTGGCGGGTACTGCGCAGCAGCAGGGTCACGCCCAGCTCCTGCTCCAGCCGCTTCAGGTTGAAGCTGACCACCGCGCGGCTCAGGCCGAGCCGATCGGCCGCAGCGGTCAGGCTGCCGGCCTCGACCACGGCGCGGAAGACATCGAAGCGATCGAGGCTGACCATGGCGATTCATTGTCAAAAGAGATTTGACAGTGTTGCAGTTGTTGTCGTGTTTTTCCAACAAGGCCCGGGCGGCATGCTGGCGGCTTCTCTGCTGGAGCGCCGCCGATGCCGTCCCCCCGTCTGCGCCATGAGGCGATCTTCCTGCTGGTGTTCGCCCTGGATCTGGTCAACATGTTCATCGCCACGGTGGCCTATCCTGCGTTGGCGGCGGAACTGCATGCCGATGTCGGCACCCTGGCCTGGGTCGGCACCGCCTACATGCTGGGCCTGAGCGTGGTGATTCCGCTGGCGCCCTGGCTGGCGGCGCGTTGCGGCGAGCGTCGCTTGCTGCTGGTGGCGTTGCTGTTGTTCGCGGTTGCCGCTGTGCTGGCTGGCGCAGCGCCAGGAATCGGCTGGCTGCTCGGCTGGCGCCTGCTGCAGGGCCTGGCCGGTGGCCTGCTGATTCCCGTGGCGCAGGCTGCGGCGTACCGGCAATGCACGCCCGACCAGCGTGGCGCGCTGACCCGCCGCATCCTGCTGGTGGCGCTGCTGGTGCCAGCACTGGCACCGGCGCTGGGCGGGCTGCTGGTGCAGTGGTTGTCCTGGCGCGGCGTTCTCTGGGCCAGCCTGCCGTTGGCGGTAGTGGCCATCGGTCTGGTGCTGGCATGGATGCCGGCCGATGGCGCGCGCAGTGCGCTGCGCCTGCAGGCCTATGCGCTGTCCACCGCGATGCTGGCGCTGGGCGCGCTGCTGCTGGCGCTGACCTGGCTGGGCGAATCCGGCCATCGTCTTGCCGGCAGCGGGTTGCTGATGGTCGCGGTGGTGCTCGCCGTCGTCCACCTGCGGCATGCACGTCGGCAGCCGCAGCCCCTGCTGCGCTGGTCGCTGCTGTCCCATCGCAGCCTGCGCCTGGCGATGCTGGTGTATCTGGCGGTGCCGGGCGTGTTCATCGGCAGCCAGCTGGTCAGCACTCTACAACTCCACCAGGCCGGTTACAGCGCCGCGCGCATCGGCGCACTGATGCTGCCGTGGGCGCTGGCCTCGGCCATTGCGATCACCGCCAGCAAGCGCCTGCTGGCTCGCTTCGGCCCGGCCGCAGTGCTGCGTGCCGGGATGTTCCTGCAGGCCAGTGGCCTGCTGGCGATGGCGCTGTCGCCACAGCCGGTGCTTGCGCTGGCCGGACTGCTGTTCGCGCTGATGGGTGCTGGCGGCAGCCTGTGCAGCAGCACCGCACAGACGCTGGCCTTCCATGGGGTCGAGGGCGAAGCGCTGGGCGATGCCAGTGCACTCTGGAACCTCAACCGCCAGCTCAGCTTCTGCCTGGGCACGGCCGCCATCGCGCTGCTGCTGGCACTGGCCATGCAATGGCTGCCGGCCCGCGCCACTGGGGTGGCGCTGGGTCTGGCCGCCGTACTGACCCTGCTGCCGATGGCGCTGCTTCGTCGGCCGCAATCGATCTCTCTTTCCCAACCCGAGACAACGCAATGACGATGACCGCAGAGAACGAGTTCCATGATCTGATCGCCAAGCTGCAGGCCTGGTTCCGTGCTGAAGCGGCCGCCAGCACGCTGGATGTGTTGATGGATCATTTCTGCACCGACTTCAGCATGGTCGGTATTGCTGGGCAGCGCCTGGACCGCGAAGCACTGGCCGGCATGTTCGCTGGCGGCCACGGTGCCCGCCCGGGCTTGCGCATCGAGATCGAGGCCGAGCAGTTCATTCCCGTGCCGGCACCGCTGGCGATGCTGCGCTACCGTGAGGGGCAGGGCGCTGCGGAAGGCGTGATGGCCTGGCGTGAGGCACTGGCCGTGCTGCGGCAGGAAGATGGCCGTTGGCGCTGGCTGGCGCTGCATGAAGTAACGGCAGCCTGATGTTGTAGAGCCGAGCCCACGCTCGGCTGGCGCCACCGCAACCTCCCCGAAGAGCAGCCGAGCGTGGGCTCGGCTCTACAACGGCCAGATCGATGCGTGCCCGTCGGGCAGCACATGTGCCATCAGTCCTGCCCACATCCACCGTAGAATGCAAAGCCTGCACACACTTCACGGCACGGCGCAGGAGTAGGCTTGAGGCTTTCCTGCCGGGAGGGGTTGTCCATGCGTGTGCGTGCCGTTGCTGTAGCCATCGCCCTTTGCCTGTCCAGCACCGTGCTGGCCGCCGATACCCCGCCGATGACCCCGGACATCAGCGGCAAGCCCTTCGTTGCCCCCGATGTCGGTCGTAACTACGACAAGCGCGTGGTGATGGTGCCGATGCGTGATGGCACCAAGCTGTATACGGTGATCGTGGTGCCCAAGGGCGCCCACAATGCGCCGATCCTGCTGACCCGCACCCCTTACGATGCCGCCGGCCGCGCCAGCCGCAGTGATTCGCCGCGCATGCGCGACCTGCTGCCGCAGGGCGACGAGGTGTTTGTCGATGGTGGTTACATCCGCGTGTTCCAGGACATCCGTGGCAAGTACGGCTCCGAAGGCGATTACGTGATGACCCGGCCGCTGCGCGGGCCGTTGAACAACACCAAAGTCGACCATTCCACCGATGCGTGGGACACCATCGACTGGCTGGTGAAGAACGTGCCGGAGAGCAATGGCAAGGTAGGCATGCTCGGCTCGTCGTACGAGGGGTTCACCGTGGTGATGGCGCTGACCGATCCGCACCCGGCGCTGAAGGTGGCTGCGCCGCAGAGCCCGATGGTCGATGGCTGGATGGGCGACGACTGGCTCAATTACGGTGCGTTCCGCCAGGTCAACTTCAACTATTTCGCGATGCAGACCGAGAAGCGTGGCAAGGGTACGCCGTTGCCCAGCCTTGGCTACGACGACTACAGCACCTTTCTTCGCATCGGTTCGGCCGGCGACTACGCGCGTTTCACCGGCGTGGACCAGCTGACCTGGTGGAAGAAGCTGGTCGAGCATCCGGCCTATGACGGCTTCTGGCAGGGCCAGGCGTTGGATGCGGTGATGGCAAAGACACCCCTGAAGGTGCCGACCATGTGGCTGCAGGGCCTGTGGGACCAGGAGGACATGTGGGGTGCCAACCACGCCTACCAGGCGATGGAAGGACGCGACAGTGGCAACAACCGCAATTACCTGGTGATGGGCCCGTGGCGGCACAGCCAGGTGAACTACAGCGGCAGCGAACTGGGCGCGCTGAAGTTCGACGGCGATACCGCGCTGCAGTTCCGTCGCGACGTGCTCAAGCCGTTCTTCGACCAGTACCTGGTGGATGGCGCGCCGAAGGCCGACACGCCGCCGGTGCTGATCTACAACACCGGCGAAAACCACTGGGACCGCTTGAAGGGTTGGCCACGCAGCTGCGACAAGGGCTGCGCGGCAAGCAGCAAGCCGCTGTACCTGCGCGCTGGCGGCAAACTGGCATTCCAGGCGCCGGCGGCGGGTGAGGGCGACTTCGAGGAGTACGTTTCCGACCCGGCCAAGCCGGTGCCGTTCGTGCCGCGCCCGGTCCGCTTCGGCGACCGCGACATGTGGACCACCTGGCTGGTCAAGGACCAGCGCTTCGTCGATGGCCGCCCGGACGTGCTGACCTTCATCACCGAACCGTTGACCACGCCGCTGCGCATCGGTGGCGCACCGGTGGTGCACCTGCAGGCCTCGACCAGTGGCACCGACAGCGACTGGGTGGTGAAGCTGATCGACGTGTATCCGGACCAGGAAGCGTCGACGCCGGAAATGGGTGGCTACGAGTTGCCGGTGTCGCTGGCGATCTTCCGTGGACGCTACCGCGAGAGCTTCAGCGATCCGAAGCCGCTGGCCGCCAACGAAGTGCTGCCGTACCGCTTCGATCTGCCCAACGCCAACCACACCTTCCAGAAGGGGCACCGGGTGATGGTGCAGGTGCAGTCCAGCCTGTTCCCGTTGTATGACCGCAATCCGCAGACCTACGTGCCGAACATCTACCTGGCCAAGCCAGGCGATTACCAGAAGGCTACGCAGCGGGTCTGGCACAGCGCCGCGCAGGCCAGCTATATCGATCTGCCGGTGTATTGAGGCCCGCAGGGTGACGCCGGGCCGTGCCTGGTAGCACGTGGTAGTGCCGGCCGCTGGCCGGCATCGGCGATGGCGCAAGAGCGTGTCGACCAAGGTCGACACCTACCAGAGCGGGGCGATACGAAATCCGGTAGCGCCGGGCCATGCCCGGCGAACCTCAGATCGTCAGCCTCAGTTCGCCGCCGCTGGTGGTGAACTCGCGGCCGTTGCGTACCAGATGACGTCCATCATCCAGCTCGTAGCGCGGCGTGGCTTCGGAGTGGTGCCCGCTGCCATTCGCCTCGGGCTTGAACTCGATGATGATGTGGCTTTCGCCATTGTTGTCGACTGCAGGGAACTGACGGAACGACATCGCGGACCTCCTTCAGCGGATGCTGCTGATGCGAGGCCAGCTTGGTCCGACCGATGTTAGCCGGCCGTCATCAATCGATGAACTGCAGTCGTGCCAGTTCAGCGTACAGTCCACCTTCGGCCAACAGCTGCGCATGGGTGCCTTCGGCCACGATGCGGCCCTGGTCCATCACAACGATGCGGTCGGCCTTCAGTACGGTGGCCAGGCGATGGGCGATGACCAGCGTGGTGCGGCCGGCCATCAACCGCTCCAGCGCCTGCTGCACGCCATGCTCGCTCTGTGCATCCAGCGCGCTGGTCGCTTCGTCCAGCAGCAGGATCGGCGCATCCTTCAGCAGTGCACGGGCAATCGCCACGCGCTGCTGCTGGCCACCTGAAAGGCGTGCGCCGCGCTCGCCCAGCTCGCTGTCGTAGCCCTGCGGCAACCCGCGCAGGAAACCATCGGCCTCGGCCGCGCGCGCGGCGTTCTCGACCTCGGCGTCGCTGGCCTGCAGCCGGCCGTAGCGGATGTTGTCGCGTGCACTGGCCGCGAACAGCGTCGGCTGCTGCGGCACCAGCGCCAGCTGCGCGCGCAGTTCGGCCGGGTCGACCTGGCGCACGTCGATGCCATCCACGCGGATGCGGCCGCTGGCCGGATCGTGGAAGCGCAGCAGCATCGACAGCACCGTGCTCTTGCCCGCGCCCGATGGGCCGACCAGCGCTACGGTCTCGCCCGGGCGGACATGCAGGTTGAAGTGATCCAGCGCGGCCTGGTCCGGGCGCTGCGGATAGTGGAACACCACGTCGTCGAACTGGATGTCGCCGCGCAGCGGCTGCGGTAGTGCGTGCGGCTGCGCCGGCGCACGGATCTCGATGTCTTCCTGCAGCAGCTCGCCGATGCGGCCCATGCCACCGGCCGCGCGCTGCAGCTCGTTCCACACTTCGGCCAGGGCGCCCACCGAGCCGCCGCCGATCAGCGCGTACAACACGAACTGGCCCAGCGTGCCGGCACTGAGGCGTCCGTCGATGACATCGTGCGCGCCCAGCCACAGCACGCCAACGATGGCGCCAAACACCAGCAGGATGGCGCTGGCGGTGACCAGCGATTGCGCACCGATGCGCCGGCGCGCGGCACCGATGGCATCGCCCAGTGCCTTGTCGAAGCGTCCGCGCTCATAGGGCTCGCGCGCATGTGCCTGCACCGTGCGCACTGCGCCCAGTGTCTCGCTGGCCAGGCTGTTGGCATCGGCGATGCGGTCCTGGCTGCTGCGCGCAACGGTGCGCAGCTTGCGCGCGCCGATGATGATCGGCAGCACCGCCAGCGGGATGCCGAGCAGCGACCACGCGGCCAGCCGCGGGCTGGTGACGAACAGCATCGCCAGGCTGCCGACCACGGTGACGCTGCTGCGCAGGGCGACCGACATGGTCGAACCGACCACGCTGCGCAGCAGTTCGCTGTCGGCGGTCAGGCGAGAGACCAGTTCGCCGCTGCGACTACGGTCGTGGAACCCGGCACCGAGCTGGATCAGGTGTGTATACAGGCGGCTGCGCAGGTCGGCGACGACCTTTTCGCCCAGCAGCGATACGAAGAAGAACCGTGCGGCCGTTGCCAGGGCCAGCACCACTGCCACCAGCATCAGCAGGGCGAAGGCACGGTTGATCTGGCCACCGCTGGTGAAGCCATGGTCGATCATCTGCTTCACGGCGGGGGGCAGGCTCAGCGTGGCGGCCGAAGACACTGCCAGGGCCAGCAGCCAGGCGGTGAACAGCCCGCTATGGCGGCGCACGAACGGCCACAACGTCCGCAGGCTGCCGAGGCGGCGCAGCGGCGGGGTCGAGGCGGGGGCGTCGTCCTTGTCAGTCATCCTGGTTGTCGTCTTGTATGCGGATACGGTCACGGGTGGCGTCGCGCAGGCGGATTTTCAATGCATCGACCTGATCGGCGGGCAATTCGGCCCGCAGGCACACGCCGTTGGCATCGAACTGTTCATCGAGCTTCTCGGCGCCGAAGGCGGGCAGGGTGGCGTGCAGGGTGCCCAGGTCCTCGAAACCGGCCAGCAGCTGCAGCCGGGCCATCGCCACAAGCGGCAAGCGGGGGCCGGTCCGCAGGCACTCGGCGGCAGCGCCACCATAGGCGCGCACCAGTCCACCGGCGCCCAGCTTGATTCCGCCGAACCAGCGCGTCACCACCACCACCACCCGGTCGAAGCCTTGACCGTCGATCGCGGCCAGGATCGGCCGCCCGGCTGTACCGGCGGGCTCGCCATCGTCACTGGAACGGTAGTCCTGGCCGTGCCGGTAGGCCCAGCAGTTGTGGGTCGCGTCGGCTACCGCCACCTGCTGCAGGAACGCCGCCGCCGCCGTGGCACCGTCGATCGGCGCGGCATGGGCAATGAAGCGGCTGTGTTTGACTTCCAGCGTGTGGCTGACTGGCTGGGCGAGGGTATCGAGCATTCCCGTCATTCTACGGGGTTGCCGGAGGTCGCTGTCCGCTTCAGTCGTCCAGCAGCGGGCGCAGGTCGCGCGGCAGTCGTGCTTCCGGATACTGCTGCACATAGCGCTCCAGGCTGGCGCGAGCCAGGTCGCGCTGGCCGTCGTCGAGGCGCGCGCGGATCTTCTGCAGCCACTGCCGACGCGGCAGGTGTGCATCGGCGTCCACTTCGGCCTGCACAGCATCCGCAGTGAGCCCCGCATCGGCGCCACGGCGCATGACGCCAGGGGCGGAGCGGCTCGGGGCCTGACGTTTCATCGAGTTGATCTCTACCCGATCCAGCGCCTGCGCCCGTTCGGCATCGGCAGCATTGGCCACTGGCGCCTCGGCAGTGCGCGCTTTCAACGCCCCTGCCGGGGCGGGCGCCAATGCCGGTGCGGGTGCCGAGTAGGCGACGGGTGCAGGTGGCGCGGGCGGCGCCGCGACCGGAGCGGGCGGGAGCGCCGCAAAGGACGTATCGGCGGCCGCATCCGCCGCCATCGATCGTGCAGCCTGGGCGGGGGCTTCAGCGGTCTCGGCCGGCGCAGGCCTGGGTACGCGCGCGACGGACGGTGCCGGGGGAGCGGCAACAGGGGCTGCCTGCGGTGCTGAGGGTTCGGCGGCCGCTTCCGAAGCGGCAACCGCGCTGTCGGCGGCACTACTCTCAGCGGCCTGATCGGCGACCGCGACGTCTGCCGCAGCCGGTGCCGCAGCAAC
>DQIG01000432.1:8620-8871 GCA_003525885.1 Stenotrophomonas sp.
GGCCTCGCCTGCCGGAACCGGCGGCGGTTCCGGGCGCAGCTGCCAGGCGATGCCGATGGCGAACACCATCGAGGCGGCGATGCCGAACACCGCCGGCCAACGCGGGCGTGTGTGCTGCGTGCGCGGGGCCTCGGTGGAGAGAGCAGCATCGGCAGCCGGTGCGTCCACGGCAGCGCGCGCCGCGGCCAGGATGGTGGCGTCCAGCGCAGCCGGTGGGGCGTGTTCGGCGCGGCGGCCGAGCAGGCGCGCCA
>DQIG01000074.1 GCA_003525885.1 Stenotrophomonas sp.
CCAGCGGCAGGAAGCCGCCGGTCAGTCCCTTGGACAGGCACATCAGGTCCGGCATCACGCCGGCCTGCTCGCAGGCGAACAGGGTGCCGGTGCGGCCGAAGCCGGTGGCGATCTCGTCGGCGATCATGAACGCGCCGTGGGCATCGCACAGTTCGCGCACGCGCTGCAGGTAGACAGGGTCATGCATGCGCATGCCGCCGGCACACTGCAGGCGCGGCTCCAGGATCACCGCGCAGATCTCGCCCGGATGCTGGTCGAACAAGGTGGCCAGGCCGTCGGCGGCCTGGCGCGCACGCTCGGCCGCGCTCTGGCCCGGTTCGGCCAGGTAGGCATCGGGCGAGGGCGCGAACAGGCCCTCGGCCAGCAACGGCGCATAGACGCGGCGGTACAGAGGGATGTCGCCCAGCGCCAGTGCGCCCAGGGTCTCACCGTGGTAGCCGTTTTCCAGCGCGACAAAGCGCGTGCGCCGGGGCTCTCCGCGATTCTGGAAGTACTGGAAGGCCATCTTCAGCGCGACTTCCACGCCGGCCGAGCCGTTGTCGGCGTAGAACACCTTGGCCAGCGGCTCGCGACCCGGCTGGCGTGGCGCCAGTGCCAGCAGGCGTTCGGCCAGGGTGATCGCCGGCTCGTGGCCGAAGCCGGCGAGCATCACCTGTTCCAGCTGCCCGGCCTGGGCTGCGATGGCGCCACTGATGCGCGGTTCGGCGTGGCCGAACAGATTGGTCCACCAGCTGCTGACCGCATCCAGATAGCGGTTGCCGTCGTGGTCGATCAGCCACGCGCCTTCGCCACGGGCAATCGGTACCAGCGGCAGGGTGTCCGGATGCTCACGCATCTGCGTGCACGGGTGCCACAGCACCTGCAGGTCGCGCTGTCGCCAGTGGTGGGCCAGCGGGGAGGGGGTTGGGTCTGCTAGCATTTCGGGCTCATGAACATGTTGCTGCCTGCACATTCTATCGGCCCCGGCGCAGGCGCCGGGCGCCGCGGAGATTCCGCATGAACGATGACCGTGCCGGGCGTCGCTTGCCGATCATCCATCGGATCACCGATGAGGAAAACGGCCCCTTCCAGCGCCAGCATCTTGACCTGGAGTTCTCCAACGGTGAACGCCGCCGTTTCGAGCGCCTGGTCAGCCGAGGGCACGGTGCGGTGGTGGTGGTGCCGCTGCTCGACGATGAAACCGTGCTGCTGGTACGTGAATACGCCGCCGGCATGCACCGCTACGAGCTGGGGCTGGTGAAGGGCCGGATCGACGCTGGCGAGACCCCCGAGCAGGCCGCCGACCGCGAGCTGAAGGAAGAGGCCGGTTATGGTGCGCGCCGTGTCGACGTGCTGCGCGCGATGACCCTGGCCCCGACCTATATGAGCCACCAGTCGTGGCTGGTGGTGGCGCGCGACCTGTACCCGGAAAAGCTGGCCGGCGACGAGCCGGAAGAACTGGAAGTGGTGCCGTGGAAGCTGGCTGATCTGGACCAGCTGATGCTGCGCGAGGATTTCTCCGAGGGACGCTCGCTGGCGGCGCTGTTCATTGCCCGCCAGTGGCTGCAGGGAACGCGATGATCAAGCTGACGACGGACCTGCGCGAGACCGCCATCGCCATCGCCCAGGAAGCCGGACAGGCCATCATGCAGGTGTATGCCGATGGCTTCGAGGTCCAGATCAAGGACGACAACAGCCCGGTCACCGCGGCCGACCTGGCGGCCAACCAGGTCATTGAGCTGGGCCTGCGCCAGCTGACCCCGGACCTGCCGATCCTGTCCGAGGAATCGGCGCAGGTGGGCTGGGAGCAGCGCCGCCATTGGGGTGCGTACTGGCTGGTGGATCCGCTCGATGGCACCCGCGAGTTCGTCAAGCGCAACGGCGAATTCAGCGTCAACATCGCCCTGATCTACCAGGGCGCGCCGGCCTTTGGTGTGGTGCTGGCGCCGGTCACCGGCATCGTCTGGCATGCCATGCGTGGTGAGCTGGCCTATCGCCGGCAGGGCCTGCACGACACCGTGCTGCGCACCCGCACGCCGGCCACCGCGCCACTTCGGGTCGCGGCCAGCCGCTCGCACCGCTCACCGGAAACCGAAGCACTGCTGGCGCGCATGGGCCGCATCGAGACCATCGCGCAGGGCTCGTCGCTGAAATTCTGCCGGATCGCCGAAGGCGGCCTGGATGTCTATCCGCGGCTGGGCCCGACCTCCGAATGGGATACCGCCGCTGGCCAGTGCGTGCTGCATGCCGCCGGCGGTGCAGTGCTGTCGGCGGCGACCGGCAAGCCGTTCCGCTACAACCGCCGCGAGACCCTGTTGAACGGCGATTTCATTGCCCTTGGTGATACCAGCCTGCCATGGCGCGACTGGTTGTCCGACTGATCCTGGAGGCCGCATGAGCGCGCACGACACCCCTACCACCGGCAGTGATGCCAGCCATGAACTGGAACGCCTGCTGGCGATCATGGCGCGCCTGCGCGATCCGCAGGGGGGCTGTCCATGGGACCTGGAACAGGACTTCTCGACCATCGCCCCCTACACCATCGAAGAAGCCTACGAGGTCGCCGATGCGATCGATCGGGGTGACCTGGACGATCTCTGCGATGAGCTCGGCGACCTGCTGCTGCAGGTGGTGTTCCACGCACGCATGGCCGAGGAGCAGGGCGCGTTTGCCTTCGCCGAGGTCGCCCGCGCGATCAGCGACAAGATGCAGCGCCGCCACCCGCACGTGTTCGCCGAGGTCAGCGTCGACGATGCCGACGGGGTGATGCGCAACTGGGAGGCGATCAAGCGCGCCGAGCGTGCCGCCAAGGGCGAGCAGGACACCTCCGCATTGGCCGGTATCTCGCGCGGCCTGCCGGAATGGCAGCGGGCGGTGAAGCTGCAGTCGCGCGCGGCCAAGGTCGGTTTCGACTGGCCGGGCCCGCTGCCGGTGCTGGACAAGGCAGCCGAGGAACTGCAGGAGCTGCGCGAGGAGTTCGAGCGCGGCGATATCGCGGGCAACAAGGCGCGCCTGCAGGAAGAACTGGGCGACCTGCTGTTCGTCTGCGCGAACCTGGCGCGGCATGCCGATATCGATCTGGGCGCCGCACTGCGCGGGGCCAACCATAAGTTCGAACGCCGCTTCCGCGCGATGGAAGCACAGGCCGAGGCGCAGGGTGAGGCGTTGGCCGCACTGGACCTGGATGCGCAGGAAGCGCTGTGGCAGCACGCCAAGGCGGCGGAGAAAGCGTGAAGACGCTCGGCCTGTTCCTGCTGACCGCGCTGGCCGAGATCGTCGGCTGTTACCTGCCATGGCTGTGGCTGCGCAAGGGGGGCAGCGTCTGGCTGCTGCTGCCGGCGGCGGCCAGCCTGGCCCTGTTCGCCTGGCTGCTGACCCTGCACCCGACTGCCAGTGGACGGGTCTATGCCGCCTACGGTGGCGTCTACATCGGCACCGCGCTGTTCTGGCTGTGGCTGGTCGACGGCATTCGTCCCAGCCGCTGGGACCTGCTGGGCGCGGTGCTGTGCCTGGCCGGCATGGCGGTGATCATGTTCGGGCCGCGCACCTCATCAGTGTAGAGCCGAGCCCACGCTCGGCTGCCTTGATTCAACGAATGTCACCGCAGCCGAGCATGGCTCGGCGCTACAAGGGCGGCGGCGCCTCCGCGGAAGGCGCATGATGGCAGCGACCACGGCCCCCGGAGCATGCTCATGTCCCGCTTCGCCAGCTTCCGCGAGTTCTATCCGTTCTATCTCAGCGAGCACCGCCACCCGGTGTCGCGGCGCCTGCATTTCATCGGCAGCTGCGGAGTGCTGCTGCTGGTCGCCACTGCCCTGCTGCGCGGCCAGCCGCTGCTCCTGCTCGGTGCTCTGTTCTGCGGCTACGGGTTCGCCTGGGTCGGCCATTTCTTCTTCGAGAAGAACCGCCCGGCGACGTTCCGGCATCCGCTGTACTCGTTCATGGGCGACTGGGTGATGTTCCTCGACATCCTGCGCGGGCGGGTGCGCCTGTAGCAGGTGGTTGCGGAGCTCCGCGGCCATTGCCTTGCCTGCAAAGGAAAGGGCAGGCAGGTTGCACTTCCGCTTCCATGGACCGCTGCGCTGCGGCACGCCTGCGGGCGACCGATCTGGGATAATGGGGATTCTTGTTTCCTCTGCTGCCGGACCCGGTCATGACCCAGAAGACGCTGCTCAACGATACCCACCGCGCCCTTGGCGCCAAGATGGTCGATTTCGGGGGTTGGGACATGCCCATCCACTATGGCTCGCAGCTGGACGAGCACCACCTGGTGCGCCGCGAGTCCGGTGTGTTCGACGTCAGCCACATGACGGTGGTCGACCTGCGCGGTGACCAGGTCAAGCCGTTCCTGCGCCGCCTGCTGGCCAACTCGGTCGACAAGCTGAAGGTGACCGGCAAGGCACTGTACTCGTGCATGCTGAACCCGCGCGGCGGCGTCATCGACGACCTGATCGTCTACTACCTGGGCGACGACTTCTTCCGCATGGTGGTCAACGCCTCCACCCGCGAGAAGGACCTGGCATGGCTGCGCGAGCAGGCCGCGCCGTTCGGCGTTTCCGTCGAACAGCGCCCGGACCTGGCCATCCTCGCCGTGCAGGGCCCGCAGGCGCGCGACATCGTGATCGGCCTGGCCCGCGAAGCCGACCGTGCAGCGTTGACCAAGCTGGGTCGCTTCGCCGCCCTGCAGGTGCAGTCCGATGATGGCGTCGAGCTGTTCGTCGCCCGCACCGGCTACACCGGCGAAGATGGTTTCGAGATCCTGCTGCCGCAGGATGCCGTGGTCGCCTTCTGGAACCGCCTGCTGGCGGCAGGCGTGAAGCCGGCCGGCCTCGGCGCGCGCGACACCCTGCGCCTGGAAGCCGGCATGAACCTGTACGGCCAGGACATGGACGAAGAGATCAGCCCGTATGAAGCGGCGCTGGCCTGGACCGTGTCGCTGGACGAAGGCCGCGACTTCATTGGCCGCGACGTGCTGGAGGCGCAGAAGAGCGCCGGCACCGCGCGCCAGATGATCGGCCTGGTGATGGACGAGAAGGGCGTGCTGCGCCACGGGCAGGCGGTCACCACCGCCGGCGGCCAGGGCGAGATCCTGTCCGGCACCTTCTCGCCGACCCTGGCCAAGGGCATCGCCTTCGCCCGCGTGCCGGCCGGTGAACTCGGCGAGGTCACCGTCGACATCCGCGGCCGGCAGGTGCCGGTGCGCGTGGTCAAGTTCCCGTTCGTGCGCGAAGGCCAGGCCCAGCCCGGCGTGCTCGCCGACGCCTGATCCGAACGTGCCGGTCGTCACTGACAGCAGTGGCGGCCGGTTGGTTACACTAACCCCGTTTTTTCCACCCCTGCATATCTCTGGAGCAGTCCCATGAGCGAGATCCCCGGCGACCTCAAGTTCCTCAAGTCCCATGAGTGGGCCCGTGTCGAAGGCAATGGCCGCGTCACCGTCGGTATTTCCGACCACGCCCAGGGCCTGCTGGGTGACCTGGTCTACGTCGAACTGCCGGAAGTCGGCGCCGACGCCAAGGCCGGCGAACAGATCGCCGTCGTCGAGTCGGTGAAGGCCGCCTCGGACGTCTACAGCCCGATCAGCGGCAAGGTCGTCGAGGTCAACTCGGCCCTGTCCGACAAGCCGGAAACCATCAACGAAGATGCCTACGGCGAAGGCTGGATGTTCGTGGTCGAACTGACCAACGCCGAAGAGGTCAACGATCTGCTGGACCCGGATGCGTACGCCGAAGCCCTGGAGAACGAAGACCACTGAGTCATCGTTTCCGGATTCTGAAACGGCCACCTTCGGGTGGCCGTTTTTGTTTTGGCGATCGCGTCGGACTCATGACGCGGGGTTCGCTGCGCACCCTCGGCGTGGCATCAGCCGACAGACGAACGGTGCCGATCGGCGTGCGCAGTTTTGCGCAAATCCGCGTTTCAGCCCCGCGCCGAAGCGTTCGAATGTGAAAACTTTTCGCCCCCCGTTGCGGCGCCGTTGTGCTGGCGTTGGCGGCGGTATCGGTGACCATCGACGATGCACGCGCGCTGCTGTGCCCAGCCTGCACCTATCTGCGCGGAGTGCTTATTTCAAGTGTTTTTTGATCAACACCTGCATCGGCATCGATGCAGGCAACGCGCGTGCGCGCCGTTTCTACCGTCGTTGCAGGCCGTGCGGAGTGGAGGCGCCGACGGCGCCCGGGAGGGCGCGGATGTGAAAATTTTTCGCGGGGGTTGTTGACAGTAAAAAAAACCGTGATTAGGTTTCGCCTCAGCAGACCTTGCCTGCCCAACCGAGTGCGCAGAATCAATCGTCCGATGCGAAGCAGCCCCTTCAAGACCACCGCGACCCTGATGACGGTGGACATGGCCCCGCTTCCCCCGGAGAAATGCAAGGCACTTCCCGTTCCGATGCCCGCTCCGCCGATCGAGGCGGGCATTGCCGCATCCGTAACGGCGCGCCTGACGCGCCGGCGGTCCCCGCACGCAGCATCCGCGGGTTTGATCCAACTGGGCGTTTCAACTCCCTATCACTGACGAGGAGCCATCCCATGGCAACCAAGAAAGCTGCGAAGAAGAAGCCCGCCGCCAAGAAAGCGGTGAAGAAGGTCGCGAAGAAGGCCGCTGCCAAGAAGGCAGTGAAGAAGGTCGCGAAGAAGGCGACCGCCAAGAAGGCAGTGAAGAAGGCTGCGAAGAAGGTCGCCAAGAAGACCACTGCGAAGAAGGCAGTGAAGAAGGCGGCGAAGAAGGTAGCCAAGAAGTCCACTGCCAAGAAGGCCGTCAAGAAGACCGCGAAGAAGGCCGTCAAGAAGGTAGCCAAGAAGGCCACCAAGAAGACTGCCAAGAAGGCCACGGCCCGCAAGCCGGCCAAGAAGGTCGCAAAGAAGGCGACTGCCAAGAAGGCCGTCAAGAAGACCGCCAAGAAGGCAGTAAAGAAGACCGCGAAGAAGGCCACCAAGAAGGCTGCCCCGAAGAAGGCAGCGAAGAAGGTTGCCAAGCGCAAGCCGGCCGCCCGCAAGAAGAAGGCCGCTCCGGTCGCTCTGCCGGCAACCCCGGCGCCGCTGATCTAAGTACTTCCCGATAGCCGCATCCTGAAACCCCCTTCCCTGGCTGCCCAGCGGGGAGGGGGTTTTTTTATGGGCCTGTTTGTAGAGCCGAGCCGTGCCCGACTGCTTTTCTGACGGTCGACGCTAGCCCTGCGGTGCCGGTGGAAAACGCTCCACCAGGAAATCGAGGAAGCTGCGCAGGCGGGTGGAGTGGTAACGGTCGTGCGCATAAACCACGTGCATCGGCCGACCGGCCTGGCCGTGCCCTGGGAGCAGCTGCACCAGTCGCCCAGCCTCGACATCGGCAGCCAGCAGCAGCGCTGACTGCAGCACGATACCCAGGCCATGCAGCGCCGCCGAACGCAGCGCTTCGCCATTGTTGATCTGCAGCCTGCCGTCGGGCACGTGGTCGAGCTCGCCAGCGTCGGCCTGCAGCCATTGCGCAAGTGCACTCGGTTCGAACGACAGGCATTGATGGCCGGCAAGTGCCTGCACGCTGTGTGGCGTGCCATGCCTGGCCAGATACGCCGGCGAGGCGCACATCATCAGGCGATAGGGGGTCAGTGCTCGCGCCACCAGCACGCTGCTGTCGGCCAGCGTGCCGATCCGAAGCGCCGCTTCGAAGCCCTCTTCTGCAAGGTCCACCACACGATCGGTCAGCGTGGCTTCGACCCGGACGTCCGGATAGCGCACCATGTACTCGGCCAGAGCCGGTACCAGCGCATGCGTACCGAAGATCACCGGTGCACTGATGCGCAGCGTGCCCGCCGGTGCCAGGTGCTGGTGCTGAGCCTGCGCGTCGGTTTCCTCCACCAGGCGCAGGATCTCCTGGCAGCGCGTGTAGTAGTCCTCACCGAACGGTGTCATGTGCTGGCGCCGGGTGGTACGGCTCAACAACTGCATGCCCAGTCGTGCTTCCAATGCACGCAGGTGCTTGCCGGCCATCGTCGCGGAGATATCCATCGCCGCCGCCGCTGCACTGAGGCTGCCCTTGTCCACGATCAGCACGTAGACCTGCATGCTTTCCAGCAGGTTCATCTGACACCCCGGGTGTTGAATGCTGAAACCTGCGCGGAGTTTATCAATCAGGGGTGATCAAACAGCATGTCGTACAGGGGCCGGATTCGCCGGCCACGCTGACAGGAGAACACCATGGACTTGAATCTTGCAGGCCGTACCGCGTTGGTGACGGGCGCGGCCAGCGGCATCGGTGCTGCCGTCGCCAGGCAGCTGGCGGCCCAGGGCGTGCGCGTTGCCATCACGTCGCGGCAGCGCGCCCCCCTGCAGGCGCTGGCGGCGCGGATCGAAGCCGAAGGCGGTGCAGCACCGGTCATCGTGGTCGGCGATGTCACTGTCGCCGGCGACGTCTGGTCCATCGCGGGGGCATCCCGCGAGGCATTGCAGCGTGTCGACATCCTGGTCAATGCCGCAGGGGGCTCCCGGCCGACCACGGTGGATGCCGATGATGAGGTCTGGGAGGAAGCGATCGCCCTGAACTTCTCCGCCGCACGACGGCTGACCCAGGCGCTGTTGCCCGGCATGCAGGCGCAGTCATGGGGACGGGTGATCAATTTCAGCGGTTCGATGGAGCCACGTTCGGTGAACGCCGCCACCGCGGCGAAGGCGGCGCTTCATCTGTGGAGCAAGGGGCTGTCGTCGGAAGTGGCCGGGCAGGGCATTACGGTGAATGCGATTGCACCGGGGCGCATCAACAGCCCGCAGATCCTGGACCGCCTGCATCCCACCGAGGAAAGCCGACGCGCGTTCATCGCCAGCAACATCCCGATCGGACGCTTCGGTGAGCCGGACGAAGTGGCGCCGCTGGTGGCGTTCCTCGCCTCGCCGCTGGCCGGTTACATCACCGGTGCGGTCATTCCGGTGGACGGCGGCATGCACTACTTCGCGCACTAGCGCTGCGGAACCAAAAGAACAAGAAAAAGGCGGCCCGCAGGCCGCCCTTCATGCTCACGGTCGAGCCCGCCTGATCAGCGCGGCGAAGCCACCGCGCGATTGCCCGAGGCGCCCTTGCCCTTGCGCTTGTCCTGCTGCGCCGGGCTGGCGCCCTCGGCCATCAGGTTGTCGCTGCCGAAGTCGGTGTCCACGTCCAGCCAGCGCTGCGCCGGAAGGCCGAGCGCGGAGTCGAGCACGGTCGGCAGCAGGCCGCTGGGCAGGCCGCTCTCGCCATTCCAGAGGATGGCGATGCCAAGATCGCGTTCCGGCACCAGCGCGACCAGGCCGCGATAGCCCTGCACGGCACCGGCATGGAACACCACGTCGTGGCCGGCGTAGTCGAAGGTACGCCAGCCCAGTGCGTAGCCGGCCGAATGCAGGCGCTCGCGGCGCCAGCCCGAACGCATCTCGCCGGGGGTGTTGATCAGGCTCGAATGCAGGGTCGCCAACAGCGGCGCCGGCAGCACGTCCGGCCGGTGCCCGGTGTGGGCCAGCAGCCACTGCGCCATGTCGCTGGCGCTGGCATTGACGCCAGCAGCCGGAGCAACGCGGTAGTAGGTCGGTTTCGGCGTCAGTGAAACCCAGCCGTTGCGGCTGCGCACGTGCGGGCGCGCCCAGCGCGAGCTGGCCTGGATGCCGGCCAGGCCGAGGCTGGCATCGTTCATGCCCAGCGGCTTGAAGATGCGGCGCTCCACCGACTGCTCGTAGAAGCTACCGGAAGCGGCGTAGACGACGTCGCCGATCAGGCTGAAGGCCACGTTCTGGTAGGCGTAGCAGTCGCCCGGCAGGCACTTCAGGCTGGTGTTGGCCAGCTTCTGGGTCAGCGAGTAGTACTCGGCGTTGCCTTCGATGTCGCGGTCGTAGGCGTTGTACGGCAGGCCGACGCGATGGCTGAGCACGTCGGCCACGGTCAGGCGATCAGTGGCTTCCGGCGAGTTCAGACGGAAGCCCGGCACATAGTCGGTGACCTTGCTGTCCCAGCGCAGCGTGCCGTCGTTGACCAGCAGGCCGGCCATGGTGCCGGCGAAGGCCTTGGACAGCGACGCCAGGCGGAACACGGTGTGCGCATCGACCGGCAGCGGATTGTTGACGTCGGTAACGCCATAGCCGCGCGCGCTGAGGATGCGGCCACCCTGCACGATCGCCACCGCCATGCCCGGCACGCGCTCGCCATAGGTGAGCTGCTGCGCCATCGACTCGATGTTGGCGACGTTGAAGCCTGCGGCCGGTGCCTGCACCTGCGGCACCAGGCCGGTGCGGTAGGCGGCCGGCTGGGTGTGGGCAACGGCGGTGGCGGCCGATTCGATGTTGGCCGGCATCGGCGGCAATGCCGGCGGGGTCTGCGCGGTGGTGGACAAGGCAACGGGCATCAACATGCCCAGCAAACCGGTGGCCGCCGAACGGATCGGACGACGCAGGCTGTTCTTTTTCATCGGTTGGACCCGTGCGCGACTGCTGATGGCGATTCTAGCGCCGCTTTTCCCCTGTGCACAAACAAAGCGAAGATGAATGCGCATCTCGTTGAAAAAGTTGGAATTTTGACGCCCCGAAAGCATGTGTCGGAACGTGTCATCCGGGCCCGGCCGCCGCGCCCGTCCGCAGGCGGGAAGGCGCGTCGTGCTGGCGATGTTGCGGTGCATTGGCTAACGTACGCGCTTCACCGCCCCGGAGCCTGCCATGCCGCTGTCCAACCGCCGTCTTCAGGCGAGGGACACCGCGTGAGCGCGGTACGGGGAAAGGGGCCGCTGCAGGGCCTGGTGGCGGCGCTGCGCGAGTCGCCGGCACTGTGGTGGTCGTTCCTGTACTTCTTCTGCCTGCTCAGCGGTTACTACGTGCTGCGCCCGGTGCGTGAGGCAATGGCTGCCTCGGCCGATCTGGAGACGGTGTTCCCGCCTGTGCTGATCGCCTGGTTCGCCAGCCACGGCATCGCGTTGAAGGACTTCGTCCTGCAGTTCCTGTTCTCCTGCGTGTTCGTGATCATGCTGGTGCTGCAGCCGGTGTACGGTTGGCTGGTCAGCCGCTTCCCACGCCGTGTGTTCCTTCCCGTGGTGTACGGCTTCTTCATCGTCACCCTGCTGGGCTTCTACGCACTGTTCGACAGCCACGTACCAGGGCGGGGCATGGCCTTCTTCCTCTGGGTCATGGTGTTCAACCTGTTCGCGGTGGCGGTGTTCTGGAGCTTCATGGCCGATGTGTTCTCCAACGCACAGGCACGTGCCTACTACGGCTACATCGGTGCGGCCGGTACCGTTGGCGCGTTCCTCGGCCCGTTGATCACCAGTGCGTTGGTGCAGCGCGTGGGCATCGCCAACCTCATGCTGGTGTCGGCGGGATTCCTGGTCGTGTGCCTGTTCTGCATCTGGCGGTTGCGGCATTGGGCGGTGCTGCGCGAACGCGAGCAGCAACTGGTCTCCGGCGAACAGCCGATGGGCGGCAGCGTGCTGGACGGTCTGAAATTGATCGTGCGCGAGCCGCTGCTGCGCTGGCTGGCGGTGATGGTGGTGTTCGGCGTGGGCGTGGGCACGCTGCTGTACAACCAGCAGGCCAGCATCGTGCGCGCGGCCTTCACCGACCCGGCGGCCAGTACTGCGTTCTTCTCGCGCATCGACCTGGCGGTGAACGCGCTGGCGCTGCTGATGCAGGTGGGCCTGACCCGCTGGCTGCTGTCGCGCCACGGCATCGCGCCGGCGCTGCTGATTCCCGGTTTCGCGATCCTGATCGGCTTCTCGGTGCTGGCCGCCTCGCCGATGCCGTTGATGGTCGCGGTGGTGCAGGTGATGACCCGCGCCAGCGAGTTCGCACTGGCCAAGCCGGCGCGCGAGACGATCTACACCCGCGTGGACCGGCAGTGGCGCTACAAGGCCGGCGCGGCGATCGATACCGTGGTGTACCGCGGTGCGGACCTGGGTTTCACCTGGATCCACAAGGCGCTGAGCCTGTTCGGCTCGCACGTGGTGTTCATCGGCGGCGTGCTGGTGGCTGGCTTCATGACCCTGGCCGCGTTCGGCGTGCTGCGCGAAGAAAAGAAGCTGCCGCGCGACCGCTGATTTTCCGGGGTCAGATGCCTTTCCCATGGGGAAAGGGATCTGACCCGATTCTTCTTCCCTGTCCAAGGAACCGCGCATGTACTGGATCGCACTCGCCCTGACCTTGCTGGTCGCACTGCTGCACGTCTATTTCCTGGTGCTGGAGATGTTCCTGTGGACCCGCCCACTGGGCCTGAAGACGTTCCGCAACACACCGGAGAAGGCCGAGACCACGCGCGTGCTGGCGGCCAACCAGGGCTTGTACAACGGCTTCCTGGCGGCGGGCATCGTGGTGGGGCTGGTGATCGATCAGCCGGTGCTGGTGACGTTCTCGCTGGCCTGCGTGGTGGTGGCGGGGTGCTATGGCGCCTACAGCGTGAGCCGCCGCATTTTCATGATCCAGGCGGTGCCGGCGATCCTGGCGCTGGTTCTTCGCGCGGTGGCGTAGTTTCCAGCCAACGGCGCAGCCCCTCGTGGGTTGGTCGCGTAGAGCGGGTCATGTGTTGGGTGTGGCGGGTGGGCCGTGCAGGGGACGCTGCAAGTACG
>DQIG01000159.1:0-130 GCA_003525885.1 Stenotrophomonas sp.
GGAAGAGCGTCGGTTCACCCCGCGCTGGCGCACGCTGTCGCGTACGTCCACATCGAACTGCAGCTGGAGCGGGCTGCCATCTTCCAGGGTGATCGCGAAAAGCAGGCCATCCCGGCACGGCAGCCGCGCT
>DQIG01000159.1:289-888 GCA_003525885.1 Stenotrophomonas sp.
AGCCGCGCTGCCAATGCCTCAACTGCCGAGCGCGGCAGTACCAGGCGGCAGAAGGTGCCGCCATCAAGCAGCACCGGTTGCTCGCCGCCATGCAGCGAGACCGCCATGCCCCAACCTTCAATGCCGCCGAAGCGGGTCATGTTCTCGACCGTTTCACCGGCCAGCAGGCGCGCCAGTTCGGCCTCGTCCAGGCGAAGCCGTACCGATTGGTCCTGCAACTGCACTTTCATGACGCAACATCCTCCCATTGTTCGGGGGTATTGCAGTTGACCAGGCAGGCTTCGTCAACGCTTTCCAGCAGCAGCGCGTGCATCTGCAGGCGGCGCTGGAAGGCCTTTACCGAGCGCGGTCCGTCCGCATCGTCCAGCATCGCGGCCAGCACGCTACGAGTGGCATTGTCCACATTCAACCGCATGGGAAAGGGATGCCCGTCAAAGATCGTGCATGCGCCCCGCCCCTCGGCAGCCAGCCGTTGCAGCAGCCGCGGCGCCAGCAACGGCGTATCCACCGCTACCACCCAGGCCGGGCTATCGGGCATCTGCTGCATCACGCTGTGCAGTCCACCCAAGGGACCGCAGCGCGCCACCTGATCGGTGATG
>DQIG01000159.1:1038-1253 GCA_003525885.1 Stenotrophomonas sp.
GCGCGCCACCTGATCGGTGATGCCGCCGAAGGCCGGATAGTCGCCGCTCACCCACACCCGTTCGGCGCCAGCCTGCATCAACAGGCCCCGCATGTGTTCCAGCAGCGTGCGGCCCTGCCACGGCAGCAGCGCCTTGTCGCGCCCCATCCGGCTGGACAGGCCGCCGGCCAGCACGATGCCGTTGACGTTCATCGCAGTAGAGCCACGCCATGCGT
>DQIG01000159.1:1406-1644 GCA_003525885.1 Stenotrophomonas sp.
GCCACGCCATGCGTGGCTGCGTCAGCATCAATGTTGATGGTCGTGCGCATGGTCATGGGCATGGGCGGGTTCGCTGTCCGCATGGCACAGGCTGCAGCCCTCGCTCCACTCGCTGTCGCCGTCCTCGTAATGCTCCTGCTTCCAGATCGGGCACTGGTGCTTCACCACCTCGATCAACTGCCGGCAGGCGCGGAATGCCTCGTCGCGGTGCGGGCTGCCGGCGGCCACCACCACCGCC
>DQIG01000159.1:1796-2768 GCA_003525885.1 Stenotrophomonas sp.
CGGCGGCCACCACCACCGCCACATCACCAATGCCCAACCGGCCCTTGGCATGGGCCACATACAGCTTCAGCTTCGGACCGAACGTCGCCTCGACCTCTGCCGCCAGGCGCTTGAATTCGTTCAGCACCAGCGGCTCGAACAGGTCGTACGTGATCCCGGTCACCGGCCGACCGATGTTGACGTCGCGCACCTTGCCGATGAACACGTCGATGCCACCGAAGCCTGGATCGGAGACCGCGGCGATGCCCTCGGCCGGATCGATCGCCGCCTGCGCGCGGTCCACCACCCTCGCGATGATCTTCCCGCTCATCGCTCAGCCCCCGCTCACCGGCGGCAGGATCGCCACCCGGCCATCGTCGGGCAGCGCCTCGTGGTCGCGCAGCACGCGTTGCTGGTCGGCGAACGCCGAATAATCCAGCAGGCCGGCACGGAAACCCGGCCAACGCACCGGCAGCAGCTCGCGCAGCGCCTGGCGCAGATCGGCCACGGTGCCACCGGCCACATCCACGGCGATCTCGCGGCTGGCATCCAGATCGGAAAACGCACCGAACAACTGCAGATTCACCTGTTTCATCATGACTCCTGGCTCACCAGCTGCACCGGTTCGTGGTGACCCCAGCCCTGCACGCGCACGAAGGTGCCAGCGCTGGCCAGGTCTCCCTCGGCCTCCAGCACCACCCAGGCGTTGGCCTGCAGCATGGACATCAAACGGAACGACTCCTGCCCGGACAGCACGCGCGCGCTCAGGCGCCCCTGCCCATCCATTTCCACCCGCGCACGCGCGTGGAAGCGCAGGCCCGGCGGCTTGCGCACGTCGGCCTGCAGCGGCAGCTGCAACATGAGCTCCGGCGCCAGCCCCAACAGGCGGCGCAGCACCGGCTCGACGAAGAAACGCTGGCCCACGGCCGCCGACACCGGGTTGCCCGGAAGACCGAAGTACAGCGCGCCATTGGGCAGCACCGCGAACAGCAG
>DQIG01000159.1:2918-3059 GCA_003525885.1 Stenotrophomonas sp.
AGCACCGCGAACAGCAGCGGCTTGCCCGGGCGGATCGCTACCTTGTGGAACACGATGCGCGCACCACGGCCGCGCAGCGCATCGGGAACGAAATCGTAGCGCCCGGCCGACACCGCGCCGGTGCTGATCAGCACCTGCGCG
>DQIG01000159.1:3209-3908 GCA_003525885.1 Stenotrophomonas sp.
GGTGCTGATCAGCACCTGCGCGCCAGCGGCCAGCGCTTCATCCAGCACCGCATTGAACGCGGCCACGTCGTCGCCCACCGTGCCCTGCCAGACCACCTCGGCACCGCCGGCCTGCAGGCGGCCGACCAGGTACGGCCGGTTGCTGTCACGGATCTGCCCGGATTCCAGCGTCTGCGCCGCCTCGGTCACCAGCTCCTTGCCGGTGGCGATCACTGCCGCCTTCGGCCGTGCCACCACCACCACCTGGCCCACGCCGATGGCATGCAGCAGTGTGCGCGCATTGATATCCAGCACCTGCCCGGCCTGCAACACGCGCTCGCCTTCGCTCACGTCCTGGCCACGCAGGCGCACGTGCTGGCCCGGCTTCACCGATGCCTTCAGGGCAATGCGGGTCGGGCGTCCCTCCTCGCTGGCGAGGATGTCCACATTCTCGACCGGTACCACCGTATCCAGCCCGGACGGCATGCGCGCACCGGTCATGATTTCCCAGGCACCTTCGCCGCCTTCGGCACCCGCATCACCGGCTGCCTGCCAGCCCTGCACCGCGAATTCGGTACCGGCCTCGAACGTCGCGCCGTTGGCGCGCAGCGCGAAGCCGTCCATCGCCGAATTGTCGAACGGCGGCAACGACTGCCCGCTGTGGATGTCACTGGCCAGGGTACGGCCGCCGGCTTCATGCAGCGGCAGGGGGGGGGGGGG
>DQIG01000159.1:4070-4458 GCA_003525885.1 Stenotrophomonas sp.
GCCGCTCGGCCGGCAGCGGCGTGGCCGCGTCCAGCAGGTGCTGCAAGGCCTCGCTGTAGGGAATCATGGGTGGCCATCCCCCTCGACCATCGCCAGGGCATGGCCCAGTACCGGCGCCAGGATGTCCAGGCACTGCGCCGCCGCCTTCGGGCTGCCGGGCAATGCAAACACCAGCATGTTGCCCAGCTGCACCACCTCGGCGCGGCTCAGCCAGGCCATCGGCGTGTGCTGCGCACTCAGTGCACGCACCATCTGCGCCAGGCCATGCACCGGCCGCGCGTTCAACGAACGCAGCGCCTCCGGGGTCAAATCACGCGGGCCCAGCCCGGTACCGCCGGTACACAGGCACAGGCGCACGCCCTCGGCAGCCAGGGCCTGCAGGCGGCCC
>DQIG01000159.1:4620-4970 GCA_003525885.1 Stenotrophomonas sp.
CCCCCCCCCGCCAATGGCTCGATGCCATCCGGCAAGACCTCGGCGGCCACTACCTCGCCACCCAGCTTTTTCACGCCGGTCACCAGGGTCGGGCCAGAGATATCCTCATAGGTGCCTTCGCTGGCACGATCACTCAGCGTGATCACCGCGCAGGCAGCGCCCTCCAGGCCCTTCGGCGCACGCGGCTTGAATCGCGCGCGCTCGGCCTCGTCCATGCCGTCGGGGTGCAGCCAGACACCGCGCTTGCCGCCCTCCTTGAACAGCAGGCGGATACCTTCGATGCGCAGCGCCGGTTCCACCGGCTTGCTCAGGTCGTACAGGGTCAGCAGCGCGGCGTTGACGCCGGCCAG
>DQIG01000159.1:5115-6171 GCA_003525885.1 Stenotrophomonas sp.
GCGCGGCGTTGACGCCGGCCAGTGCCTCCATCTCCACGCCGGTGCGCGCCTCGCTGGCGCACTCGCACCACACGCGGATCGCCTGCCGCTCCGGCACCGGCGCGCAGAACACCTGCACCAGTTCCAGCGGCAGCGGGTGGCACAGCGGCATCAGCATCGAGGCCATCTTGGCGCCCTGCAAGCCGGCAATCTCGGCCATTACCAGCGCGTCGCCCTTGGGCAGGCGGCGCTCGACGATCAGCGGATAGGCCACTGGACCGGCATGCAGCTCGCCCACCGCCACCGCTCGGCGGCGGGTGATGCGCTTGTCGCGGACATCGGCCATATGGAAGGCCGCATTCAATTCCCCACTCATCGTGTTGCTCATCCTCCGATGGAAGCCAGGTGCGGGGTCAGCCCGGTCTGGCCCTGGTGCAGTCCATGCCCGGCCGCTTTCAGGCCAAGCTGTGTGGTGATGCGTGCCAGCAGCGCGTCGTGGTCATCGTCACTCTGCAGCAGCGGGCGCAGCGGCACGCCGAACTCGCCGAACAGGCACAGCCGCAGGTCACCCTTGGCGGTTACCCGCAGGCGGTTGCAGCCCTTGCAGAAGTCACGCGAATACGGGGCGATGATGCCGATGCTGCCGCGATGGTCGGGGTGGTCGAACTCGCGCGCCGGGCCGGCATCGGCGGCGCGCGGCCGTTCGTGCCAACCAGCGGCCAGCAGCTGCTCGATCACCACGTCTGCGCGCAGGTGGTGGCGCTGGAAATAGGCTTCGTTGTCGCCGGTGCGCATCAGTTCGATGAAGCGCACGCTGAAGGGACGATCGCGCAGGTAGTCCATCCACTGCGGCAGCTCGTCGTCGTTCAGGCCGCGCAGCAGCACCGCGTTGAGCTTGATCGCCGGCAGGCCCAGCGCCTGCGCCAGGGCCAGGCCCTGTTCGATCTCCGGCAGGCGATCATGCCCGGTGATGGTCTTGAAGCGTTCGCGCTGCAGGCTGTCCATGCTCACGTTCAGCGCGGTCAGGCCTGCCCGGTGCCAGCCCGGCAGGCGCCGCGGCAGCAGCGTGCCATTGGT
>DQIG01000159.1:6324-6447 GCA_003525885.1 Stenotrophomonas sp.
GCGGCAGCAGCGTGCCATTGGTCGTGATGGCCACCTTGCGGATGCCCGGCACTGCCGCCACGGTGGCGATGATCTCGTCCAGATCCTTGCGCAGGCTGGGCTCGCCGCCGGTCAGGCGGATCT
>DQIG01000159.1:6599-7128 GCA_003525885.1 Stenotrophomonas sp.
GCCGCCGGTCAGGCGGATCTTGCTCATGCCCAGCGCCGCGAACGCACGCACAAGGCGCGCGATTTCATCCACCTGCAGGAAGCGCGGGCGGCCATCGGCCTGGTAACCGTCGGGCAGGCAGTAGCTGCAACGGAAGTTGCAGGCTTCGGTCAACGACAGGCGCAGGTACGGAAAGCTGCGTCCGAAACCGTCGGTGAGTTGGCTCATGGCTGGTCCACCTTGTTGCTCCACCGTCTTGCCTGTGCCCGGAACGGCCCGGAAACCCTCGTCTGCTGGAACGATTGCCAGCCTACGCGGCAGTCAGTTCCATGGGCATGACTTAAATCAATCGTCCTCGGCCCCGCACGGCAGGCGTTGTGGCAGCATGCGGCTTTCCGTGCAGCGGGCGTGTGACAACCCTCATGATGATGAACGATTTCCAGCAGCTGCTGCACGCCGCAGCCCAGCAGGCTGAACCGCAACGCTTGCTGTTCGTATTCGTGCGCGCCGAGCTGCCCGAATCGCCCACCGACGACCAGCGCGACCGGCA
>DQIG01000159.1:7279-8256 GCA_003525885.1 Stenotrophomonas sp.
CCGACGACCAGCGCGACCGGCACGACCGCCGCGAGGGCGGCACCCTGTCGCCGGTGCTGTGCGTGGACAAGCTGCCGGCCGAAGTGCCCGGCTTCCAGGCGCTGGCGGCCGAATCGGCCACCACCGGCATCGACTGGGACCTGGTGTTCGTAGCGGCGCTGGACGGCCGTGGCGGTTTCGCGCCCAACAGCGACGAAGCCGCACGCCCGCTGCAGCTGATGGTCAACGCCATCCATGACGGTCAGATCGGCCGCTTCGCCGCCTTCGACCGTGGCGGCGAGCCCGTTCAGTTCTATTGAGCCACCAGCTGCAGGGTCAGAAAGAAGATCACCAGCACGGTGTTCAGCCCCCAGGCCACGGTCAGCCCGCGCGCGGCCACGCCCAGGTTGGGGCTGTGCGCAGTGGGCGCCGCCCGCCACACCGCCGGGATGATCCAGCCGGTATAGAGCAGCAACACGGCGAATACCCCCAGCAGCAGCGGCGTGCGCTGGTTGGCCAGCGCCCAGAGGGCGACCGCCCACAGAATGTTGCTGGGAATGACGCCCTGCAGCCAGAACACACTCCAGAGGCGGGAACGGCCCTGGGCGTCGGGAGATGGGTGCAAGGAAGCGGTGGCGGTCATAAGTCTCCTTCTAGCTAGTCAGGAAACATGCTGGACCAGCCTGCGCTTGGTGGCTGGGAACGTCAACCCGAGTCGCAGGTCACGCTTTGACGCCGGTGGGGCCCAGCGACGCTCGACTCAGGCTCGCGCGGAGCCTGTCGCCATCGCCCCTCCCCACCCGCCTCCTTCCTCCTTCCAACCTCGACACCTGTCGCAGATTGCACGGTGCGGGCGGATCACCACGCCAGTCAGCGCTGGCAGTGCTTAACAGCGTGGGAGAATGCCGAAAGCGTCTCCAATCGAGTGATGTTTGCAACTCTTCTGATTGGCATTGCACAGCGCCACGGGCTCAGATGGCGTGCCACCGGAAAAGGGT
>DQIG01000077.1:0-536 GCA_003525885.1 Stenotrophomonas sp.
CAAGCCGACCCTGATCTGCTGCCGCACCACCATTGGTTTTGGTTCGCCGAACAAGGCGGGCAAGGAATCCAGCCACGGTGCCCCGCTGGGCAAGGACGAGCTGGAAGCCACCCGCAAGCAGCTGGGCTGGGAATACGGTCCGTTCGAGATCCCGCAGGCGATCTACGACGGCTGGCGCGCCAATGGCGCCGGCACCCTGCGCCAGGCCGAGTGGGAACAGCTGTTCGACAAGTACGCCAGCCAGTACCCGGGCGAAGCCGCCGAACTGACCCGTCGTTCGCATGGCGAGCTGCCGGCCGACTTCGTTGCCAAGGCCGATGCCTATATCGCCCAGGTGGCGGCTGAAGGCCCGACGATTGCCTCGCGCAAGGCCTCGCAGTTGGCCATCGAAGCCTACGCCCCGCTGCTGCCGGAAATCGTCGGCGGCTCGGCCGACCTGGCGCACTCCAACCTGACCCTGTGGAAGGGCAGCAAGTCCGTCGCCAGCGACGACGCCAACGCCAACTACGTGTATTACGGCGTGCGCGAGTTCGGCA
>DQIG01000077.1:691-865 GCA_003525885.1 Stenotrophomonas sp.
TGCGCGAGTTCGGCATGACCGCCATTGCCAACGGCCTGGCCCTGCACGGTGGCTTCATTCCGTTCGACGCCACCTTCCTGGTGTTCAGCGATTACGCCCGCAACGGCGTGCGCATGAGTGCGCTGATCCCGGCCCACGCCATCCACGTCTATACCCACGACTCGATCGGCCTGG
>DQIG01000077.1:1024-3597 GCA_003525885.1 Stenotrophomonas sp.
ATCGGCCTGGGCGAAGACGGCCCGACCCACCAGCCGGTGGAGCACCTGGCCTCGCTGCGCTACATCCCGAACAACGACGTGTGGCGCCCGTGCGATGCGGTCGAGTCGGCGGTGAGCTGGAAGGCCGCGATCACCCGCCAGGACGGCCCGAGCTGCCTGGTGTTCAGCCGCCAGAATCTGCCGCACCAGCCGCGCAACGCCGAGCAGATCGCCCAGATCGAGCGCGGTGGCTACGTGCTGGCCGATGCCGCTGGCACTCCGGACGTGATCCTGATCGCCACCGGTTCGGAAGTCTCGCTGGCCACCGAAGCCAAGGCCCAGCTGGACGCGGCCGGCCTCAAGACCCGCGTGGTCTCGATGCCGTCCACCGACGTGTTCCTGCGCCAGGATGCGGCCTACCGTGAATCGGTGCTGCCGAACGCCGTGCGCAAGCGCGTGGCCGTGGAAGCTGGCGTCACCGGTTTCTGGCGCCAGTTCGTCGGCCTGGACGGTGCCGTGATCGGTATCGACACCTTCGGTGCCTCGGCCCCGGCCGACCAGCTGTACAAGCACTTCGGCATCACCACCGCCCACGTGGTGGAGGCTGCCAAGGCGCTGTAAGCAGCGTCATGGCGTGATGAGGGAAAGGCCGGCGCAAGCCGGCCTTTCTTTGTCCAAAAAAGGGGACGGAGGGGATTAAGTCGTTTGTGCATAAACGACTTAATCCCCTCCGTCCCCTTTTCTCAGGCGGTACGCGCCAGTGCCAGCCGCAGCAGTCGCGCGTCCAGGCGTTCGGCGAAATCCTTCGGTGCTTGCAGGCCCATGCGCTGCAGGTACACCGCATCGCCGTCGCCAGCGGGTTGGCGCAGCGCGGCCCAGACCGTGCGCAGCTTGTCGCTGCGGGTCTGCGTGTTGGCCTTCAGCCAAGCCAGTGCCTTCACCAGCACCTGCTCGATCTCGTTGAAGTCGCTGCCCAGCGGATAGTCCGGCAGGCTGCCATCGGCGCGGAACGGCGCCAGTGCCGCCGCCAGCGCCTGTGGCGTGTTGCGCCGCTGACGCTCCGGATCCGGTTGCGCGGCCGCCAGCACCTTGCGCGAGGCGTGTGCCTGCTGCAGCAGCTCAGCCTGGAACGGGGCCTCGGTGATTGCGGTCATCGCATGCACACAGTCGTCGTCGGTCAGCCCGCGCAGGTCGGCGATGCCGTACTCGTTGAGGTAGATGTCACGCAGGTGGCGCGGAATGGTGGTGTGGCCGTAGTTCCAGCGCACGTTCGATTCGCGCCGGCCCTTGTCATCGCGCGCGGCACGGAACATCAGCACGCTACGGGCTTCGGGGAGGGCATGTGCCATCGCCACGAAGTTGTACTGGCCGCCAACGCCGGACACCACGCGTCCATCCTCCAGCGCATCCGACACCGCCGCGCCCAGCGCGGTGGCCATCATGCAGGAGTTGAAGAAGCGCGCATGGCGGCGTTGCAGGCGCTCCAGCGTTTCGTTGCCGCCGTACAGCTGGTTGATCTCGCTGATGCGGCGCATGCCGATCGCACGGCACTCGTCTTCCGGCAGTGTGCGCAGCCATTCGTAGAACTCCGGCGAACCCAGGTAGAACGCGCCGTGCAGGTACTCGCCTTCGGCGGCCAGGGTGGCGTGATCGATCGACAGCGTGCTGCCGTTCTCGATGCGCTGCATCAGCGCCAGGTCATCGTGCACCTTGCGCTTGATCACCCCGGTCTGCACCAGCCGGCGGAAGCCTTCATTGAGCATCTCGCTGCAGCCGTACAGGCCCACTTCGAATGGGTCCACGCCGCCGATTTCCTGCACAAGCGGGTGGCTGGCCAGCTGCGGATCCAGCGCATGCAGCACGCGGCGGTAGCGCGCGTTGTCGGTGTGGCGCAGCACCAGCGCATGGCTGAGTGCATCAGCCAGCGTGCCGATGCCGATCTGCAGGGTGCCGCCGTCGCGCACCAGCGTGCTCGCGTACAGGCCGATGGCGTAGTCGGCATCGCCGACTGGCTGCCGCGGCAGGCCGAACAGCGCCGGATACGGCGGCGGCGGGGTGATTACCAGATCGAAGAACGACACATCGACCGTGGCCGAACCGCCCAGATAAGGCAGCTGCGGATCGATCTCGGCAACCAGCAGCGGGCGTGGCAGGCCGCGCGCGGTCATCGCATCCAGCGCGTCCTGGGTGATGTCGTTGTTGCAAGACAGCGAAAGCCGGCGGTCATTCGCCCGCATCGCCACCTTCTGCACGATCACCTGCGGCGCGCGCTGCGCCACCGCGTCGGCGGCGTGGGTGTAGTTCAGACTGGTATAGCTGGACTGCGCCTGCCGTGAGCCGAGCAGGGCACCGGACTGCATGTAGAACTCTTCCACCTGCACATGGGCTGGCAGCGCATCGCGCGCGATCGCATCGGCATAGGCCAGGCGCGGGAAATCGTCGCCGAAATGGCGCTGCGCGAACGGCGCCAGGAAGCGCGCCTCCAGGCCGGTGCCGCGCGCCTTCGGCGGGTTCAGCGACAGTGCGGTGTACAGCTGCAACGGGCGCGCCGGATCGTGCTCCACGCGCGCGTACAGTGCATTGAGCAGCCGATG
>DQIG01000077.1:3763-16437 GCA_003525885.1 Stenotrophomonas sp.
CGATGCGGCTTGCCCAGCGCCAGCGGTGCCCCGATCCGCAGCGGCCCGTCCACGCGCGCAAACAACCAGTCGACGGCGGCGTCCAGGTCGGTGAGGTGTTCGGTCATGCGCGGCGGTCCTGCGTGTGGGGGAGTGCTGGCATTACAGCATGTCGGGCTTGAACCGCCGTCGACGCGAGACTTCCGCGCCGGACACCATGAACTGCCCATCGCCCCGGTAGTGCACCGTGCGCGGCAGTTTCGGCCGGGGCGCAACATGGGCGCGCACGATCTCCCAGATGAACAGGTTGCTCGACGCCACCTGGCTGTCGTCGTACAAGCGGCATTCGAAGCACGAATGGCATTGGCCGACCAGCGGTGCACCGACCTCGCGCGCGGGCAGTGCATCGAGCTCGAAACGGGCGAACTTGTCGACCTCGCGACCGCTGCAGTTGCCGATGTCCACCACGGTATCGAGCAGCTCCACTCCGGGCACGTTGATCACGCACTCGCCACTGCCGACCGCCAGTGCATGGCTGTGGTTCTCGTTCCATAGATACGTCGCAACCAGCGACGGCGAGAAGCCCATCACCATGTGCCAGCCCATCGTCATCAGGTTGCGCTGGCCCTGCCACGCGGTACTGACCAGCACGATCGGGCCGGGTTCGAGGAAGCGGCGGGCCTGCTCGACCGGGAAGTCCTTCTTGGGCAGCGCTTTCATCCGGGGCCTGAGGGCGGGAGGAACCGATGCTGGCGCAGCCGGGATGAACCCGGAGTCGAGGGGCTTGACAGGCGGGTTGATTACGCGCGTAATCAGATCGTCGATTACGGATGTAAACCATGACCCCGATCAGCGAAGCCGAAGCCGTTGTGATGGAGGTGCTGTGGCAGCAGGCACCGCGCAGCGCCGAAGACGTGGTCGCCGCGCTGGCGCATCGCGACTGGGCCGAACCGACCATCAAAACCCTGCTCAACCGCCTGCTGACCAAGGGCGCGATCGCCGCCGAGCGTGACGGCCGGCGCTACCTGTACCGGCCGCTGCTGCAACGCCAGACCTGGGTGGACGCGCAGAGCCAGGACTTCATCGGCCGCGTCTTCGAGGGCAGGGTGGCGCCGCTGGTGGCGCATTTCAGCGAGCGCGGCCAGTTGAGTGCGCAGGACATCGCCGAACTGAAGAAGCTGATCCAGGAGCTGGACCATGACTGAGCTGCTCGACGGACTGTGGCAGGCCAGCCTGTGGCTGGCGGTGGGCGTGTTGCTGCTGGCGGCGCTGCGACCGATGCTGGTGAGCCTGGGCGGCGCCGGGCTGGCCTACCGCAGCTGGTGGCTGCTGCCGCTGCTGCTGGTGGCCCTGCTGCTGCCGTTGCCGCAGGTCGCGCTGTTGCAGCATGTACCGGCATTGCCGTTGAAAGTGGTGCCGGGGGCCAGCGACAGTGTGGATGGGCAGTTGATGCCCGGGGCTTGGCTGTTGCTGATGGCATGGGCGCTGGGCATGGGTATCTGCCTGCTGCGCGACCTGCGCGCACAACGCCGCTTTGAACGGAACATGGGCCCGCTGAAGCCACGCGCCGACGGCAGCTGGCAGGCCAGTAGCGATCCTGGCCTGCCGGCACTGGTCGGTCTGTGGCGCCCACGCATCGTGGTCGGCCCCGATTTCGATCAGCAGTTCACTGCGCAGGAACAGGGCCTGATCCTGCAGCACGAGCGCAGCCACCGACGCAATGGCGATCACTGGGCCAATGGTGCCCTGATGCTGATACGCGCCGTGTTCTGGTTCCATCCTCTTCTGTCATGGGCTTCACGCTGCTTCCTGCGCGACCAGGAACTGGCCTGTGATGCTCGCACCATGGACCCGCAGCCGGCGCTGCGCGGCCTCTATGCCAGCACGCTGCTGAAGGCGCAGCTGGTGCACCCGGTTGCGCCCGCAGTCTGCCATTGGCGCAGCCAACCCGTGTTGAAGGAGCGTATCGCCATGTTGAAGCAGTCCAAGCGGAAGGCATTGCCGTGGGTATCGGGGCAGGTGCTGGTGGTCGGGTTGTGCGTGGGAATGGGAGCGGTGGCGTGGGCCAGCCAGGGCAGTACGCTGGCCGGCAGCCCAGCAGCGGCCGACCTGGATCGGGAGATCCAGGTCGACAAGATGCCGCCGCCGTCCTACCCGAAGTCTGCGATCGAGCAGCGCCAGGTGGGCGTGGTGAACCTGCGTGTGGAAGTGGATGCGCAGGGGCATCCCAGCGATGTCCGCGTGCTCAGCGCCACCAATCCGGGTGTGTTCGATGCGGTGTCGATCGCCGCTGCGCGCAGCTGGACCTATCGTCCGGCGATGAAGAATGGCAAGCCGGTGGCAGGGGCAGTGAAGATTCCGATCACCTTTGCCATGGACGACACCGAGGACGCGAAGTGAAGTGCGTGCCGCTGTTGATGATGGCGGCGCTGTTGGCAGGATGCGCAACCCAGGAGCGACTGACCACCGCCGATACCCGCAGCGAGAATGTCGGCCACCAGCGACTGCAACCGCGGGCGGGCGGCGGCAGTGGGCAGCTGCAGGCGTATTCGCTGGGTGCGACCGAGGGCTACCGGATGCCGCAGCTGTACGCGGCACCGGACCCGGAGGTGGGCGATCGTGACCCGCGCGCGGAACTGGCGCCGACCACCATCTGCCTGCAGGTGGTGGTTGATGCCAGCGGTGCTGTGGAGCGCAGCCTGCCGTTGACCGATCGCCCTGAGTGCGCGGCGGGTGCCATGCGCGAGAACTCCCCCCTGCTGCAGGCTGCGCAGGATGCCGTGGCGATGTGGAAGTACTCGTCCGCGGCGGTCTGCCACTTCGCGGCTGGCAAGGTGCCCGCCGACCGCGGCGACTGCCGCGGCGCCGAACGGGTCGAGCCGGTGGCCGTTACCCTGCAGTACGCCTTCACCTTCGAGATCGTGAAGGGCCAGCATGTGGTGCGTACGCAGGGGCAGTAATGCCAGGCCAGGCGCGGCCAGGCAGGCGCCGTCGCCCGCACCGGCGTACAGTGCGGGCGACACGGCAACGGATGCTGGGGATGAAGATCTGGACAATCATGCTGGCCGGGTTTACCTGCGTACTGGCCGGTTGCACGCGGCACGGGCAGGACAGCAGTTACCTGGATGCGTATCAAAAGGGTCCGCCGGCCTGCTCGGCCGATCGCTACCTGGCACCGTTGGGCGAGGCCGCGCGCGTGGCGTATCTGCGGGGGGCGCTGCAGGTCCGCCCGCGATCCCCCTGCATCGCGCAGCTGCTCGCTGCCCAGCCGTTGACGTTCCTGCCGGTTGCCCGGCAGGCGATTCTCGATGGCGGAGAACGCAGTGATCTTTCGCTTCTGGTCAGCGCGGTGGCAATGAAGGTCGATCGCGGCGAAATCACCGCTGCTCAGGTGGATGCGCTGCAGTTGAAGCCGGCCTGTATCGATTCCCCAGGGGCACCGGCGCAATGCGCGGAACAGCTGCAGCGCTTGCGGCAGGCCTTGCAGGAACTGAAGGACCCTTCCTCGCGTGTATTGACGCAGACGTCGAAGGTACGCCTGTCAGACGCATCTGCCACCAGGCGGGTGGAAGCCGCGCTTGCCATGCGCACGGCCGATGCACCGGCCGCAAGCGGTGTTGTGTGCGGCGGGACCACCCTGCCATGCCACGAGGTCACGCATATGGAACTGCGCGTGGATGGTCAGCCGGTTCGCGTGGCCTACTCGGTGTACCGCGATCTCTTCGATCTGCACCGCGGAACCCTGAAGGCGGATGCTGGCGGCGGTGTGCTCGACCTGCAGGGCGGCGACGCGTCGGAGAGCTACAACGTGCGAATCCGCTTCGATGCGCAGCGCGTGCTGTCACGGCAGATGTATGCGGGCACTGCGCAGGATGACCTGCTGCAGGAAACCGTCTATCACGAGGTGATCTACGAATGATCAGAGCGTTCGTTACCATCATCCTGGCGTACCTGGGGCTGCATATGACGCCTTGCCTGGCCATGGAGCGAGACCAGGGCGCCGATATGGTGGTCATCGCAACCCGGTTCATCGCCGTCCACGACGCGCGTGATGACACCGCGCGCAATGCAGACGAACCCTTCATCGAAGACCGTGTGATCCCTGCCGTACACGCGATGGTGGAACGCGGGGGTGGTCGACTGACGCGGGCGCAGCTGCAGGCACTGATCGAATTCATGATCGTGGCCGATGGCATGGCCAGTGAGCAAATCAGCGAGATGGCTGCGACGCTTTACCGCAGGCAGGGGCCTGCAGTGTGCACATTGCTGAAGAGCATGCCGGCAACCCGCCGCAGCGTCGTCATTGCGCGAATCCGCAGTGGCATTGCGCCCACTGCAGCACGGAACCGCCCTGCAGTGTGCGGGTGATGCCCGGCTCCGGGGCGAAGGCTTACGCCCCGCCCTGGATGTTGGCCTTCACCGCCGGCTGCATCAGCGCCGGCTCGGCCAACGTCGCGTCGCGGGCCTGGCGCACGCTGACGAACTCCGCCTCGGCCACGCCGTCATGCACGTGGATGTTGTGCGCGCGCTGTTCGCCGACGGTGGTTTCGTTGGCGAAATCACGACCGCCCGGGCCGTAGTCGTGGCAGACGAACACGCGGGTCGCATCGGGCAGGGCCAGCAGGCGCTGGATCGAGCGGTACAGTTGTGCTGCATCACCGCCTGGGAAGTCGCAGCGGGCGGTGCCGCCGTCGGGCATGAACAGCGAGTCGCCGGTGAACAGCGCATCGCCGATCAGGTAGGCGATGCTGTCGCTGGTGTGGCCGGGTACGGCGATCACCTGGCCATGCAGCTCGCCAACGGCAAAGGTTTCGCCATCGCTGAACAGGTGGTCGAAGATTTCATCCGCACCCGGAAGCTGCAGGCCATAGCGCGGTGCGAACGTGGCCTGCACCGCGCGGATGCCTTCACCGATGGCCAGCGTGGCCTGAGGGAAGCGCTGCTTGAGCCGGCGCCCGGCCGACACATGGTCGGCGTGGGCGTGGGTTTCCAGCAGCCAGCGCAGCCGCAGGCCCTGCAGTTCGATGGCCCGCAGCACTTCGCGCAGCGGTGACTCGCTGCTGGCATCGGTGTCCGGGTCGTAGTCCAGGACCGGGTCGATCAGCGCCGCCTCGCAGCTGGCCGGGTCGCTGACCAGGTAGCTGAACGTGTTGCTGTCACGGTGGAAGAACGACTGCACCTGGACTGGCATGGAAACGCTCCTCAGCGCGTGCCCAGCACGCGGTTCAGCAACTGCGCCAGGTTCTCACCGGCCAGTCGCAGCTGCGCTTCGGCCAGCGGCCGGTAGCGCTCGGTGTATTCATCACCGATTTTATGCGACGCCGGATAAACGCCAGCTTGCATGGAGATGCGGCAGCTGGCTTCGGCCCAGGTCTGCGGGTCGCGCTGCGGGTTGGACTGGCGCGCCAGCTTCGGTGCGCGCTGGCTCTGCAGCACCGGCAGGTAGCCGGCGTCGTCCAGCTTGCGGGTGTTGAGCATGCCGCTGTCCCACAGCGAGTGCAGGTTGGTACCGCGATTGCCGAACTGCAGCTGGAAATCGTTGCCGCCCTTGTCGTGGGCGTAACCGGCGTGCATCGGCTGGTGAATGTCGCCGACCAGGTGCACGACGAACTTCAGCGCCTGCAGGCGCTCACCGTCGGTCAGGCTGCGGTCGCCCAGGATGGCGCTCTGTGCTTTCAGGGCCTCGACGATGCAGTTGCCGTTCTTGCAGTGCTTCGGTGCTTCGTAGTGGCAGTTGTCTTCGGCGATGTTGACGTAGTGCCAGCCGGCCGAACGACGGCCCAGGCCTGGGTCCTTGGCACGCAGCTGGTCGGCCCACGGGGCGATGCTGGCCAGGGTGGCGTCCGGTTCGGTGGCCAGCAGGCGGTCCACTTCGGCTCGGGCGGTGGGGTTGAGGCGGGCGTCGGCGACTTCGGCAACCAGGCGGTGGCCTTGCGCGCCCCAGGCATGGGCGGGGGCGGAGACGGACAGCAGGGCCGGCGCGAGGGCGGCGGCGAGGAAGAAGGAGTGCAGGGCTTTCATGCGCACATTCTAGCGGGGTAGGTGGATTGAAGAGCGGCGCGTTCCTGTCTGCTGGGGGCTGGCTGCAGCGCCTGCCCCTGCAGACCCCATCCAACATGGCCGCGGAGGCGGATGCAAACGTCAAAGGCAACATCAAGAACAAATGCAGGATCAAAATCCGCCTTTTGCAATTGCAGGCAACCATTACGCCTCGGATGTACAGGCTCTGCCCTTGCCTTTGCTTGAGCTGGTACGCACGCGGTGATGGGAAGGGGCTCCGCTCCCCGCCTTGCCCCAGATCCGGAACCGCTTCAGTCCCAGGCACAAAAAAGCCCCGGCAATTACCGGGGCAACATGCTGCGAGGGTTTTGCGTGTAGCGGGGGAGCGGGGGCGAAGCCCCCGCGCTCAATACACCGCTTTAGAACTTGAAAACGTACGAAGCGCCGTAGACCAGCGGATCGATGTTGACCGTGCCGATCTTCTCGCCGTTCAACTTCACCTTGCTGTCGATGTCGATCCAGCGCATGTCCACGCGCAGGGCGCCCTTCTCGCCGATCGCGAAGTCGATGCCGGCATGCGCGGCCAGGCCCCACGAATCCTGCAGCTTCAGCTTGCTGCCGGCCAGTGCGCCGGTGGTGTCTTCGCTGAAGAAGGTCGTGTAGTTCACGCCTGCGCCGACGAACGGCGACACCTTGCCCTTGCTGTTGAAGTGGTACTGCAGGGTCACCACCGGCGGCAGCTGCTTGGTGCTACCGACGCGGCCCAGGCCATTGATGTTGATGTCGTGCTTGAACGGCAGCGCGGCCAGCACTTCGATGCCCAGGTTGTCGGCAATGAAGTACTCGCCGGTGATGGTCGGCTTGACGTCGTTGTCGACGTCGACCTTCAGGGTGCCGCCGGCCAGCCAGCCGTTGTTCGACTTCGGCGCCACCTGGTGCACACCGGCCGAAAGGGTCCAGTCGCCCTTGGACTGGGCCATGGCCGGGGCGGCGGCCAGGGACAGGGCGGCGGCCAGGCTGGCCACGATCAGGGGGGAGGTCTTGCGCATGGGAGTGTTCTCGTTGCTGGGTGGATGGGGCCAGTCTCGGCCTCACGCCGTGCTAACGCTTTGATCCGGATCAAATCCTGTCCGCCGGCTTGCCGCCGGCCCTGGCTGGCCCGCGGTGGCCAGCCCCGGTTTGCTAGACTTGTGGGCCCTATCCATCCCGCCGCACCTGTCGCGGCCGCAGGAGCTTGAGAACATGGCAATCAAGGTTGGTATCAACGGTTTCGGTCGCATCGGGCGTAACGTCCTGCGCTCGGCGGTGCTGAACTTCGGCGACGACATCGAAATCGTGGCCATCAACGATCTGCTGGAGCCGGACTATCTGGCGTACATGCTCAAGTACGACTCCGTGCACGGCCGTTTCAAGGCCGACGTGGCGGTGCAGGGCAACGACCTGCTGGTCAATGGCAAGAAGATCCGCCTGACCCAGGAACGCGACCCGGCCAACCTGAAGTGGGATGAAGTCGGCGCCGACGTGGTGCTGGAAGCCACCGGCCTGTTCCTGACCAAGGAAACCGCGCAGAAGCACATCGATGCCGGCGCGAAGAAGGTCATCATGTCGGCTCCGTCGAAGGACGACACGCCGATGTTCGTGTACGGCGTGAACGACAAGACCTACGCCGGCCAGGCGATCATCTCCAACGCGTCGTGCACCACCAACTGCCTGGCCCCGCTGGCCAAGGTCATCAATGACAAGTGGGGCATCAAGCGCGGCCTGATGACCACCGTGCATGCGGCCACCGCCACCCAGAAGACTGTCGATGGCCCGTCCAACAAGGACTGGCGCGGTGGCCGTGGCATCCTGGAGAACATCATTCCCTCGTCCACCGGTGCGGCCAAGGCCGTCGGCGTGGTCATTCCGGAACTGAACAAGAAGCTGACCGGCATGAGCTTCCGCGTCCCGACCTCGGACGTGTCGGTGGTCGACCTGACCGTCGAGCTGGAAAAGGAAGCCACCTACGCCGAGATCTGCGCTGAAGTGAAGGCACAGAGCGAAGGCCCGCTGAAGGGCATCCTGGGCTACACCGAAGACAAGGTGGTGGCCACCGATTTCCGAGGCGAGACCTGCACCTCGGTGTTCGACGCCGATGCCGGCATCGCCCTGGACGGCACCTTCGTCAAGCTGGTGACCTGGTACGACAACGAGTGGGGCTACTCGAACAAGTGCCTGGAAATGGCCAAGGTCATCGCCGCCAAGTAAGGCCGGCGTAGATCGCAGACGGACCCCGGCCTGGCCGGGGTTCGTCGTTTATGGGGCCCACCCTGTCGTAGCATGGGGCGGTCGACCGCTGCCGCTGGGGCGCGGGAACGCAATGGAAGCACGCAATGGAAGCACTGATCGCCCTGGTCGTACTGGTCCTGTTGGCCATCCCGCTGCTGCTGGTGGTCGCGCTGGTGATGATCGCCGGCCTGCGCCGCCGCGTCGCTGCGCTGGAAAGCGCGATGGCCGCCGCGCCGGCCTCCGTCAGGCCCGCCGCCAGCGCACCCACGCCTGAACGGGCTGCGGCCACGCCTGCAGCCAGCGCCGATCCACCGTTCCTGCGGCCGGTCACCGCTGCTGCGCCGCAACCCCCGCTACCCCCTGAGCGAGACGCAGCGCCCACCGAGGCGCCGCTCCCCCGTCCTGCTGCGCCACCGCCGGTTCCGCCGGTGCCGGTGCAGCCGCCGCTGCCTTCCGAGCCGGCACTACCCAACTTCATCGAGCGCGGCATTGGCGCGGTCAAGCGCTGGTTCACCGAGGGCAACGTGCCGGTCAAGATCGGCATGCTGGTGCTGCTGGCCGGTGTCGCTGCGCTGCTGAAGTACGTCAGCGACCAGGGCTGGCTGGTGCTGCCGATCGAACTGCGCCTGGCCGGCATCACCGTGGGTGCGCTGGGCCTGCTGGCCTTCGGTTGGCACCAGCGCGGGCGCCGGCGCCTGTTTGCGCTGGCGTTGCAGGGTGGTGCCATCGGCGTGCTGCTGTTGACCATCTTCGCGGCGTTCAAGCGCTTCGACCTGATTCCGCCAGGCTTCGCCTTCGTCAGCTCCATTGCGCTGGTGGCCGGGCTGTGCGTGCTGGCGGTGCTGCAGAACTCGCGCACGCTGGCAGTGCTGGGCATCCTGGCCGGCTTCATGGCACCGCTGTGGCTGTCCACCGGCAGTGGCAACCACGTGGGGCTGTTCAGCTACTACGCGGTGCTCAACGCAGGCATTTTCGCCATCGCCTGGTTCCGCCCATGGCGCGCGCTGAACCTGCTGGGCTTCGCCTTCACCTTCGGCATCGGCACCTTCTGGGGTGTGCTGCAGTACGCACCGGACAAGTTCAGCAGCACCGAGCCGTTCCTGGTGCTGTTCTTCGTGTTCTACCTGCTGATACCGCTGCTGTACGCGCGTCGACAGCCGGCCGGCCGGCGCGACCTGATCGATGGCAGCCTGGTGTTCGGCACGCCGCTGGTCGCATTCTCGTTGCAGGCGGGCATGCTGCACGAACAACCGATGACGCTGGCACTGTGCGCGTTGGGCCTGGCCGCGATCTACGCGGTACTGGCACGGGCGCTGATTGCACGCGCGTCGTACACCATGCTGGCGCAGTCGCATGCCGTGCTTGCGGTGGGCTTCGCCACGCTGGCGGTGCCGCTGGCATTGTCGGCGCGTGCCACCGGTGCCGTGTTTGCACTGGAAGGTGCAGGCCTGGCCTGGTTGGGGCTGCGCCAGAAGCGCTGGCTGCCGCAGGTATCCGGTGCATTGCTGCAGATCGGCGCCGCGTTCGCCTTCGTTGCCGGCGGTGACCACTGGCACGAAGACCTGCGCTTCCTGATCAATCCGACCGCCATTGGCGCGCTGTTGCTGGCCCTGGCCGGCTTCGCGTCGGCGTGGAGCTACCAGCGCAGGCCGCGTCACGAGGTCGCACTGGTGTACTACCTGTGGGGCCTGCTGTGGTGGCTGGGCGGCCTGGTCCACGAGATCACCCGCTTCTTCCCGTACCGCACCGAAGTGGACGCGTTGCTGGTGCTGGCCGCGGTCACTGCCTGGCTGGCCGCCGAAGTGCAGCGTCGCCAGCCGGCGCGTGCGCTGGGCGTGACCGCGCTGGCCATGCTCGCGCTGGGCTTCCCGTTGGCCCTGATGCAGAGCGATGCGCACCACCAGCCGTTCGCCGGCTACGGCGCGCTGGCCTGGGCGGTGTTCGCTTTGCTGGGCGTGCGCACCCTGCTGTGCCTGCGCCAGGGCGGCGATACCGTGGCCCGCATCGCTCAGTTCCTGTGGTGGCTGCTGTGGCCGTCGCTGCTTTCGCTGCTGGCCCTGTGGGGCGGTGGCGAAGCCGATCTGGCGCAGGGCTGGACGACACTGCTGGTGACCTTGCCGTGGCTGCTGATGGCGGCGCTGTCGCTGTGGCGCTGGAATGCGCTGCGCTGGCCGCTGGGGCAGGCGTTCGACAGCGTGCGCGTCCCGCTGCAATGCGTGCTGTTCGGCCTGCTTTCGATTGGCTGGCTGTTGGGCCAGCTGCTGCCCGGCGACGCCGCGCCGCTGTTGTGGCTGCCGGTGCTGAATCCGGCCGAGCTCGGCCAATGGTTGAGCCTGTTGCTGCTGGCGCGCTGGCTGTACAGCAGT
The DNA here is from genome assembly GCA_003525885.1 of Stenotrophomonas sp. Classification (GTDB taxonomy): domain Bacteria; phylum Pseudomonadota; class Gammaproteobacteria; order Xanthomonadales; family Xanthomonadaceae; genus Stenotrophomonas. Next base: position 14,377 of record DQIG01000077.1, read on the forward strand.
GAGGGACCGCAGGCACCGCGGGCATTGCTGAACATCCGCATGCCGTTGCTGGCACTGGCGGCCTTCGTCGCGCTGACAAGCCTGGTGTTGCATGGCGTGCACCAGTGGGGTGGGCTGGCGTGGAACGCGTCGATGATGCGCTTCAGCCTGGCGCAGACCAGCCTGACCGTGTTGTGGAGCGTGCTGGGCGTGATTGCCTGGGTGTGGGGTTCGCGTCGTGGCCAGCGTGTGTTGTGGATGGTCGGTGCCGTGCTGATGGGCGTGGTGCTGGCCAAGCTGGTTGTTGTCGATCGCCAGCACCTGGGCAATCTGCTGGGCATCGCATCGTTCATCGCCTACGGCCTGCTGTGCACGGTCGTGGGGTATCTGGCACCGGCACCGCCGAGCGCGGCGCCGAGCGTGGAGGAAAAACAATGAGGAAGTGGAGCAGGGCGCTGCTGCCGGCGGTGTTCGGCATGCTGGCTGCCGTCGTCGCGCAGGCGGCCGATTACCGCACGCAATATGCCGAGCAATGGCCGCTGACATTGTCCAGTGCGCAGTCCGGTGCCTACCGTATCGTGCTGGAGCCAGCGATCTACCGCCGTGCAGTGACCGCTGATCTCAGCGATCTGCAGGTGTTCAATGCGGCCAGCCAGCTGTTGCCGTCGGCACTGCTGGCGCCGGACCAACCGCTGGCGCAGCCGCCCGTGCAGCGTGAACTGCCGTGGTTCGTGTTGCCGCCGCTGGCCGATGCGCAGCGCAACGATCTGCAGCTGCTGACAGAGCGCGATACCGATGGACGCGTGCGCCGGGTGGAAGCACGGGTGAGTGGCGGGGCGGCGGCGAACGGGCAGGGCGGCTGGCTGATCGACGCCAGCATGCTGGACCAGCAGCCGCTGGCCGCACTGGTACTGGACTGGACCGACAGCGGCCAGCCGCTGCAGGTGCAGGTGCAGCTCGATGCCAGTGACGACCTGCAGCACTGGCGCTCGATTGGCCGCGACGTGCCGCTGGTGGATCTGCAGCGCGCCGGCAAGCGCCTGCTGCAGCGCCGCCTGCAGGTGGACGGGACTGCGCGCTACCTGCGCATCCTGGCGCAGGGCGATTCGCGCCTGCCGACCCTGCGTGGCGTACTGGCGGAACTGCCGCCAGCGCCGGCGACGCTGCCGTGGGAATGGCTGTCGCTGGAGCCGACGTCGAAGGGCAAGGGCGAGTACACCTTCGAGATGGATGGCCGGTTCCCGGTGGCGCGTGCCGATGTGGCCAGCACCGACAACAGCCTCGTGCAATGGACGTTGTTCAGTCGCGATGACGAGAGTGCAGAGTGGCAGCGTCGCAGCGCACCATGGATCGCCTACCAGGTGCAACAGGGAACGCAGGGCCAGCGCCAGCAATCGGCGGCACAGCCGCTGGGCGGCGTGCATCGCGACCGCTACTGGAAGCTGGTGGCGAATCCGGCGGAATCCGCCACCGCGCCGACGCTGCGCCTGGGCTACCAACCGGAAGTGCTGGTGTTCCTGAGCCAGGGTGCGGCGCCCTACGCACTGGCAGTGGGCAGTTCGACCGCGCGTCGCACGGACGCGCCGATCGGGGTGCTGATCGAGGAACTGCGGCAGCGCAATGATCCGTCGTGGCAGCCGACGCTGGCACGGCTGGAGGGCAGCCCGGAACCGCTGGCGGGTGACGCAGCGCTGAAGCCGCAGCACGATTGGAAGTCGTGGCTGTTGTGGGCGTTGCTGGGTCTGGGCGTGCTGGTGGTGGGGGGCCTGGCGCTCAGCCTGCTTCGGCAGAAGCCGGCGCCTTCGGCGTAGTTTCCGGCGAACGGCGCAGCCCCTCGTGGGTGGGGTTGGTCGTGCAAAGCAGAAGCCGCGCTTGGCCGGGCGGGGTGGGTTCGAGGGGGACGCCGCAAGTACGTCCTTGTAGGCTTGGCAGCCGCATCCATGCGGCTGACACCCCCGCGAACCCACCCCGCCCGGCCTCTGACAGTTTCCGTGTGCGTCCACCCACGGAAGAGAAAGAAGAAGAGCAAGAGCGGAAGCGGGTCGCTTCGCTCGACGGCCATCGGGGTCAGATCCGTTTTCC
>DQIG01000370.1:0-2429 GCA_003525885.1 Stenotrophomonas sp.
GGCAGCAGCCGTACTCTGATCTCGCGCGGGCCGACGCCTTCGTTGCCACTGTAGTCGCGCACGCTGGCGCGCACGATGTACTCGCCCGGCGGCAGCGCCGTCGGCTGCCAGCGCCCGGTTTCCATCAGGCCGTCACGCACGGTGTTGGTGGCCAGGTAACGGAAACGGGTCACCGCGCTGCCATGCACGGTGATCCCACTGTCGGGGGCGTAGGCCACGCGCACCGCTTCCTTCTGCGGCGGCATGCGGTTGAACACGATGTTCCAGCGCGGCTGCTCGTAACCCTGCAGCGGCTGCCCAGCCGCATCGAGGATCTGGTAGCCCACCTGGTACATGCCCAGGCGGCGGCGCGGCAGGTTGTTGTCGACCTGGTCCCAGGCCTCGATCACGATCTGCACGCCGCGGCCCTGGCGCGCCACCATCACCACGCCGTCGCCGCCTGCGGCCATTGGCTGGTCGTTGTCATCCAGCAACGCCACATCGGTGATGCGCGGCGCGAAGTGGTCGGCGTAGCCCTGGAAGCCCAGCGCCACCGCGTTGGTCTCGAAGCCGCCGGTACCCACCGCCAGGTGCACGTGCGCCTGGTTGTTGATGCTGCCCAGGCGATCGCCAGCGTGGATGCGCATGCCGCGGCGCACGCGCATCCGTTCCAGCTTGCCCTGCTCGTCATACAACGCCTGCCAGCGTGCATCGAAGGGTTCGTCGCGCGGGGTGCGGCCCACCCGCATGTGGATGTACTTGAGGCGATCCACGGCCAGGCCTTCGGCCTGCTCACCCAGGTTCCAGGCCGCCACCGGGCTGCTGATCTTGCCATCGGCGATCGCCAGCACGGTCTGGCCCACATCACCGCGCACGTCGAAGCCGCCGTGCAGGTGGTGGCGGCTCTCACCGCTGAAGTTGCCGCGTACTTCGCCCAGGGTGCCGACCACTTCGTGCCAGCCGTCCTGCGGTGCCAGCGGCCAACGGCCCCCGGTCTTCGGCAGCGCTGCATCGGCGGCCGGGCCAACCAGCGCCGGCGCCGGCAGGTCGCCCACCGGCAACGGGCGCAGGCGATGCAGGCGGTAGCTGGCAGCGTCGGCCACCAGCACGCTGCCATCGGCATCCAGCGCCAACCCGCTCGGGCGGGCCAGGCGCGGCAGGCGGCCATTGCCGACCAGCGCGATCTGGTGGCCCTGCGGCGTCACCTGCACGATGCGGCCATCAAGATCGCCCACGTACAGCACGCCATCGTGGGTGGTGGCCAGCGACAGCGGCCCATTGATCACGCCACCGGCGGCGACCACGGTGCTGACCGTGCCATCGGCTCCCACCCGGCGCACGGCATTGTTGAACAGATCGGCCACCAGCAACGCACCCTGCGCGTCGAAGGCCAGCGCCACCGGCGTATCGAATCGCGCAGCGGCGCCCACGCCATCGGCAAAGCCTGGCCGATCGCCACCGGCCAGGGTGCGCACGCTGCCATCGGTACCGATCACCCGGATGCGGTCATTGAAGGTATCGGCCACGTAGACCTGGCCCTGCACATCCACTGCGATGCCCATCGGCGCATCGAAGCGGGCCTGCGCGGCCGGGCCGTCGGTGTGGCCCTGTTCGCCACCGGCCAACGTGGTCACCTGGCCATCGGTGCCGATGCGGCGGATCGCATGATTGCCGGTGTCGGCCACGTACAGGTTGCCCTGCGCATCGGCGGCAATGCCCGAGGGCGTATTGAAGCTGGCCTGCAGCGCCGGGCCATCGACGCGGCCCTCGCCCTGCCCGGCCACGGTTTCAACGCGGCCATCGGGCAAACGGCGGCGGATCCGGTTGTTGTCACCGGCATCGGTGAAGTAGACGCTGCCATCGGCGCCGCGCAGCAGTGCATACGGGTCGGCGAAACGGGCCTGAGCGGACGCACCGTCGCGGTCTCCGGGATGGCCATCGCCGGCCAGCAGCTCGATCTGCGCAGTCCACGCCAGCGGCGTGGGCACCGGGCCTGTCGGTTCAGCCGAGGTGTGCAGCGGGGTCTCCCGCCAGGTCGCGGCTAATGCCACTGCCGTCGCCAACGCAACACCTGCCGCCATCCATTGCCACCTTGCCATCGCGCTGCGCTGCCTGCCTGCTGCCTGGAGAGGCATCGACAATAGACGCTGAAGACGCGATCCGCCACGGCCAATCGTAGGGGAGAACAGCAGAGTTCCATGCGCCCTGCTTGTTCTCACTGGCTGCAGCAGGTTCAATGCGGTTCCCACGGATGGAGATTCTCCATGCCCCGCGTTCTCCCCCTCACCGCCCTGCTGCTGGCCGCATTGGCCAGCGTGCCCGCCTCCGCCTCGATCACGGTGGCCCCGCAGAAACCATCAGCCACCGCCGATGCAGTACACGCGGCGTATGCCACGCGCTGGGATGAAGCGATCCAGCAGGCACGCGGCGGCAACACGCTGGGCGCGCTG
>DQIG01000370.1:2574-4089 GCA_003525885.1 Stenotrophomonas sp.
CGGCAACACGCTGGGCGCGCTGATCAGCATGGAGCGGCTGATGGAGGATCCGTTGCTGGACGACTTCGACGACGAGCATCGTGGCCGTGCCTCGCAGGTCGCTGGCTGGACCGCACTGATGCAGAAGAAGCCGGCACTGGCCCGCCGCTACCTGCAACGGGCGCAGGAGGCCCTGCCGGAGGATGCACAGATCCTGCTCACCCAGGTGTCGGTGGAACTGTCGGACAACCAGCCGGCCGCAGCCACCACCTTCCTGGTGAAGGCACTGCAGCACGCCGACGCGCCGCTGCCGGTCGATCACCACGCCATCAACTACCTGCAGTACCGCCTGCGGGACCAGCCGCAGAAGCGCATGGACCTGCTGCAGGCACTGTTCGACAACGGCTGGAAGAGTGGTGGCCTGGAACCCACCGGGCTGTGGCTGGCGCTGGCCACGCTGCAGGCCGACAACGGCCGTGGCGACGGCATTCCAGCCACGCTGGCCCGTATCGACAGCCCGGCCGAGATCATCCGACTGCGCAGCGACAAGCGCTTCGACCGCTATGTCGACCGCGATGACGCGCGTTTCGATCCGGTGCAGGCGGCACAGCGCCACCTCGATGAACTGCGGGTTTCGGGCCTCCTCGACCGGGCACTGGACGCGCGCATGGCCGAGTTCAGTACCACCCTGCTGATGCTGGACCGCAACGAGGAAGTGCTGGCGTTGACCGAAGGCATGGCCGGTGCGGCGAGCAACGGCGAATCGCCTGCTGCCACGGAAGCGGAATGGGTGGCCTGGCTGCTCAACAGCCGGCTCACCGCACTGCGCCGGCTGGGCCGCACCGATGAGGCACTGGCCACGGCGCAACAGGCCGCACGCATCGGCGCGCTCGGCCCGGATGGTGTCGAGCACCAGATGAATGTCGGCTTCGTGTTCAGTTCGCTGGGGCGCATGCAGGACGCTGCGCAGGCAGTGAATGACATGCCGGGCCTCGCCGGCTACGGCAAGGCCGCGCAGGCGCTGCTGCAGTTCGCCGCCGCCCGCGAGCGCGGTGATGCCAAGACGCGCGATGCAGCACGCGCGGTGATCCTGGCCCAGCGCGACGATGCCCGCCTGTTCCATCGCGAAATGCTGCTGGAGGAAGGCAACCTGGACGGTGCCGCCGCCGTGCTGATCGAACAGCTGCGCTCGCCGGTTGAACGCGGTGAAACCCTGGCCAGCCTGCAGGACATGCGCACGTATCCGTCATTGCCGGGCGATGTGCGCATCGATGCCGCCTGGCGCGCACTCAAGCAGCGCGCGGATGTACAGGCCGAGGTGGCACGCGTCGGCCGCATCGAGCGTTACGACCTGGTCAGCACTTCCACCTCGCGCTGAGTGCCTGCTAGCGCGCAGGCACCTCGGTGCGGATGCCCATGGCTTCGCGGTAGCGTGCGTACAGGGCCATCACCTTGTCCACGTAGGCCAGGGTTTCGGCGTAGGGCGGCACGCCCTTGTAGCGGGTGACCGCACCGATGCCCGCGTTGTAGGCGGCC
>DQIG01000370.1:4282-4928 GCA_003525885.1 Stenotrophomonas sp.
GCGGCGCAGCAGCGCGCGCATGTAGCGCGCGCCGCCCTCGATCGACTGCTGCGGCGAGAACGGATCGCTTACCCCGTATTCCAGCGCGGTATCGGGCATCAGCTGCATCACCCCCTGCGCGCCCTTGCTGGATACCGCCAGCGCATCGAAATTGCTTTCGGCGTGGGCGATCGCACGCAGCCAGGCATCATCGACACCGGTGGCCTTGGCCGCGGCCTTGAACTGCCTGGCGTGCTGCGCCAGCTGCGGCTTGCCGACCTTGCCCAGGCCTTCGTGCGCCGGCTCGCCCGGTGGCGTGGCCACGGTGAACTTCAGGAACACCCGCGAGCCGGGCAGGTTGCGCGTGGAGTAGACCAGCGCCCCGTCCTGTTCGCGTTCGTACAACACGCCGCTGAACACGCCCATGTTGCCCCACAGGTTCGGGGTCTGGACGGCGTTGTCGTCGATCTCCCTGGCGGTACAGCGCGAGCCGGGTTCCGGCGCGGTGGCCAGGCTGACGGTGTTGCCCTGCACGCAGCGATAGACGGTGCGCGCGGCGGCCAGCCCGGGCCACAGGCCGGGCAGCAGCAACAGCGCGAGCAGGAGGGGGCGAGGGGACATGGCGGCCGGATCATCCGGCCGCGCCCGCTAATGTTGGGTGAATGGG
>DQIG01000006.1:0-5000 GCA_003525885.1 Stenotrophomonas sp.
AGCAGCTCGACCTTGCCGCCGAACGCGGCAAGGCGGTCGCGGATCAGCGCGGCGATCTTCGCCAGCCCCTCCAGATCCTGGCTGCCCGACTCGATGCCGACCAGGTCGCGCATGGTGTCGATCAGGCCGGCCTTCTCTTGTTGCGCCATGTCGTAGAACGGCGCCTGCGGTGCGGCCAGCGCGGATTGCGCCCCGAGTGCGAACAGTGTGGCGGCAAGAATTTTCAGAGGGGTTTTCTTATGCAGTGCGAAATTAAATGTCATATCTATGTCTCTCTCTTGGATGGATCATGGTCTTGCGGGTAGCGATTGTAACGGCATCGTTTTCAGAACCTGTTCGGAATCTCACAGGGTGCGTTCGCTGTGGAAATGACGTTCGCTGCCGTCCAGCGGATCGATGAAGAACAATGAGCGCGCCAGCAGCTTCAGCGGCTTGTCGAGGTCATCGGCCACACCGACCGGCACCGCATCCGGATAGAACAAGTCATTGAGGATCGGAATGCCCAGCGACGCCATGTGCACGCGCAACTGATGGCGCCGTCCCGTCACCGGTTCAAGACGGTACAAGCCCTGCTCGCCGCGCGGCTCGGCCAGCGAGATATGCGTTTCCGAATTGGGCTCGCCCGGCGCCTCGTACATCTTGAAGAATTGCCCTGGAATTTCTTCCACACGGCTGCGATGCACCACGGGCAATCGCAGTTCCGCGCGCAAGGGCGCGATGGCTTCGTACACCTTGTACATGGTGCGCCGCTGGAACATGGACTGGTACTTTCCGCGGCTGTCCGGATTGTGCGAGAACACGATCACGCCGGCCGTCTCGCGGTCCAGGCGATGGATCGGCGTGAGATGCTCCAGCCCGGTTTCTTTCTTCAGGCGCACCAGCAAGGTCTCCTGCACGAAACGCCCGGTCGGGATCACCGGCAGGAAATGCGGCTTGTCGGCCACCAGCAGGTGCGCATCCAGATGGACGATGGTCTCGGCGAAGGGAATCACCGGCTCGTCGGCCACCTCGCGGAAGTACTGGATTTCCCGCCCGACCTGCCAGGGCATGTCCGCCGTGAGCGCCCTGCCCTGCGCATCCAGCACACGGCCGCGCGCGAAGCGATCCTGCCATTGCGCGCGCGCGATGCGCGGGAAACGTGCACACAGGCCATCCAGCAGGGTGGCCCAGGGGCCGGGCGGCAGCTGCAGCCGGCTGGGCAAGGTCATGGCGTCCACTCCGGCCACGGGAAAGAGCGCAAGAGTGCCACCGTTGACGGTGCGCAGACAGCCCGGCCACGGACACCCCCGGAGCAAACCTCTATCATTGTCCTCTTTAGTCCACGGATCCCCCATGGCTCTTACCGCCACCATCCGCAAGGCCGAACTACAGATCAGCGACATGGATCGCGGCTACTACGCGACCCACAACCTGACCCTGGCCCAGCATCCGTCCGAGACCGACGAGCGCCTGATGGTGCGCCTGCTCGCCTTCGCGCTGAACGCCGGCGACCGCCTGGAGTTCGGCCGCGGCCTGAGCACCGATGACGAACCCGATCTGTGGGAACACGACTACACCGGCGACATCCTGCAGTGGATCGACCTGGGCCATCCGGACGAATCGCGCATCCGCAAGGCCAGCAACCGCAGCCGCCAGGTGCAGGTGGTCAACTATGGCGGCAACGCCTCGGAAATCTGGTGGGGCAAGCAGGGCAAGGGCCTGGCGCGCTTCGACAACCTCTCGGTGGTCGATCTCGACGGCGCCTTCGTCGAACAGTGGGGCCAGCAGATCCAGCGTGCGATGCGCTGGAGCGTGCTGATCCAGGACGGCGAAGTGCAGCTGCTCAACGACCAGATGCAGCTCGACGTGATCCCGAACTGGCGCAAGCGCGCCAAGGCATGAGCACCATCCGTTGCGATGTTGTGGTCATCGGTGCCGGCGCAGCCGGGCTGATGACCGCGATCACTGCCGGCCAGCGCGGCCGCCAGGTGCAGGTGATCGACCATGCCAACAAGGTCGGCAAGAAGATCCTGATGTCCGGCGGTGGCCGCTGCAACTTCACCAATACCGGCACCACGCCGGCCAACTTCCTGTCGGCCAACCCGCACTTCTGCAAATCGGCACTGGCCCGCTACACGCCCTGGCACTTCATCGAGCTGGTGAGCAAGCACGGCATCGCCTATCACGAAAAGGAACTGGGGCAGCTGTTCTGCGATGTCTCGTCCAAGCAGATCGTGAAAATGCTGGTGGACGAATGCCAGGCGGCGGGCGTGCAGGTCCGTACCGACTGCAGCGTGCAGCGCATCGAGCATGGCAGCGATGGCTTCCGCGTCCACACCACGCAGGGCCTGTTCCATTGCGCCTCGCTGGTGGTGGCCACCGGCGGCCTGTCGATTCCCAGCATGGGTGCTACCGGCTTTGGTTATGAAGTGGCCCGCCAGTTCGGCCACCAGGTATTGCCGACCCGCGCCGGCCTGGTGCCGCTGACCCTCAGCGGCAAGCACCAGGAGCGATTGGCCGACCTCAGCGGCGTGGCGCTGCCGATCGAGGCGCGCTGCAACGGCAGGAGCTTCCAGAACTTCATGCTGCTGACCCACCGTGGCGTAAGCGGCCCGGCCATTCTGCAGATTTCTTCGTTCTGGCAGCCCGGCGATGCGCTGGAACTGGACCTGCTGCCCGGCCAGGATGCCGGCGAGTGGCTGCGCCAGATGAAGCGCGACCGACCTGCCGCCGAGCTGCGCACCGTGCTGGGGGAGGTACTGCCGAAGCGGCTGGCGCAGCGCCTGTGCGAGCACTGGCTGCCCGACCGCCCCGTGCGCCAGCTGGACGAGCCGGTGCTGCGCCAGGCCGCGCAGCTGCTGGGCGCGTTCCCGCTGGTCGCCAGTGGCACCGAGGGCTACCGGACCGCCGAGGTCACCCTGGGCGGCGTCGATACCGCAGAAGTGTCGTCCTCGACCATGGAATCCAAGCGCGTGCCCGGCCTGCATTTCGTCGGCGAGGTGCTGGATGTGACCGGCTGGCTGGGCGGCTACAACTTCCAATGGGCCTGGGCCAGCGGCCACGCAGCGGGCGGCGTGGTGTGAACCACTTCGCCGTTCGATGCGCGCAAGGGGTGCGCGCATGGACGGTTCGCCGCGCATCGTGTATCTAGATTCGCAGATTGGGGAGCAGTGCATGCAGAACGCGAACGACATCACCATCCGCCTGTTGATCGTCGATGACAGCGGCGAGAATGCCGAAGCCATCGTCAGCACCCTGCGCAACAGCGGCATCGCGGTACGCCCGTGGCGCCCGCAGGACGCGGCCGAGCTCGCCCAGGTGCTGACCAGCCAGGCCATCGACCTGGTACTGGCCTCGCCTTCGCAGGGCATTCCGCTGCAGCTGGCGGCCCAGCACATCGCCGCCAGCGGCAAGGACATCCCGCTGGTGCTGCTGGCCGAGCGCATCGACGAGGACGAACTGGTGCAGGCCAGCAGCCATGGCATCCGCGCCCTCGCCCTGCGCCAGCGCCCCGAGCACCTGCTCGCCGTGGTCCGGGACCAGTGGGTGGACCTGCAGGCGCGCCGCGGCCTGCGCCGCATCGAAGCGCAGATGCGCGAGACCGAGCGCCGCTGCGACGCGCTGATCGCCTCCTCGCGCGACCCCATCGCCTACGTGCATGAGGGCATGCACATCCGCGCCAACGACGCCTACCTGGAGATGTTCGGCTACGAGCATTTCGACGACATCGAAGGCATTTCGCTGCTGGACATGGTCGCCGCCCAGCACGTGGAGGGCTTCAAGCAACTGCTGAAGGGCCTCAGCCGTGGCGAAGCGCCGCCGCCGCAGTACCAGCTCGACGCGCGCCACGAGGACGGCAGTGCGTTCCCGGCGACGATGGAATTTGCTGCGGCCACCTACGAAGGCGAGTCCTGCCTGCAGGTGGTGCTCCGCCGCCGCATGGAGTTCGACCCCGAGCTGGCGCGCGAGGTCGAGGACCTGCGCCAGCGCGACCAGGTCACCGGCCTGCTCAATCGCCCGACCTTCATGCTGCAGCTGGAAAGCGCGGTGGCCCAGGCCGGGCGCAGCGAGGGCCAGTTCGGCCTGCTGCTGATCGAGCCGGACCACTACGCGCGCCTGCTGCCGGATATCGGCCTGGCCTCGGCCGACATCCTGATCGGCGCCCTCGCCGCCCTGCTGGCCGAGGTGGTCGGCGAGGACGCGCAGCTGGCCCGCTTCGGCGAACACAATTTCGCCGTGCTGCAGGCCGGGCCCTACGCGCAGACCGTGGCGCTGGCCGAGCACATCCGCGAAGCCTACGCCGCACATGTCTTCAGCATCGGCGCACGCTCGGCCACGGTGACGGTCAGCATCGGTGGCGTGCAGGTCGGCGAGAAGATCGCCAGCATCGGCCAGGTGCTGGCGCGCGCCAGCGAATGCACACAGGCCGCCGCCGAGCTGGGCAATACCTGCCGCATCTTCGACCCGGCCGCCGCCGACCGCGTCGAGGAAGAACGGGTGCAGCGCTGGGTTGCCCGCATCCGCGAGGCGCTGGCCGGCGACGGCTTCCAGCTGCACTACCAGCCGGTATTGAACCTGCAGGGCGAGCCACTGGAGCTTTACGAGGCCTACCTGCGCCTGGAGAACAATGGCGAGCTGCTGAGCCCGACCGCGTTCCTGGGCATCGCCGAGGAACACGGCCTGCTGGCCGACATCAACCGCTGGGTGGTCTCACGGGCCATCGCGGTGCTCGGCCAGCGCGCACGCGAAGGCAACGCCACCCAGGTGCTGGTGAAGGTGACGCCGGAATCGTTCGACGACCCACAGATGATCGCCACGCTGCGCCGCGAACTGCAGGCGCAGGGCGTGCCCGGTGAACGGCTGTGGCTGCATGCGCCGGAAGCGAAGGTGTTCACCCACCTGCGCAGTGCGCAGCAGTTCCTTGCCGAAGTGGCACCGCTGGGCTGCCGCATCGGCCTGGAGCAGTTCGGTTCGGGGCTGGATTCGTTCCAGTTGCTGGCCCACTTCCAGCCCCAGTTCCT
>DQIG01000006.1:5147-5415 GCA_003525885.1 Stenotrophomonas sp.
CCCACTTCCAGCCCCAGTTCCTCAAGCTGGACCGGGGCTTCACCAGCGACCTGGCGGCGACCCGCGAGAACATCGACCGCATCAGCCAGATCACCGCGCGCGCACAGGAAGCCGGCATCCGCACCATTGCCGAGTTCGTCAGCGATGCCAACTCAATGACGCTGCTGTTCAGTGCCGGCGTGGATTACGTGCAGGGCGACTTCGTCGGCCCGGCCTTGCCGGAGATGGGCTTCGAGTTCGGGTGACCGAGGGTAGTGCCGGCCGCTGG
>DQIG01000111.1 GCA_003525885.1 Stenotrophomonas sp.
TCTCCGCCGCCTCGCAGGAACAATCGGCCGGCATCGAGCAGGTCAACCAGACCGTGGTCCAGATGGACGAAACCACCCAGCAGAATGCCGCGCTGGTGGAGGAAGCCACTGCCGCCGCGCGTGCGATGGAAGACCAGGCCGGCCAGCTGGCCGACGCCGTGGCGATCTTCCGCCTCGACAACCAAGTCTCGGCCGCGATGCAGGCCGTCGCCGCGCATGTCGAGCCGGTCCGCGTCGCCGCCGTGGCACGCCCGCTGCCAAGCCACACGCCCGCACCGGCACGGATACCGGCACGCCGTAGCAGCAATGCCAGCACCTTCGCCGCCAGCGACAGCGACTGGCAGGAATTCTGAGACCCACCCGCGGTGGCTACGGCCACCGCCTCTGCCGATGGACACGTCCCCCGTGCAAAGTCCAACCCCCATCGTCACCGGCCCACGCGAATTCGAGTTCGCCGACCGTGATTTCCGCCGCGTCTGCGACCTGATCTACCAGCGCGTGGGCATCGCCCTCGCGCCGGCCAAGCGCGACATGGTGTATGGCCGCCTGTCGCGCCGCCTGCGCACGCTGGGCATGCGCAGCTTCCAGCAGTACCTGGACCACCTGGAACAGGAGGACGGCGACGAGTGGCAGGCGTTCACCAACGCGCTGACCACCAACCTGACCTCGTTCTTCCGCGAACCGCACCACTTCGACAAGCTGCGCGAGGAGCTGCAGCAGCGCTCCAGCCGCACGCCGTTGCTGCTGTGGTCGTGCGCGGCGTCCACCGGCGAAGAACCGTACTCGATGGCGATCACCGCCTGCGAGGCCTTCGGCACCCTGAAGCCACCGGTACGCATCATCGCCACCGACGTCGACACCCAGGTACTGGCCACCGCCGGGCGTGGCGTCTACAACATCGATCGCGTCACCAGCCTCGATCCGGACCTGCGCCGCCGCTACTTCCAACGCGGCAGCGGCCCCAACGAAGGCCAGTGCCGGGTGCTGCCAGCGCTGCGCGAGCTGATCGAATTCCGCCCGTTGAACCTGCTCGCCCCGCGCTACGACGTCGGCGGCCCGTTCGATGCGTTGTTCTGCCGCAACGTGATGATCTACTTCGACAAGCCGACCCAGCGTGCCATCCTCGGCCGCCTGGTGCAGCACCTGTCCGACGACGGCCTGCTCTACACCGGCCACTCGGAAAACTATCTGCACGCCGCCGACCTGATCCAGCCCTGCGGTCGCACCCTCTACCGCCGCGCAGCAAAGGCCGGCGCATGAACGCCTCGCTGCGTACCGACGATGTAATGCGCTACCAGGACGCGCGTTTCCAGACCATCGCCGCCAAACTGCTGCCCACCCAGTACCTGGTGGTCGATGACACCACCGCGCTGACCACCACGCTGGGTTCCTGCGTGGCCGCCTGCCTGCGCGATCCGGTGCTGAAGATCGGCGGCATGAACCACTTCCTGCTGCCGGAAGGCAACGCTGGCGATGGTGCGCCCGCGCGCTACGGCAGCTACGCGATGGAACTGCTGATCAACGACATGCTCAAGCGCGGTGCGCATCGCAAGCGCATCGAAGCCAAGGTGTTCGGCGGCGCCAACGTGCTCAAGGGCTTCACCAGCAATCCGGTCGGCACCCGCAACGCCGAGTTCGTGCGCCAGTACCTGCAGGCCGAGCATATTCCGATCATCGCCGAGGACCTGTGCGGCATTCATCCGCGCAAGATCTGGTTCTTCGCCGATACCGGTCGCGTGGTGGTGCAGCGCCTGCCGCATGCGCATGAGGCCGAAGTGGCCGCCACCGAATCGGCGGTGCGTGCGCGCCTGTCCAAGGCCCCGGTTACCGGCGGCGTGGAGCTGTTCGAATGACCCTGACCGGCAACGCCCCCTGCCGGGTCCTGATCGTCGACGACTCCGCCGTCGTGCGCCAGATGCTCACCGAGATCCTGTCCAGCGATCCGTCAATCGATGTCGTCGGCACCGCCGCCGACCCGCTGCTGGCGCGCGAGAAGATCAAGCGCCTGGCCCCGGACGTGATCACGCTGGATGTGGAAATGCCGCGCATGGATGGGCTGGCGTTCCTGGAAAACCTGATGCGCCTGCACCCGCTGCCGGTGGTGATGATCTCCTCGCTGACCGAGCGTGGCGCCGACACTACCCTGCAGGCACTGGCACTGGGCGCGGTGGATTTCGTCTCCAAGCCGAAGCTGGACGTGGCGCGCGGCCTGCAGGCCTACGCCGACGAGATCATCGCCAAGGTCAAGATGGCGGCGCGCTCGCGGGTGCGCCCACTGGTACGCGCTGCCGCACCGAAGCTCCTGCTGGAGGCCGCCCCAGCGATGCGTCCCGCCGCGCCGCAGTTCCGTACCACCGACCGGCTGATCGCGATCGGCTCATCGGCCGGCGGTACCGAAGCGCTGCGCGTGGTGCTGGAAGGCATGCCTGCCGACGCGCCCGCCGTGGTGATGACCCAGCACCTGCCGGCCAGCTTCAGCAGCGCCTTCGCCGAACGCCTGGACCGCCACTCGGCGATGGCCGTGCGCGAGGCCAGCGACGGCGAAGCGGTGCTGCCCGGCCATGCCTACCTGCCGCCGGGTGGCAAGCACCTGCGGATCATCCGCGACGGTGCGCGCTGGCGCTGCCGCGTCGACGACGGCCCGGCAGTGAACCGCCACAAGCCCGCGGTGGACGTGCTGTTCCGTTCGGTCGCGCAGAACGCCGGCGGCAACGCCATCGGCGCCATCCTCACCGGCATGGGCGACGACGGCGCACGCGGCCTGCTGGAAATGCGCCAGGCCGGCGCTCCGACGCTGGTGCAGGACGAGGCCACCAGTGTGGTCTGGGGCATGCCGGGTGCCGCGTTCAAGCTTGGCGCCGCCGAGGAACAGGTGCCGCTGGAACGGATTGCAGAACGGCTGCTGGCCCTCGCCCGCAGTTGATGGGACCGTTGTAGAGTCGAGCCACGCTCGACTCATCGCGCATCGCGCGAACTGCAGCCGAGCGTAGGCTCGGCTGTACAGACCATCACACGACGAGGCAGTGGGCGGTGACCGCAGCGTTCAAGCACGGTGTCGCCAAGGAGCACGTTCCACCGCGTGAGCTTCACGGCTGTTTGAACCTCACCGGAATCCGAACCTGACCCGGCACCGGCACGCCGTTCTTCCGGGAAGCGTTGTACCGCCATTTCGCCACTGCCACCAAGGCCGCCTCATCCAGCACCGCCCAGCCGCTGCTCGTCTCCACGACGGCATCGACCAGCATGCCGTCGGCGGCCATGTAGCACACCACGATCGCCTCGCCCTTCAAGCGGTCCCGATACGCCTGGCCCGGATAGATCGGGGCCAGGCCGTATCGTGAGGACAGGTCCAGTTCCGCGGGCGCGTCCTACGGTTCGGATACCGCCTGCTCGGCAGAGGCCGTCGCCGGCACCGGCTCGCACGCCACCAGGCAGAACGACACCGGCAACCGCATCACCCCCGCCACCCGTTCGCCATCACGCACCGCCGCCTGATAGTCCCAGCGTCGGCTCGCCTTGAGGTAGGCCGCATCGATGGCATCCCAGCCGCTGCTCTCGATCACTTTCGTCGACGTCCACCTGCCCTGCGCATCCACCTGGATCTCCAGCAACAGCGACTTGCTGCCCGGCGGAACCTTTTTGTATACCTCCGCCGGAAACCACGCCGGGTGGTTCGCCATTGAACTGATGCCTACCGTCGGCGGGTCTTCGTAGGCTGCTGCAGCGGAGGCCACACACAACAGGGCGACGCTGGCCATCGAATTCACGAACGCACGGAGTGAACGACGGCGAATGGCGTTGGAAAGAAAGCGTACAGCGGCAGGACGCATGAAGAGCACCAGGCGGGTAACCCGATAGCAGAACATGCGACGTGATCACTTGTCACCCGTCGGTCACGCCAGGCGATGCGTGGAGGACGATGCCGCAACAAAAACCCCCGGCTCTCACCAGGGGTTCTTCGTTTCAATAGGCTGCCGGCCAGCGGCCGGCACTACCGTGCATCGTCGGCCCGCAAAAAACCCCCGGCGCGAGCCGGGGGGTTTCAGTTACCGCATCAGGCAGCGACCGTCTTGGCCACGTCCTGGTACTCCTCGATCTGGTCGAAGTTCATGTAGCGGTAGATCTCCGCGCCACTGGCGGCGATCACGCCCACATCGGCCATGTACTCTTCCTTGGTCGGGATGCGGCCCAGACGCGAGCAGATCGCGGCCAGTTCGGCCGAACCCAGGTACACGTTGGTGTTGCGGCCCAGGCGGTTCGGGAAGTTGCGGGTCGAGGTCGACATCGCGGTGGAACCTTCGCGGATCTGCGCCTGATTGCCCATGCACAGCGAGCAGCCCGGCATCTCCATGCGTGCACCGGTGGCACCGAAGGTGCCGTACACGCCTTCCTTGGTCAGCTCCGAGGCATCCATCTTGGTCGGCGGAGCCACCCACAGGCGGGTCGGCAGGTCACGCTTGCCTTCCAGCAGCTTCGCAGCAGCACGGAAGTGACCGATGTTGGTCATGCACGAACCGATGAACACTTCGTCGATCTTGGCACCGGCCACTTCGGACAGGGTCTTCACGTCGTCCGGGTCGTTCGGGCAGGCCACGATCGGCTCGTGGATGTCGGCCAGGTCGATCTCGATGACGGCGGCGTACTCGGCGTCGGCATCCGGCTCCAGCAGCTCCGGGTTGGCCAGCCAGGCTTCCATCTTCTCGATGCGACGCTGCAGCGAACGCGGATCCTGGTAGCCCTCGGCAATCATCCACTTCAGCAGGGTGATGTTGCTGGTGAGGTACTCGATGATCGGTTCCTTGTTCAGGCGCACCGAGCAACCGGCCGCCGAACGCTCGGCCGAGGCGTCGGACAGTTCGAACGCCTGTTCGACCTTCAGCTCCGGCAGGCCTTCGATTTCAAGGATGCGGCCGGAGAAGATGTTCTTCTTGCCAGCCTTGGCTACGGTCAGCAGGCCCGACTTGATCGCGTACAGCGGGATCGCGTTCACCAGGTCACGCAGGGTCACGCCCGGCTGCATCTTGCCCTTGAAGCGCACCAGCACCGACTCCGGCATGTCCAGCGGCATGACGCCGGTGGCAGCAGCGAAGGCGACCAGGCCCGAACCGGCCGGGAACGAAATGCCCACCGGGAAACGGGTGTGCGAGTCACCGCCGGTGCCGACGGTGTCCGGCAGCAGCATGCGGTTGAGCCAGCTGTGGATCACGCCGTCGCCCGGGCGCAGCGACACGCCGCCACGGGTGGAGATGAACTCCGGCAGGGTGTGGTGGGTCTTCACGTCCACCGGCTTCGGGTAAGCGGCGGTGTGGCAGAACGACTGCATCACCAGGTCGGCCGAGAAGCCCAGGCAGGCCAGGTCCTTCAGCTCGTCACGGGTCATCGGGCCGGTGGTGTCCTGCGAGCCGACCGAGGTCATCTTCGGTTCGCAGTAGGTGCCCGGGCGCATGCCCTGGCCTTCCGGCAGGCCACAGGCGCGGCCGACCATCTTCTGCGCCAGCGAGAAGCCCTTGCCGGTGTCGACCGGCTGCACCGGCAGGCGGAACAGATCGGTCGGGGCCAGGCCCAGCGCTTCGCGCGCCTTGCCGGTCAGGCCACGGCCGATGATCAGCGGAATGCGGCCACCGGCACGCACTTCGTCGAACAGCACGTCGGACTTGACCTGGAACTCAGCGATCACTTCGCCGTTCTTCAGCGCCTTGCCTTCGTACGGACGCAGCTCGACCACATCGCCGTGCTCCATCTTCGACACGTCCAGTTCGATCGGCAGCGCACCGGCATCTTCCATGGTGTTGTAGAAGATCGGGGCGATCTTCGAACCCAGGCAGACGCCACCGGCGCGCTTGTTCGGGATGAACGGAATGTCATCACCGGTCCACCACAGCACGCTGTTGGTGGCCGACTTGCGCGAGGAACCGGTGCCGACCACGTCGCCGACGTAGGCCACCAGGTGGCCCTTGTCCTTCAGGTCGAGGATCTGCTGGATCGGGCCACGCTTGCCGTCTTCTTCCGGGGAGAACGGCGCGTCGTCGCGCTTGTTCTTCAGCATCGCCAGGGCGTGCATCGGGATGTCCGGGCGGGTGGTCGCGTCCGGCGCCGGCGACAGGTCGTCGGTGTTGGT
>DQIG01000340.1:0-4134 GCA_003525885.1 Stenotrophomonas sp.
CGAGCCCATGCTCGGCTCATCGCGCGGAGCGCGTGCAGGGCGCGCCGCAAATCGAGAGGCAGCCGAGCGTAGGCTCGGCTCTACAAGGTCCCGTAGGCCTCAACCTGGCGGCGGGCCCAGCTTCAACGAAAGATCGATCGCCTGCACATGCTTGGTCAGGCCGCCGATGGAGATGCAGTCGACGCCATCCTCGGCGATCGAGCGCAGGCCACCCAGGCCGACGCTGCCGGAGACTTCCAGCGGAATGCGGCCGGCGGTGATGCGCACCGCCTCGCGGCGCATGTCGGGACTGAAATCATCCAGCAGGATGCGCTCGCAACCGGCTTCGAGCGCCTGGCGCAGCTGCACCAGGTCCTCGACCTCGACCACCAGCGGCAGCGCGGGCCACTGACGGCGTGCGGCGGTCACCGCCGCGGCCAGCGAACCGGCGGCGCGGATGTGGTTCTCCTTCAGCATCACCGTGTCGTACAGGCCGAAGCGGTGGTTCTCGCCACCGCCGCAGCGCACCGCGTACTTCTGCGCCAGGCGCAGGCCGGGCAGGGTCTTGCGGGTGTCGAGGATGCGCGTGCCGGTACCGGCCACCGCCGCCACGTAGCGGGCAGTGGTGGTTGCCGTACCGGACAGCGTCTGCAGGAAGTTCAGCGAGGTGCGCTCGGCACTGACCAGGCTGCGGCTGCGCCCGTGCAGCAGGGCCAGCACGGTGCCGGCAGTGACGGCATCGCCTTCGGAGACACGCCATTCGATGCGCACCTCCGGGTCGAGCGCGCGGTGGGTGGCGTCGAACCACGGGCGCCCGGCGATCACCCCGTCCTGCTTGCACAGCAGGTAGGCGCTATCGGCCAGGTCGGGCAACAGCGCCGCGGTGACGTCGCCGCTGCCCAGGTCCTCGGCCAGCGCACGCGCGACATCGGCGGCGACCAGGGCCGCATCCGGCGTCGGCAGCGTGCTCATGCGGCCGGGAAGTCGGCGATCTGGGCGGTCGGGATGGCTTCCTCGGCCAACAGCACCGGGATGCCATCGTCAACGCGGAACACCTGCTTGCGGTCACGGGTGACCAGCGCTTCGCGCAGCGGCTGCGCCAGCGGGTTGCCATCGGCCTTGTTCACCGCGCCGGCGGAAATGGCCTTGTTGAGGGCTTCCAGGCCCTTGCCATCCAGCAGGGACAGGGGCTGGCGGGTGTCCGGCGACACCAGCAGGTCGAGCAGCTTGCGATCCATGGTTCTTCGTCTTGCGTGGAAGATGGCTAGAATACGTCTTTAAGGCAGGTGACGGCCAATGACCCCCAACCCGATCGCGCCGCTTGTCGGCATCGTCATGGGTTCCCGTTCCGACTGGGAAACCATGCAGCACGCCGCCCAGAAGCTTGAAGCCCTGGGTGTTCCGTTCGAAGTGAAGGTGGTGTCCGCGCATCGGACGCCGGATGTGTTGTTCAGTTACGCCGAGCAGGCGGGCCCGCGTGGCCTGCGCGCGATCATCGCCGGTGCCGGCGGGGCTGCGCACCTGCCGGGCATGATCGCCGCCAAGACCGCCGTGCCGGTGCTGGGCGTGCCGGTGCAGTCCAAGGCCCTCAACGGCATGGATTCGCTGCTGTCGATCGTGCAGATGCCGGCCGGCATCCCGGTCGCCACCTTCGCCATCGGCAATGCGGGTGCGTCCAATGCGGCACTGTTCGCTGCCGCCATGCTGGCCAGCGACCAGCCGGCGATCGGCCAGGCGCTCGACGCCTTCCGTGCACGCCAGACCGAAGACGTGATGGCCCACGACGATCCGCGCCAATGAGCCTGACCGTCGGCATCCTGGGCGGCGGCCAGCTCGCCCGCATGATGGTACTGGCCGGTGCGCCGCTGGGACTGCGCTTCGAGCTGTATGACCCGGCTGCCGACGCCTGCAGCGGCCCGCTGGCGCCGCTCACCGTCGGTGCCTTCGATGACCGCCAGGCGCTGGCGGACTTCGCCGCCAAGGTCGATGTGGTCACCTTCGATTTCGAGAACGTGCCGGCCGACAGTGCGCAGTTCCTGGCCGACCGCGTGCCGGTCTATCCGCCGCCGGCCGCACTGGCCGTGGCCCAGGACCGGTTGAGCGAGAAGACCCTGTTCCAGCAGCTGGGCATTCCGTTGCCGGCCTTCGCCGACATCCGCAATCGTGACGAGCTGGCGGCGAAGGCCGCCGAATTCGGCCTGCCGTGCATCCTCAAGACCCGCCGTCTCGGCTATGACGGCAAGGGCCAGTTCCGCCTGCGCAGCGAGGCCGATATCGATGCCGCCTGGGATGCGCTGGGTGCGCAGGTCGAGCGCACCGGACTGATCCTGGAAGGCTTCGTCGCCTTCCAGCGCGAAGTCAGCGTGGTTGCGGTGCGTGGCCGCGATGGCAGCTTCGACGCCTGGCCGATCACCGGCAACTGGCATGTCGACGGCGTGCTGTCGGCCAGCGTGGCACCGGCCGTGTTGTCCGACGCCGAGCAGCAGGCGGCCATCGGCTATGCGCGCCGTGTTGCCGAGCACCTGCAGTACGTCGGCGTGTTCGCGCTGGAGCTGTTCTGCCGCGATGGCGAGCTGTTGGCCAACGAGATGGCGCCGCGCGTGCACAACTCCGGCCACTGGACCATAGAAGGCAGCGAGACCTCGCAGTTCGAGAACCACCTGCGCGCCGTGCTGGGACTGCCGCTGGGCAGCACCCGCATGCTCGGCCATGCCTGCATGCTGAACTGGCTGGGCGAGATGCCCGACCCGTTGCCGGTGCTGGCCCAGGCCAGCGGCCACTGGCACGACTACGGCAAATTGCCGCGTGAGGGCCGCAAGGTCGGCCATGCCACCCTGCGCGATGATGAGGCCGATGCGCTGGCCGATGCGCTGGACCAGGTTGGCCTGGAGCTGGGCCGCCAGGCCCAGGTGGCGCCGGCGATACACGCGCTGCGCAACCGCTGAGCCGGGGCGTGCCGGCCGATGTCCGGCACAACCCTGTGTGCCTGCAACGGTGTGGCGCGCCGGTGCAGGCATCGGCGCAACAGTCCCGGTGGTAGCGTGGGGCTCCTTTCACAGGAGTCACGACCATGCTCGACTGGAATGCCTACCGCAAGGAACTGAAGGGCCGCATCGGCGAGATCGGCAAGCTTTCGCCGGACACGGTCAAGGGTTACGCCACCCTGTCCAATGCCGGTGCCCAGACCAACCACCTGGATGCCAAGACCCGCGAGCTGATCGCGTTGGCGGTGGCGGTCACGACCCGCTGCGACGGCTGCATCACCGTGCACGTGGACGCCGCGCTGAAGCATGGCGCCAGCCGCGAGGAAATCGCCGAAGCACTGGGCGTGGCGGTGTCGCTCAACGCGGGCGCCGCGCTGGTGTATTCGGCGCGGGTGATGGACGCGGTGGCCGCACACGAGAACGCGTGAAGTTCCGTTCTGTTTCCCGGTAGTGCCGGCCGCTGGCCGGCAACCCCGGCATCCTTGTACGCCCAGTGGGATGCCGCCCAGCGGCCGGCACGACCCGCGGTCGGGCCCCTGCCTCAGCGCAGCTGGCTCTCGGCGAATTCCCAGTTGACCATCTGCCAGAACGCGTCCAGGTAACGCGCGCGGTCATTCTGGTAGTCGGTGTAGTAAGCGTGCTCCCACACGTCGCAGCACAGCAGCGGGGTGCTTTCGCCGGTCAGTGGCGTGCCGGCGTTGCGGGTGGCCTGCAGGCCCAGCTGGCCGCCGGGGTGCTGCACCAGCCACACCCAGCCCGAGCCGAACAGGCCCAGCGCAGTGCGGTTGAACTCCTCGCGCAGGCGCTGCGCGTCACCGAACTGGCGCTTGACTAGCTCGCCCAGCCGGCCTTGCGGTTCGCCGCCGCCGCGCGGGCGCAGGCACTGCCAGTAGAAGCTGTGGTTCCAGGCCTGGGCGGCCGCATCGAACAGCGAGCCCTGGGCATGGCGCACGATCTCTTCCAGTGACGCTTCCTCCCACTCGGTACCGAGGGTGCCGGCGTTGACCGCGTCGATATAGGCGCGATGGTGGCGACCGTGATGCAGCTCCACGGTCTGCGCGGACAGGTGGGGCTGCAGGGAGCCGGAGAGGTAGGGCAGGGCAGGCAATTCGACGGGCATGGACAGGTTCGTGGCCAGGGGACGGCGGCAGCCTGTTCCATCCGCTTACAA
>DQIG01000340.1:4287-4444 GCA_003525885.1 Stenotrophomonas sp.
CCTGTTCCATCCGCTTACAATGGCGGCTACCGTGGGCAGTCTAGCCGACCATCACGGTCGGTTTGTCCGGCGAAGCAAGGAGTGTGGTTGTGGCGGTAATGCAGCAAATCCAGGCCGAGGTCGATCGTTACCCGCTCGTGCTGTTCATGAAGGGCAC
>DQIG01000219.1:0-380 GCA_003525885.1 Stenotrophomonas sp.
GAAGAGCGGCGCAGTTTGGTCCACGGCTGCCTGCTCACCGTGATCACTCAGAACGTTGCGTCCTCGCTCAGCACCTGCTGCGGCGACGTTGATCAGAAGGCTGCTCACTTCCTGGGCGCAGAGCTGTCCTTCCTCGCCAGCTTTACGCACCTTGCAGGCGGCTCCTTTCCCCGGAATCTCGCCGGTCACCAGGGCCACGTCATAGCTCAGGCATCTGGCTGCGCAGATCGTTCGCCGCCGCCTTGGTGCTGGCTAGCTCCTCAGGCACCACGCCGCGATCAAGCGGCGCCCCTGGACGATGTACATACTCGTCCCACTCGGCTTCGGAGACCAAGTTCAGGCAGACCGGCTGGGGCAGCAGCCCCGCCCGCTTGATCGTG
>DQIG01000219.1:526-23681 GCA_003525885.1 Stenotrophomonas sp.
CAGCCCCGCCCGCTTGATCGTGTACTGCCAGTCACCCCGGCGTCGCGTGGTTGCCATCCCCGCTCAAACTCACGCAAACGCACTCGGCGCGTGTTAACGCGAGCTTGCCACCCGAAAACGGGCGGCAGACCGATGATTTCAAGGCGGAATCAGGGGGTCTCGAGTAGCACCGCCGAACGCCAGGCAAAGAAAAAGCCCTGACCGGAGTCAGGGCTCTTCAATTGGAGGCCTCAAGCGGAATCGAACCGCTGTAAACGGATTTGCAATCCTAACCAAATGCAATTGAATCAATAATTTATAGGAACTGACACCGAGGGCGCCACCTAGCCCGGCGCCGGTATAGCGCTTAGCCTAGACTGCCGGCGCCTTCAGGGAAGGGCAGCATCTTCGTCTCACCGTACTGAGTGAACTCTATATCCATGCGCTGCATAAACGTCTGCCAGTCAGGCGAATACTTCATGAGCATGATGACCGCTGCCAAGTGTTCTCTGAGCTTCGGGTGACCAATGTCATCAGTGAGCCTCTGAAACAGCTTCGATTTCAACTTGCCTTTCTCATTCCGCTCGGTAAGACGGTTGAGCTCATGCCAAACACCAGGTGCTAGCCGCTTGTAAACGATGTTGTTAGTCCAGTGGCCAATTACGCCGGGGCGACCGGCCCCCTCTTGGAATTCCCATCCATTTAAGCGATAGATCTGGCGGTAGAAATCTACAGGGAAGGTGCTGATCCAAGGCCGCAATTCCTTTGCCACAAATTTCTCAAGGATTTTGGCGAGCGCGTCGCGCTGCCGAACCTCCTGATAGCCCGTGACTTCGTCTACGAGCGCGATGATGCCAACTGTGGCAAATCCATGCTGCAGTTGAGCCGCTCTTTGAGCGAGCCGCTTAAGCCGTTTGTCGAGTTTGCCCTGTTGATCGGCATCGATTAGGACGGCGCAGATGTCAGGCAGAATTGTCGCCTCATACCCGTCTGCGACGTTGCCACCATGAGGTGGAATGAAGCGGATTGGGGAATTTGCGCGCGCGACCAAACCTCTGATATCAATGCCTTTTTCGTGCAATCGATTCATCAATTCGACAATTTTGCGCGCGCCGCTTTTGCCACCGCCCTCGGACATACCGAGGCCGCTTTGCAGTCCTCGCTGAGCCAAAACTCTGGTCCCATCCGCCAGAACGTAGCAAGGAATTTGGATCTCACCAATCACGAGAGGACGGTCGAACGCTCCGTAGGTCGCGACCATGGGCATATCCTTACCTTCCTTTTCCCATCTCGCCATAGCTCCCATTCTGGCGATTTCCGATCTCTCCTCCTTGGATAGCTTCGTCGATCGAGCCACTCCACCTTTAGATGCAATGTCGTTCATGGAACATCCTTGCTTGCCGGGAAGCATGATTATGCTTGCCCAGCAAGCAGCGCGCAAATGGTGCGCCGACGATGACTCCTTACCGCCTGCCAGCGGCGCCCCCCAGAGGGATGTGCGCGGCACTTTACCTAAGGATCGCCCCCCATTCGGCCCCGACGCAGCTGCTGCAGCCCTGCCCCCAACCACGCCTCCATAGGGCCCTTCGCCCGGGGCTTGGTCACTGCCAGGGGCTTGCGCGACTCCAGCGCTTCCTTGACCCGTTCCAGCTCCGTCGTCCCGGCCTCAGCCAAGCGGCGGGCCTGCTGCAGCTGCTCAGGGGTTGGGGGCAATCCGGGCATCGGCGGCGGCAGCCCGGTCGGCGTGCTGTCCACCAGCCTGGCGACCGCTTGCCGCAGTCTCAACTCGGGGTAGAGCCTGGTCGCGCACCACCGCTCGGCGTAGCGCTTGCCCTGCTGGATGCTGGCCGCCCTTACGTCCTTGGTCTGCCACATCTTCCTGACGTCCATGTGCACGCGCGCGCCGCCATCCTTCGATGGCGACACCTGGGCGATCTGCCGGCCGCTCCACCACAGCACCCAGCCGTCCCCCATCTGGACCCAGCCAGAGGGTGGTGGTGCTGAGCGGAAGCCTTGGTAGCCGTGCGAGGGAAGCATGGCCGGAAGGATACGGCCGGCGGTCGCAAAGGCTGCGACAAGGCGCCGTTCACCGGCTTAACCGTTCCGGATCTGCGCTAAAGGCCGGGCCACTTCAGCCGACCGGAATCGCAAAACCACGGCCATTTTCGAAGCTGTAGACTTTGGCTCCAGAAAAGAACGAACGCTAGGAGTTCGAGCATGGCCGATACAGGTTTGTTCCTCCTCAGCGATGTCTTCGGCCAAGAAGACGAGGCAGGACGGCTGCTGCAAGTCACCCAGGTGGTGTGCCGCTGCCTGGAGTGCTCGTGTCACTTCACCGCCCGGCCCAATGAAGGCCTCATCGACCTCGATGGGGGCGCAATTCTCGCCTGCCCTATGTGTCCAAATCGCCAGGCGATCAGCATGGCCAGGTTCGCAGACTTCCTGCAGCTCCGCCTCTGACCTCGAGGCGGAGCTGCCAGAACGCGCCTGAGGCGATACCGCGCGATCAGGCCGCCATTGCGTATCGCCCAACCAGCTCCTTGAGCAGGTCAACAGCAGTAGCGTTGACGGCCTCTGCCCTCCCGCGCTGTTTGAACCCCGTCCAGTCAGCGTGAGCGAGGGTTCGTAGCTCATCCGGCTCTACCGGGAGCCAGCGCATCGGCCAGAACGGCAAACGCCGCTGGCCCGCCCTGCCCCGCTGCAATTCGACCATTGCGCTATGGCTCCTGGCGCCCAGCACTCGCGAGTAAGCCACCGTCAGCCCATCTTCCGGGCCTTCCAAGTACTGAAGAAACCGCTCCCCGTCAAAGAGCAGCACGCCCGTCACCCCAGCAGCCCGATTGAATCGGCATGCATCATCCACGATGGCATCCAACTTACCGTCGGATTGCCCGAGCTTGTCTTTTGCTATGGCCGGGCTGGCCTCGCTGGCATATACAACCGCCCTGATGGGCATTGCGCACCTCCTTGATGAGGCGCGACCGTAGCAATGACGGGCTCAACTGGATGTGGAGATAGGCGGTTGATCTATAACGCTTCAGCTTAGTGCGTTGCTGAATTTGGACCTTCGTCACAAGATGAAGGCATCAGCTCATGCAGCATGCGCGGAATACCCGGTACACGGCTATGGCAGACACAGGTTTCTTTTACGTCCTCAACATCGACCCCATGCGCGACCAGGCGGGGAATATCCAAAGCGTTATCGCCATCAGCGTGCGGTGCAACAGCTGCCAGCACGTGACCCATTCGACGGGCCCCACCCTCGAATCCATGCCGGGTGGAACCCTTCTCGCCTGTGCAAAGTGCGGCGGACGCCAGGCAGTGAGCAACGCTCGGCTGGTTGAATGTGATCACGTACTAGGTAGCCCCCTCGCCCAACCGCAGAGCGCCTGAAGAACGCTTTGGGCCGCGGATTCTCCACAGCAATGGCCCGAATCTTTAGAGCGGCCCGAGATCCTTGACCACAGCTTGGCCCTTCTGCAGGAATCCCACCAGCAGATGCCCACCAGCAACCTGCCGTCCCATCTGCTCATTGAGGTAGCCGGCCTGCAGCCGCGCATGGGCGATCAGATCCACCTGCACCATGCTCGGAGTGGCGTCTCGTAGCGGCTCGCCAGGCGATGCCAGCTGCCCCACGATCGGCTGGACCACGGTTAAGCGCTGGCTGTCGCTCTTGGCATACGCCGTGGCCATCATCCGGCCGGTCTTGGGCGACCATCCCCCAAGTATCAACTCAGTCCCTAGCTGCTCGCGGGGAAGACCCGCCTCGGCTACAGCGTTCTCGTAATTCGGCCACAGCTGGTCAATCACTAGACCCAGTTCGCTGGAGAGTTGCTCCATCGTGAAGTCCGCGCGGAAGCTGGCCTGCAAGGCCAATTCGTAGATGCGGAGGAAGAACTGGGCAGAGCCGCGCGTGGCCAGCACAAGGTTGTGCTGGGGAATCAGCAACAACTTTGCACCTGCGGAATGGGCACCCGTTCGGGCATCCTCAGCAAGGGTGTCCACCGCGACTACGAGGTGGTCACGAGTGAGCAAAACGTTGAGGATGCTCATAGCGGGCTCGTTTTGGCGTCCGCCAACTATCGCTTTCCTACCAAGACCTGTCGAGCCCGCCATGACCGCCGAGATCACCGAAATCCTGGACCGCCTTCATGCCTGCGAGGCCGGACTTGAGATGCATCGAGGCTACCTCAAGGCGATGGAGTACGCCCTACGCGTTTCATTTCTGACCCATCAGGATCCAGACGCCCTGCTCGACACATGGACAAGGCTGCTCCCGTCGATTGCACGTACCCACGCGGACGATGGCGGCCCGCTCTTCGTGGCAGCGTTCCAGCAATCCCTGACAGTTCTAACCGAGCAGATTGGGCAGGAAAGCAACGATCACTAAGCCGCCAGCCGATGCTCATAGAACGGGTGCCGCTTGTCGTCAAAGATCCGGTACAGCGCGGCCAGGTCGGCGGGATCCGGGTTCAGCCAGGCGTCGACGTGCTCGCGCTTGATGTTGATGATGGTCCGGTCGTGGCCGGCGGCGGCCACCTCAGGTTCCGGGTCGTCGGTGATGGCCGCGAACGACAGTAGATCCGGCTCCTTACCAGTCGGGTCCACCCAGTGCGACCACAGGCAGGCCACCAGCATCGGCTCGCCCGTGCGCGGGGTGAACTGCACGACCTGGTTCTTGCCGTCCGGGCCCTCCACGTTCTCGTAGAAGGTGTCGACCACCATCAACCCGTGGGTGTGGCCAAAGGCCGGCGCCCAGAACTTCTCCAGGCTGTCGCGGCGGGCATTGTAGGTGCCGGGGAAGCGCTGGTCGTAGTTGGCCGGCTTCCCAGCCAGGCGGCACTGATAGCGCATCGGCTTGATCGTCAGCTTGCCGCCCTCGGAGACGATTACCGGCGCGTAGACGCCTGGGAAGATCCGACTGTCTCGGTCCTTGCCTTCGGACCTCTTCAGGTCGCCCAGCTTGACCACGGCACGCTCGATCTTGTTGCCGGCGATGCGCACGTCTTCCCGGGCCTTCTTCGTCTCCTTGGCCTGCAGCGATCGCTCCGCATCGGCCAGGCGCTTCCGGTTGGCGAAAAGCTCCTGCTCAAGGATGGCGCCCTCGGCCTGGTTCCACTGCTGGATTTCCGCCCATACTGCCCGCTCTGCCGGGCTGGTGCCGGCGCGGAACGCATCATCCATCGCCTTTGGGGTCTTGGGCCGCTTCTTGCCCGGGTCATGCGCGTAGAGCGCGGCGAACTCCTGCAGCGACACGGCGGCGCCGGTCATGCGGACCAACTTCTGATAGGCGGCTTCAATCTGGGCTGAGTAGCACATGGCATCCTCCTAGACGCATACAATGCGCCCGTAAAATCGGTCCGCACGGTGGTCGATCATTGGGTATCACAAGGTGGCGTCATGACAGGATCAAGACAAGGTATCGGCAGGGAAGTTCTTGTGGCGGCGCTGGGCGGCGCGGGAGCGACGATCATTGCCTCCCTAGTGGCAGCAATCAGCCCCCCTGCCCAAGCATTTTTGACCAGGGTGTGGGAAATCCGCATCTGGGAGACATACGCGATTATTTGCATCGCACTGGTTCTCGGGACCGTGTTCGGACTCATCGTCGGCCATCACAAGGGGGCGACCAAAGCGGAGGAACCTCCTGCCGCCATCATTCCGCAAACTAAGCCTGAGACACGCCTGCCCCCAGCCCCGCCACGTCCGAAGCTCGCGTCAGCTACCGCGCCTGGCGCTTTTGATCCCACCCCACTTCATAGCCTTTGCATTCGAGCACTCCGCTTCAAGGACGACGAGTACCAATCGATAGGGGACATTGCATTAGTGCTTCAGCAGATCGGCTACCCGACCCCGCGATCTGACATCGACCAAGCATTAACTGACTTATGTGGTGAGTCATGGGCGTCCCAAATGCTCAAACACCCAGGTGGTTGGCACTACAAATTGATTGGTCGCGGAATAACTTACGCGCGAGAACATGCCTTTAGCGTCGAGGGGCTGTCCTATTAGGAAAATTCATGTACCGGCGAACACCGATCTCCACCGTCACTCGTCCCTAGATCAAGCTCGCCTGCCGATCATCCCAGCTCTTGATGATCAGCTCGCCGAACTTGCGCCCCCGGCCCTGCCCGCCGCCGATGGTGTAGTCAAGCTGCAGCGGTACTAGGTCGAACCCGGCGAAAACCTCACGTATCTGCGGATGGTCGTTGATCGACACGACGAACCGACCAGCAGCATCACGCATTAGGTCTGCCATCGCCTCGTACTCGCTGAAAGGGAAATCGACGCCGTAGCCCTCGGTCTCCCAATACGGCGGGTCCAGATAGAACAACGTGCCGGGCCGGTCATACCGCCGCACGCAGTCCTGCCACGGCAGGCACTCGATGATGGTGTTGGCCAGGCGCAGGTGGACGGCGCTCAGTTCTTCCTCGATGCGTAGCAGATTCAACCTTGGACCGCCCGTCGTCACGACTCCGAACGTCTGGCCCTGCACCTTTCCACCGAAGGCCAGCTTCTGCAGGTAGTAGAACCGGGCTGCCCGCTGGATATCCGTCAGGGTCTCCGGTCGCTCCATCTGCGCCCATTCGAACATCTGGCGCGATACCAGCGACCACCGGAACATACGTACGAACTCGTCAAGATGGTGACGCACACATCGATACAGCGAAACCAGCTCACCGTTGATGTCGTTGAGCACTTCCGTTTGCGCTGGAAACGGTCGCATCAAAAGGGAGGCGGCGCCACCGGCAAACGCTTCGACGTAACAGTCGTGCTCGGGAAAATGGGGATAGAGGTGCTTCAGCAGGCGGCGCTTGCCGCCTGGCCAGGAGATCATCGGTTTGGTCATCGGGTTCTCAGCATTTGCGATAGGGGCGACCGACAATCCCCGCGCTCTCGCGAGGGCGACAGGGACACGGCCAATGCCAGGTGCTGAGTTCACCTGTGTTGCGGCGCTGTCCTGGTGCTTGCCGGCACCAGGGCAGCGCCCTGTTTTTGCTAGACAGTCAGTTCAATCAGCGGCAGGTTCGGAGCGGCCTCCAAGAGGCGGCCGCCTCGCACCCACGCGTTATAGGGGATCGCCAGCTGCAGCTGACCAAACGCTCTCATCTGCACGCCGTCATAAGTGGTGAGGGTGCTGGTTCCATCGGCGTTGTGCGCGGTCACGGTGGCCAGTAGCCTCGGGCTGCCGCCGACTAGGTCGCCGAATTGATCCCACAGGTCAGTCCGCATCGGTGTAGTGCCTCTCCAAAGTGGCGGTTTGCTCGATCACGGTGGCCTGCTGCTCAACCGCTACCTCGATCCGCAGGGACTCGCACTGGCCGTGCCACGTGCCTTCCGACGTGACGACCTCGACCAGATCGAGCGGCAGGATCACACCGACCTCGCCAGCCTTCAGCGGCTTGGCAAACAGCGGCACAGTCAGATCCACACTCGCCTGCTCGCCACGGTCGCTCAGGATGTTTCGGCCGCGCTCCGCGCCGGCAGCAGCGACGGTGATCAGCGGGCTACTGACCTGCTGGGCGAACAGCTGACCGGCCTCTCCTGCACGCCGCACTTTGCACGTGACACCCTTCCCCGCAAGCTCTCCCGTAACCACCACCGCGTCATAGAGCGGCGCGCTGCGCATCTGGAGACTTTCGGTCAGGACAACGTCCTCCTGCAGCACATGGTCGGGCTGGGTGTCGCGCCACAGCCAGGGGCTTACCGGATACGCGGCCCGCACACGCAGGCTAAGGTCGGCGGGGTCCGACTGGACAACGCCGCCACTGGCCTCGGCCAAGGTACTGATCGCGTCCAAGGGCGTACTGGCGTCGTAGAACCACGCGCCAGCCGGCACGTTCCAATCGACAGTGTCGTAGTCGGTCGTGAACCCTGTGTCTGACACTTCTTCGGCCACCAACTGCGCCATGCTCCGGTCTTCAGTCGTCGCCTTCACCCGGGCGGGCGCATACGGCGCCGCCAGTAGTGCGGTGCGGGATCGCCCGCTCAGGGTGACACCGCCGCCAGCAAACTCTCTCTGCTGCTGGAAGCTCTCAATGATGCCGGTCCAGACGTAGCCATTGAGCACAACCTCAAACTGGCGGGGTCCGGCAGCGGTCGGCTTCAGCAACGACAACTGCGCCGGCCCTGCCAGCTCGACATCGAACGTCCAGCCCCAGGAACCGCGACTGGCGCTGAGCGAGATGCGCGTCACCTCGATGGGCGTGCGATCGGGAAGTCGCACGAAGGAAACCGTGTTGATCACGACGTAAGTCCTGCGTTGAGGGCGCACCACGTAGCACGCCGAGGTTCCGAGATTGAGAGGGGCCAGACCAGGTACACCGATCAGCGCGCAGCCCAAGTTGAGGGGGACTGAGTGCCCCGGGGGAAACTCCGGCTCAGGGTCGGGGTCAGGATCTGGCTTGACGGGTGGCCGGACGAGCCAGGGCAGCGGCCGAGCCCTACCCCATGGGAGGCGAGCCATACGTCTCGCCTGCGTAGGACTCCGCCAATGGCTCGCCCAAGATCCAACCACCCTGCCCGGCTCGCCTCGCCACACGATCCTTGTTTCCACGTGCGTAGCTGGGCCTAGGTCCCACGAGACATCGGTGCTCGATCCAAGCACGCGAAGCAACGAGTACCAATCCACAGACAGCGACTGGGCCACGCGAGGCAAACTCCGCCAAGATAGACTTCTGCCTGCTGCGACACCCTCACTCTTGCCCCATCGCAGGGCAAGCTCTCCAAGCAGGTGCGGCGCGATGCCCCATGCCAAGCCACCCTGTTGATCAATTCGGTTAGTTCCGCCCCACGGAACGAGGCGCTCGGTCCGCAAGGCGGGGGCCGCGCCCCAGCCGATAGCAACATGCAGGCGCGTGAGCGGCGCCCGGCCCCATTGCAAGCTTGCCGCTGCAGAGAGACCTCGAATCACGGGCTCAACGGGATTTTCGTCCCATTCGACTCCCAAGTTGAGCGGCACAAAACCACCGCTGCCCTGGAACTTCGGCCCGAGGTTGACCCCGACGAATCCTCCCGACGCCACCATCAGCGCTCCATCTTTGCCGGCGTGATCCAGTCTTGAATGGCCGAATTGACAGTGCCAGCCAAGTCCGTACCAATCACCCGGTACCGTAGGCTCCGGTCAATGCCCTCCAGTCGCCAGGTCCCGTCGTGGCCGCTTAGGACGGAACCCAGATAGACAAAATGCACTGCATCGTACATGGCGAACACCTGTACCCGAACGCGCCTCGGAACGTTCATGATCTTCGATCGCCCGTCATCATCCCCAACAGGGGGATTCCCCCCGAGGTAGCCATCGCCGCCTAGAGGGCCCCAGGTTCGATAGAACTTTCCGTAGATCATTTCCAGGCCACATCCGTGCGGAAGAGGACCTGACCGTCGCGAGCAGCAGTATCTGGTTCGGCAACGTTGTAGTTGACGACCAGCCACTGACCCAAGCCTATCCCATCAACGAAGGGAACCACTGAGCCTGCGGCGTGTGGCCGGGCGTGCAGCGGTGCGATCACGCCGGGCAATTTCCCGCGAATTGCGAAGGGCGCCTCTCTCACCACGGCTTCTATGTAGTTGTAGCCCCCGTGCGAGGGGTCCGGCCCCACCATGAAAGCCCCTGATCCATAGCTCATTCTGCTGCTATTACCGCCTACTGCTGGATACCCGGTCGTCTCAATCCGGCCAGGGGCGTTGTTTCCGCCGCTGTAGCCACGCATAACGTACCCACCCGTTGACGCGATACCAAGGTTTGGCGCGTTCACCAGGGGAGTGTTGAGAGCAGTCGTGTAGAACAGTGAGCAAACTGGATCGCTCCAGGCTCCCGAAAATCCAGACAATGCCGCAGAGCCAAACACAGCAAATGAATAGACGTCACCTAGCATGTTGCTCAGAATGTCTCCGTAGTAGTACGCCCCCATGCCATTCGGATAGTTGTGCCACGACGTGAACAGATAGAAGCCGATCTCGGTTGCGATCATCAGCCACGGCCGCGACGCGGCGGTCTGCAGAGGAGACTTGGCGATGAGCGAGCCTTGTGATTGCAGTTCAGGACTGGGCGTGCAGTCTTGACCGCTATCGATATCGCTCATTGAGCTGTACGCGAGCGCCTGTGCCAACCGACCGGTACCAAGCATGGGCGCCGAAGCATCGTCGCGTACACGCAGATACGAGCCGGACCCGCTAACGGGACTGTTTCGATATACGTGAACGTCTCCATTGGAGTAAGGCCGGCTCCAGCCAGCAGGCGGCTTTGCGGTCTGTCCGCTGCCATAGCCAGTAACTAGCACCGCATGCAGCAGCGCGATCAATGATCCGGCCTGGCCGTTCAGAACGGGCGCACCGGGGTCAGTGCTGCGATACACGGTAGGGATCAAGCTCATTGGGCACCTCCAGCCACATTGCCAACCACCATCAACCGGGTGGAATCAGTTGCCCCCACCGGCG
Source organism: Stenotrophomonas sp. (assembly GCA_003525885.1). GTDB lineage: Bacteria > Pseudomonadota > Gammaproteobacteria > Xanthomonadales > Xanthomonadaceae > Stenotrophomonas. The sequence goes on from DQIG01000219.1 coordinate 10,940, forward strand.
TGCCGGGCAGGGTCGTACGCGCCAACCAGACCGGTGCCAAGCCACCAACCGTGTTGAATCGCACCACGTTGTTCGTTGACCAGCCCGCGCCCCAACCGCCCGCCCGCGCGCGGAAGTACGGTCGCGTGGTGCGAGGGTTCAGTGGTGCCAGATCGGTCGTGGTGCTGCCGGTGGCGATCACGCCAACCGTTTCGCCGATCACCTCGTAGTTCGTCGCGCTGGTGAAGCGGATCGCCCAACGCTCGGTGATCGCGTCACTGTTGGTGACCTCCAACGGGTAGTCGGTGTCGTTGTAAGTACCCGGTGCGGCGCTGCCAATCGGGATGTTGCTCCAGACCCCAGTCCACGCCGCCTGGTCGAACAGGCTTTCCACACGCGCCTGTAAATCGAGCGATCCGTTCGCTTCACCCAGGCGAAGTGCGGTACTGATCATTGCCTCGCCGGACGGATAGTCGTGGGTCAGGCCCGTGTTGATCTCGATCTCGCCGGTAATCTGCGGCTGCACCACCAGTCGGCGATCTTCGACACGCTCGCTGACGACAAGCGGCATGGTGTATGCGGCCAAGTTGAGTGGGTCACTGAACGTCAGGCTGCCCGCATCCAATTCAACCGTGTACCACGCGCTTTCGACCGGCTTGCCCATCGCATCGCGGACTTCAACGCCGGCGATTCGCGTCCGGCCGAAGGAGACCACTTGTCCCGCCTGCGGCGAGGCAATGCTGTGCTTCACGGTATGGTGGATCAGCACCGTCTGGCCCGGCTTGAACGCCGGCACGCGGCCGTCGCTGGGCAGCCGCACCGACGAAAGGCCGATGACGACCTCCGACAGCGGAATCGAGCGATACACCACCGCCCCCATGTAGATGGACCCCGGCAGAACCAGCGTGGGTCGCCAGACTTGGTCCCCCTCAACCAAAGCTGGGTCGAACCACGGCTGTCCCTCGTTTCCTGCCACGGGGACCAGCTGGCCGAACTGCACCTTGGCGACGCCACTCTCCCAATCAACCGTACCCCGCATCTGCGGTGCAACGATGTCGCCATTGATGTTCGCCGTGGCGGTGATCAGCTCACCGTCGAGCCGATTCGCCCGGAGCGTGAACATCCCCGGACGCAGCGGCGAGCCCGGCGCACGGAAGAACGTGAACGCAACGCCCGGATCAGCAATCCGCGTCAGCAGGGACAGGATCTGCACAGTGTTGCCACCACCGGCCAGCCACTGATTGAGATTGACCACACCAGCGGTGTAGTCGATGGTACCGGCGTAGATGCCCGCCCCGGTCGCTGGGTCGATGCTGTGATACAGACCGCCGCTGCGATCGACGTACGTCCGACCGCGGAAGTTGAAGCGCACACTGCCCGGCACAATGCTGTCGCTGATGGTCGGCGTCAGCTGCAGCTGCATCGCGGGCAAAGGCAGGCTCTCCTGTGCTGGCTGCGACGCATCCCCGGCCAGCATCCAACCCACCGAGATGATCGTTCCACCCGAGAAGTGCGCCAGGACATCCAATCGGTTGTAGCCAACGACCTTGAGCCGGCCAGATTGCACCTCATAGATCGGATAAGACACCTGACGCACCATGAACTTGCCGGCCTGCAGCGTCACCGCCCCCGTGCTGTAGTTCACCGAACCCAGCACCGTGCTCACCGTTGTGTCACCGACCGACGTGGCCACCAAGTTGCCGGCACCATCATCCTTGGCGATCACTCGCATGGGCTGAGGCGCGGACGTCAGATCGTCGCGGTCACGAAGAACAGTGATCACCCAGTCCAGGAGCACCGAACCAGCACGCACCGGCCCCTGAGGCAGCGCGAAGGACACGACTCCAGCGGTGTCCGGCAGCGGCTGCGGCGCAGCGTTCAGGGCCTGGCCCCAGTCATAAGCGACTGCCACCTGGCTGTCTGCATCGGGCAGCGTTGCCGGTCGGAGTGCGACCTCGCCAGTCGTGTACGCGATCGATCCCCGCACCTGCCCTGCGATCAGCAGAGCGCCGGTGCCGTTATCGGTGACTGCGACATCGCTGCCGCCGATCCGCAGGGTCAGGTGAACGGTACCGGGGACGGCAACGCCCTCGCCGAGCACGAAATGCAAAGCCGGAGGCAGGATGGCGATATCGCCAGAGCGGGCCTCAGCGATTACTGGCGTGCCCCAGGAGCTGATGACGCTACTCCCGATATCAGGGAGTGCCCCGGCCGTCAGTACGACCGAGCCGGTCATGTAATTGATGGTGCCGGCGCCCTGCCCGGGCTTGCCGACCAGCTGACCACGGCCGTTGTCGATCAGACGAACCCAGCGCCCCAGCGCCCGGTAGTCGACAACAACTGTCCCCGGCGCCGGGAGTGGAGCCATCTGGAACAGCCACACCATGCCCTGGTTGTTTTGCGTCACCGCGATCTCATCGGTGAAGCCCTGCATGGGGATGGCGCCGGCCGGCGTGGCAGTGATGCTGATACTGGTGCCACCCGCACCTGTGGCATGGGCGAGCGTGACCACGCCCGACTGATAGTCAACGGTGCCGCTCCATGGCGTTATCGCCACCGAGACCAATGCGCCGGCACCATCGTCGGTCAATTCGACACTGCCGGCCATTACCTTCACGCTGCCGACCGCCATGCCAGTACCCATGTACCGGCCCACTGGCACGCCCGCCGAGAAGCTAGCGTTGAAGTTCTGCGCCAGGCTGCCGGCAGTGCCCGAGGGGACATAGCTGATCGAGCCCAGCCCAGCCAGCACATCACTCACTGGGGTCTCGGCTGTGGAAGTGGGAACGATGGGCACATACGGGCTATCGACCTGCACAGACAGGTCGCCAGGCTTTCCCGCAGATGTCAGCCGTTTCACGCTGTGATAGTTGGTGGCGTCGACCACATTGGTTTCGTAGACGCGCGTCGCAGGCTTGGTAGCGCTGAAGCGCACCACTTCCTGCCCGTAGAAATCGTGGAGCAAAGCGTTGATCAGTTCGATCACCAGCACGTCACGATCAAACGCGCCCTGGTCATCGGTGAACGTGCGCGTTGTTCGCGACAGCACCGACTTCACCCGGACATACTGCTCCGCCTCCACATACCCAGTGCCGGGAAGGGTCAGCAATGACAGGTTGTCGTTGATGTCAGGGCTGGGCGCGTCCTTCGTCGCGTACACGATCATCGTCATCTGCCCGATGAAGTGGTTGCCCATCAGAATGAAACGAGACTCGGTGCCCCGGGTGATGTAGCTCTCAATGCGATTCTTGGCATCCAGCCGCACATCGCTGTAGGACCCGGTAGCAAACATGCTCACGGTCACACGCGGATCGGCAGGAGGATCGATCAGCACGCTGATGGCATCCTTCAGAACGTCGGGTGCTGCAGTATCGACGTGCACGAACATCTTCCGCAGCGTGGTCCGACCGGTGGTGCGCTCCTCATCGCCGATGTCAGGGAACAGGTTGTTCATCGCCCCATCCACAATCTCGGCCTGGACCATTCGTCCGCCGCCATCGGGGTTGTCGGTGAGCCGCTGCGACTGACGCAGCTTGATATCGGTTGCAGAGATCGTCATCGGTTACACCGTCATGAGGCGAAGGGTGGTGGAGAAATAGTCCGGATCGAGCGCGGGCACGGCGAAGCGGATGGGCTCGGCTTCGATTGCCGCTCCGTCCGTACGGCGCCAGCGCACGGCGAACGTGCGATCGCCGCCGTTGTGCGCCGGAAGAATCAGCTCCAGCGGCTCGATGCGTGCCTGGCTCTCGCTGGCCTGAAGGGCACGCAAGACCGGGAGAAGCACCGGGGCCACGTAGGTGCTTCCATCCCGCGTGGTTTGCAAGGTGATGGGACGACCGGCCTGGCGCGCAGACTCCTGCACCACAAGAGCGCCCGTCAGGCTTGTGCGGGCCTGCTGCCCCACCCGCCAGGCGGTGAATTCATCGGTCCACTGAAGATCTGCCGGAAGCTCGATGCCGGCCAGAACAATGCGGGTCATCAGCTCCTCCCACGGACGGAGATGGAACGGCTGCGCTCGATCCTGCGCAGGATCTCCGGCGCCACCAGGTCCGCGATGACCTGCGCTTGCTGGCGTTGCTCGGCGGTCGCGGCCGCGGTGACTTGTTTGTTGGGGAAGCGCCAGTCGATCACCAGCACCTGCTCGCTCTTGCCGTTGCTGCTGAGGCGGGCCGCGTCTGCCTTCGCCTGCGACTCGGCTTCGGCCTCGGCGGCCTTTCGGCGATCCTGGGCCGCCTGTGCTGAAGCGCGGTCTCGCTCGGTCCTGCGCTGTTCCAGCTCGATCTCAAGCCGGGCAACTTCGCCAAGCTCGTTGTCTCCGAGCATGCCGTAGCGCTCCCTCAGTCGCTCGGTAGTTGCCGCCGTCAGTTCGTCCTCCGCAGCCACGGCTGCCTGCAGATCCTTTCGGTAGGCAGCCAACGCCTTACGCTGGGCGTAGATCTCATTGGTCACGTTGGCCAGCTGCCGGACCTGGTCCAACCCTCTGAGGCTGGTCAGCGCCGCCATGGCGGCATCGGACAGCTCGCCAAGATTCAGGGCGAAGCCGCTGGCGACGCCCGAGGCCTGGGACATAGCCTGCCCGGCGCCTCCAGAATTTGAACCCACCCGCTCAACGTTCGTGGCCGCAGCGTCCGCGCTGTCCTTGACTCCGTCCAGCGCTCCCTTGCCCTGGTCGGCGCCTTCCTTCAGCTGCCGCATCGCCTTGTCGCTGGTTTCGCCCAACTTCTCGACGCTTCGCTCGGTGTCAAACACCGACTCCTGGACGGACAGCTGGCTCTCGACCGTATCGCGCTTCCACTTGTCGCTATCGGCAGCGGCAGCCCGCGTGGCCTCGGCATACGCCCGGAAGGCACGTCGCACGTCCTCCACGCTGGCCTTGCCTTGCGCCGCACCACGCTGGATGGACTCAAAGGCTGCCTTCGCGGAGTCACGCGCCGCGTTCAGCGCCTGCTGTGACTGAATGCCCAGCTTGGCGAAGTCGTCCGCCAAGGGATCGATCGATGTCTTGATGTCACGGATACGGGAGTTGAGCGCGGCCGCCGAACGCTCGGCAGCATCGAACCCGATCTTGCCCTGGCGACCCGCCGATTCCAGCAGCATACCGAGCGTTCGGGCTTCATCCAGCGTGGCGACTTTCCCAAGCGCAGCCTTGAAAGCAGCCTCGATCTGCGCCCCCGTGGCCACAGCGCTTTCAGTGACGGCGCCGAACGATGCGATCGCGTCCTTGCCGGCGCCCGTGAACCGGACACCAAGCTTCGATGCTTCGACGCCGAGCTTCTGCATGGCCGAGAGCAGCGTCGTCTCAAGTACAGCAGAGGCATTGACGGCGGCCTCCGGTAGCGCTTCGAAGGCCGATTGTGCCGACGCCTGGAAGCGAGCCAGCTCCTCACCGGACAGCCTGTTGAGCGCCTCCAGCAACCCGTCGCGCACGTTCCGCTCGGCAGCAGCACCCTGGGTCGCCACGTAGCCGAGCGCGGCGCCTACGGCCTCCAGACTGCCCGTGTTAACAAAGTTCAGCCCTTCGAAGACCTTGCCAATGGAATCCTTAGCGAGCTTGGCGTTGCCTTCGATTCCCTCCAGCTGCTGGACGACCAGCTGTGCCGCACCTCCGATACCATTCTTCAGAGCATCGGCGGCAGTCTGTGCGCCCTTGGCCATCGCAGCGAAGCCAGTGGATACTTCGAGCAGGCGAGCAGTGACCTTTTCCAGTTCCTGCAGCTCCTCCGCCGTCGCAATGCTGGCTCGCTTCTGCATCAGCAGGTAGCCTTCCTGCGCAGTGAGGTACTGCTCAAGCCCAGACAGTCGCCTCAGGTAGGCCTGGCGCTCAGCCTCCGCCAGCTTCGCTACTTCGTCCGATGTCTTGACAACGGCGTCACGGTAGGCGCTGAAGGACACTGCCTGACTTCGCAGCTCCGAACCGGCATCTCGCACTTTATTGATGTAGGCACGCTGCGCTTCACCCGCCTTCTCCAGAGCAGAACTGTTGTGGCGCATCACGTCATCGACGAACGTCCTCAACACAGTTAGCCCGCCTATCGCGGCTTCGATGCCCAATAGCGTGATGGCGATCGGCACCGGCCCCTTGGGGAGCCATCGCATCGCCCCGCCCAACAGACCTACCTGCTTGGTACTGGCCGCCATTGCGACGTTGTTTGCTACCTGTGCCTGGGTAGCAGCCAGGAGCACGCCCCGCCACAGCCGAAACTGCGCAATCACCTGAATCAAGCTGATTTGGGCGTAGGCGACTGCGAGGAGACCTACGATTCGTGCGTGCTCAACCACCCACTGTGTAGCCCCCTTAACGACTTCAGTCATTGTGATAATGGCCGAAGCGGTCTGCTTGGCCCAACGAGTCAGGGTGCCATCCTTAGCGAGGCGATCCAGGGTCGCCAGAAGCGTAGTGAGCTGTTCCTTGAAATAGGTCAGCACGCCCTGATCGGCGACCTCCTGCTTCCAGTCCTTGAAGCGATCTGTGGCCTCCTTCCACAGGCCGGCAATAGTGCCGACTTTCGCCGCAGCAGCGGCACCGCCATAGGACTCTGCCAGCAAGTCGAGGATGATCGCCTGCGCTTCTGCCACCCGCCCGGTAGCCTCCAGTTCCTTGATCAGCCGTTTCTGGCTGTCGGATAGGGTGAAGCCTTGCTTGCTCAGGCTCTCCATTGCCTTGGACGGCGTCTGCAGCGCCTTGCCCACCGTCTCTGCCGACTGTTCCAACGAGATGCCAAGACGCTGCGCCTGGTCGATGGTGATCTGCATAGCGGCCGGGAACTGTTCACCGACAATGTTCGTGTAGGACAGCATGCGCACCATCGCGCTGTTGACCTGCCCATCATCGAACAAGCCTGTCTGCAGGCTCTTACCCAATGCCAGCAACTTCGTCGCCGTGAACTCTGCCTGCCTGCCGGCGGACGCAATGGCAGCATCCAGCTGCGCTACCTCCTGCTCCGCGTCACTTCCCTCCTTGATGATGGCCTTGATGCCATCAACGACGCGATTGAGGCCAACGAAGGCCACCGCCCCCGCAGCCAGCGTCTTCAGCTTCCCGAACCAGCCGGCCGCATTCTCGGTGGCGCCGGCAAGATCCTGGCTTCCGTCAGCAGCTTCCGCTGCCCGATTGCGGTAGTCGGACAGGGACTTGGCAGCTGCGCGACTGGACTGGGCCTGCCCCCTGAACGCTTCGTCGGCCTCCTGCAGCTGCTGCTTACGACGCCGGGCGCTCGATGCTTCGTCGGCTGCCGCCTTCGCTTGGGCGCTCAGTGCCTCAGCCGCCCGCACCGCCTCCGTGCGAAGACGCCGCTGGCTTTCTGCAAGGTCGGTCGTGCTGATGCCGAGAGAAGAGAGCTCTGTATCGACCTTGCCAACCGATTGCCACTGATCGTCAAGCGCCTTCTTGAGTCGCTCGCCCTCCTTGCGTAGGTCGCGCTGCGCCGCCAGGACCTCGCGGGAGGGCTTCTCCATCTCGCCAATTCGAAGGCTCAGCGCCAGCGCGGCGGCCTGGTTCGCGCCGAATTCGCGCTCAAGCTCACCCAGCTGCTCGAGCATGCCCTCAAAGGCGTCTGTCTTATCCGCAGCTGCGTTGAGTCCCGTCAGGGAGTCGAGGAGCTTGGTGGCCTTGCCGGCCGTCTCAACGGATACGTCACCGAGGTCGCCAAACGCCAGGCGCAGCTCATCGATGCCCTCTCGGCCCTGCGTCTCGATTACTACCCGGATTGCTTCTTCCAGCCGATCAGCCATTGCCATCCCCGTTCACGCGCCACTGGCGGCGAAGTTCAGTCGAGTAGTAGGTGTGGAACCGCTCAATCAGGCGATGGCGGGCCGACAGTGCACGGCTGTTGCCGTCAGCACCGGACAGCATTTCAAACGGGCTCGGACCACGCAGAATCCGAACCGGCCCACGACCGTGGCGCTTTTGCGTGGTGCTGTCCCAGCCACGCACGCGGATCGCCCTACGCCCCTTGATCGTAGCGATGAATGCCCCGTCATACGTCTTGCTCTGGCCCTGCCCGATGCTCGCAGTGGCACCTGCCGACTTCCTGCCCGCCCAGCGTCCACCGAACTCCAGCAACGAGATCTGGCGAGTGCTGGCCCAGATGGCCAGGAAGTCATCCCGGCCACGCTTACCCGTCCGGTAGCCCTGCTCCCCGGTCTCCACGCGATACTTGCCGCGCAGGGCGCTTGCCCGGACGTTATAAGAGCCCCTGACCTCCTGACTGACAGCGGCGCCCGCCCGTCGCTGCAACCCAACGAAAGCACGCTGCACTGAGAGGTCGAAGCGTCTGAGTGGATTACCGGCAAGGTCAGCCAAGCCGTGCAGTCCTTTCGCCCTGCGGCCACTTACAAAGAACTTCAGCAGGTTGTTGTTGCGATTGGACGCCATAGCACCATTCCTGGCTCAGATCAGGAGGGCGCCAGGCCGGCGCCCTCCACACGACAGCTGCAGTCCTAGCTTCAGCCCGCCGACTGCGCGGCGATCTTGAAGGTGTACAGATCTGCCTCGCCGGCCTGGAAGATCACCGGACCGGTCAGGGTCACCTGGATCGGTTCATCGCTGAACCAGTCGACATCGCCATCGACGGTCAGGTCGACGTTCGGGATGGTCAGCAAACCTTCGTCACCGCTGATGCGATCCTGCATGTCGCCCAGAACCTGGAACGATTTGCTCGGCGTGGTGCCGCCGCTGATCGCGGTTTCCAGGTAGGCATCGAAGCTGTAATCAGCCGTCACAACGTCGCCGGCCTGCAGGGCGCCCCCCTTCTTGGGGATCAGCAGGCCATGACGAGGTTCGAGGTCGTAATCGGTGCCCTTCACCAGATCCACTGCGCCCTTCTTGAAGGTCGGGGCCGGCGTTGCTTCGATGAAGTTGTGCGGCAATTTCACCGGGGTATCGACGCTGCCAACGGTGACCGATACCGCGTCGGCCGAACCGGCTGCCACAGTGGTGTTGACCAGGGTGCCGTAGAGCATGCGAGCCAGGAACGCCGTCGGCACTTCCAGCGCTGTGATCGAGACGTTGGTGACACCCGGATTCGAATCTTTGTGGATGATCTGCTGATAGCGAGCATCGCGACGCTTGCTCTTGATCTCCACCGAGTCACCGGCTTCATAGCTGAAGGTCAACGAGGACTGCTCCAGGGGCTGGTTGCCGAACTGGTCGGCGGGCTCGGGAATGACGGGGACGCGCACGCCATCGGCGCCGTGTTCCCAGAAGCGCAGGTCACCTGCGAATTTACGGACTTTTGGCTGTGCCATGGTTCTGGTTCCTTTACGGGTTGGACACGGGCTCAAAGGTCTCGGTCAGACCAGCCCGCGCGGTGATCTGAGCGACTACGGCGGTATGCCCGGCATCGTCCTCCAAGGTCGCCAGCTGGGTTTCCAGCAGCTCGAAGCTGGTCACCCCCAAAGGCAGCGACTTTTCTTTGAACGTCAGGGCGCGGATCAGGTCGTGGCGAGCGCGATGAACGAGCAGCCTGGGATTGGCTTCATCGCTGCCACGCGGAACTTCGAACTCGATGGTGATGGCCGCATCGGAGCTGGACTGGGCCACACCGCCGCCACTGCGCGAAAGCTGGCGGACAGAGATGATCGTTGCCGGTTCCGTGCTGTCCTCGCCGATCTCGGTTTCATCGATGATCACGGCGCCCGCACCGATGTCGGTGCGGAAGCCCTTGCTGCGAGAGATCAGCCGGACTCGAGCAGCCAGGAACTCCACCAGCTGCCACGACAGCGGCTCTGCCAGGTCAGCCACGGGTCACCAGCCAGCGGCTCTGCGAGCCGTCATCGCTGATCTTCTTGCTGTTGACGAAGACCTCAGTACCGAACGCGCTCGAAACCACCTCGAATCGATCGCCCTGGTCAGGCACTACATCCGAACGCAGGTACGCGATCTCCACACGCCCTGCCCTGAACTGGCGCAGTTCACCGATGGTCTCAACGTCGCGCTCCACGTAGGCACGCACTCCCTCGGTGGCCGGGCCATCCTTGGCCGTGTATCGACCTCGCGACGCCATGCCCGCCAGCGCAAAGGCGGCGTGCAAGGTGCCATCCAGATCGCGGAGGAAATCGACCTCGCTCACCGGGCACCTCCCGAGCAAAGCAGGGCGTACGCCTGCAGTGCCTTCACCTGGGCGTCGCACTGGGCGGCGGCGCCAATAGCTCGGCCCGCACTTTCGATTCGGTCGTCGGCGGCACCATCAGGCTCGCTGGCGGCAGCGGCGGCTGCGGACAGTTGGCCGGTGGCAATGGACGCTTGCCAGCGCTGGTGCAGCCGCAGGTTGCCAGCGCGAAGATCAGCGATGACACGATCAGATGCGGTTTGCGCATCGGCTTTCTCCTTTTCGTATTGGGCGGCCAGCGTGTTGGCCGCGACCGCGCCCGCTCGCTCGGCCTGCAGGGTGCGGCCCGCAGCCTCAGCAGCTGCATAGGCGGCGTCTCGCTCGCGCTCCATCGCATCTCGGGCGGCGATTGCCTTGTCGGTTTCGCGGTACGCGTTGGAAACCGTTCCACGCTGCCAGACGATCACGCCCAGCAGCAGAAGGGTTGTGACGACAAGAGCACGGATCATGCGGACACCACCGGACTTTCGGGCGGAATGATCGCGCCCACACCACGCATCGCCGCCTCAAGGGTCATGATTCGCAGCCGCAGGCGATGGGCCTCTTCCTGGGCAGCCATCCGGAGCTGGATCTCCTCCATCAGCTTCTGGGTGGTGGCGGCGAGAGAATCCTCCAGCGAATCCACCCGCCGCACGAGCCCATTTAGCAAGTCGACATTGGCATCAGTCTCGGTACGGTCCTTGCGGCGGACCAGCAGGGCCGACCACGTCTCACGCAGCAGCCAGAGCGCGACAACGCTACCGGCTGCCCACCAAGGCGCCTGCGCGGCGATTCCGCCCCCGACCATCAGCGGAGCGCCTCGGCGACGCCAGCCGCAATCACATCTGCTGGCCAGTACAGGCCGCCGTTCTCGTGCTTGGCGATTGCTGTAGCGAGCCGACCAAGTGTGACCGGGTTGTCCAGGCGGATGACCTCAGACGGGGACACACCCACAGCGTCGGCAACCTGACGGACGTAGGCGCCCGTGTCGTTCTCCACCGGAGGCGCCCACCGGCCGATGATCTCCTTCACCGTGCGCAGGCCGTGCTTGCGCTGATAGGTGAGCAGAGTCTTCGCCAACGCGCGGAAGCCGGCCTGCGGGGTCAGGAATACGCAGAAGCGACCCTCGCGAGCGCGCGCGTCAGCCGAGCGATCTTCGCCCTGCCAGATCACCGAAGTACGGTCGATGTTGCCCGGATTGTTGTTGCGTACGCCGCGCGGCGCGTTCGTGGTGCTCATGAGTTCCCCCCCTTGACGCTCAGAAGAACCGGCACCGCCCACGCCATCCCGGCGAATGTGGGCGGTGCCGGCCTGTACGGTTACGCGCCGGCTGCAGCCACACCCGGCGTCAGGCGGACGAACACCGTCGGCGCGCCGGCGGCCGCTGCATACACCGCAAAGCCGATGCCGGCGACCTGACCGGCACCAGCGGCGCCGACAATGGCCTGCTTGTTGTCCGGGTCCCAGTTGACCTGCGTCCCTACGGCGAAGACGGCCGCAGACAGCTTCGGAACTGCGAACACGCCCTCGACGTGGGCGGCGATGATCTCGCCGGCCTTACCGTCCGTGACTGCGACACCGACCAGCTTGCCCGCGACCACCAGTTCGCCACTCTTGGTGTCGGCGACGAGGGTCACATCGAGCACGCGGCCGTCTTGATGTGCGTTTTTCATGAATATTCTCCGGATACGTGAAGGGTTCACGGAGCGGCGGCCGAAGCCTCCACTCCTGAGGAGCGGAACTTAGGCGGGGTTGCCCGGGTTCTTGTAGATGCCGCGGTAGTCGGCAATGGCCGGCGCGGCATCCAGGCGGACCTTCCAGGCCACGCCATCCACGGTGAAGCCCTGATGCTGTTCGAGGTACGGTGTCTGGTTGCCGTCCAGGTAGCCCACCACGATGCCGTCCACGTAGGCCGGATTGGAAATGCCGCACCAGGCCTTCGCATCCTTGGCGTCCAGGCGGCCGTCATCCCAGACTTCGAATGTCTCTCGCACGATGTTGGGATCGTTGCTGCCCACGCCCGCCCCCACCGCGTACTGTGCGGTGCGAACCGTCTTGGCCAGGCCGCTCAGGGCCACAGGCGTCAACAGCCCACGCATCGGCACTTGGATCAGGTTGCCATCGGAATCCTTCTGCAGACGCATCGCGGCTTGCATCGCACTGACACTGGCGGTGCTGATCAGCGCAGCCGGCAGCAGGTTGTTGTGGTCGGCGTGGAACAGGCGCTTGCCGTCGGCCAGCACCGGGTTGCTGTTGATCAGGTCGAACACGGCCTTGGCGAGGGTGCGGCGCGCAGCCTGGCCCATCTTCCGCGGCACGTCACCGAACACGCCAAGATCGTCGTTGATGATGGCCTGGCGAGTGATGGTGAAGAGCTTGCCGTAAGTCACGATCTTCATGGCCTGCGACTGCTCGGAGAACGTGCCCTGCTTGTACTCTCCACCTTCGGGAACAATATCCAGATCGGAGAAGGCGCCGAGGCCTACCAGATTGGTCGGCTTGAAGTCGGACACATTGACCGCACGGGTGTACTGGTCGAAGGTCTCCTCCACTTCCTGATAGCCCTGCAACAGGGCCCGGCGCGAAGCGTCGCCCAGCAGCTGCGGAAAATCCGAACTGCTGTGGGTGAAGGCCATGCCCACCACTTCCAGCCGCTCCATGCCACGGGTGTCGAC
>DQIG01000219.1:23831-35669 GCA_003525885.1 Stenotrophomonas sp.
CTCCATGCCACGGGTGTCGACGCCGGCCTGCTGGACGCAGGCGCGGGCGATCTCGGTCATGGACATGCCACGGTAGGGGTTGCCATCGGATGCCTGCGCCAAGCCGGCGCGAGCCTGGATGGCATTGGACATGGCCGCGTGGGTCAGATCACGCTGATCGGTGCCGGCGGTGATTGCTGCACCGCCATTCAGCGGCGCAGCGTTGCTGCCCAGCAGTGCGAGGATCTGGCGGCCGACCGCATCGGCAGTGACGGTGGAGTCCACCTGAGCCATCACGCTGTCCACATACTCGCGAACCTGCGGGTTGCCCATGTGGGGCAACGCGATAGCCTGGATCTGCGTGTTTCGCTCGCGCAGCGCACCGAGAGCGGCCTGGACCGGATCACCCGAGTTGGGTGCTGCCGCGGGGGCCGCAGCGGCGACCGGGGTGGCGGGCACGGCGGCGGTAGCGGATGCCGGGCTCTGGCGACCGGCGTTCGCGAGGATGGTGCGGTACTGCTTCTTCATAGTTGGATCCTCGATATGGCCGATCACGGCCGACTGGCTGACCTCGGGGAGCGAGGTAAATACTTGCGGGGAGAGGTTGGCGACGATGTGCCGTCGCAACTGGGCCGACACCGGCGCTCCAGCACCTTCGATCGACTGCAGATAACCGCTGATGGCCACGGCCGATGCCGACGACCACATGGCAGTTGCGCCAGGGTCGACATCGACCACTAGGTCGGCCAACCCGGCGTCAACCGCCTGCGGACCAGAGAACCAGTGGTCCGCATCGTCGGTGAGCAGGCGCTCCATCTCCTCGCGGCGACCGGAACGGGCGGCATAGGCTTCCAACATCGCCGCGGCATGTGCGTCCAATGCCTCGGCGTTCTGGCGGAAAGCGGTAGCGCTGCCTGCAGCGACCGTGCGGGGTGCGTGAACCATCACCAGCGAACTGGCGTAGACGCGCCGCTCATCGCCAGCCTGCAGGATCAGTGAGGCGATGGACGCCGCTTGGCCCTCAACCGTGATGATCTTGCGCGCGGGGTGAGCCTGCAGTGCGTTGTGAATGGCCATGCCATCGGCTACGACACCGCCAACGCTATTGAGTCGCACGTGGATCGTGCTCGCAGTGATCTGGCCGATGCGCTCCACCAGGTCAGCGGCGGAAACGGATTCTTCGAACAGATAGCCACCGATAGCGCCGTAGATCATCACATCAGCGCTATCGGCCTCCGCCCGAACCTGGTACAGCGCAGGGCCGAGGTCGGCATCCTGCGCCGCGTCGGCGCGGATGGTGTGTTTGATCGCGCTGGCCAACAGGCATGCACGCATGTCATTCGCTCCTGGAAAGATCGCGCGTCAGCTGGCCCACAACCTGGGCACGGGCTTCTGCACTCGTGTTGGGCGCCAATGGCGCAAGGGATTGGGTCTGGTCCTGCCAGTCCTGACGCTGGCGCAGCACCTCAGCCGGGTTGTTGCCGTATTGCAGGGTGTTCTGCTGCGGCGACACCCACCCCCGGTCTTCGGCTTCGCCGCGGGCATAGGCTTCCTTCAACGGATCGATCCACGGCATCACCGGGCGGACGTAGGTGGACGCGGCCAGGTCGCGAAGCGTCCAACCACGCGGCAGGCGCACACGGCCGGACAGCACGCAAGCCTCGACAAAGCGCATGCGCTGCGGGCGCACGCACAGCGCAATGAAGCGCTCGGCCAGCATCAGGTAGCTACCCCACTTCTCTACCAGCTCCTGACGCTGTGCCGAATAGGTCCCGTTGTAATCAAGCGAGAGGCTGGAGTAGCTGACGCCGATGCCGCCGGCAGCAGCGCGCAGCTGCTCCTTGCGCCACGTTGCAGCGTTGGGGTTCGGGCGATCCGTTCCCAGACTCTCAATCGACTCGCCCGGCAGCAGATCATCGAAGATTGCGCCCGGTGCCAGGCGCAGCTCGCGAACGGGCACACCGTCCTGCAAGATGGCCTGGCCGCCGAGGTCGGCGCCGTACTGCTCGCCGCTACCCTTCTTGATCTGGAACGTCATCGACGCCGCCACCTTGGCCGCGATACGTTCGGACTCTTCATAGTCCTTCACGTCCTCGAAGCGCGACATGGCGCTGGCAAACACGCTCAGTCCGCGCACCTGATGCAGGCGTTTCACCAAGGCGATGCAGTGCATGAACTCGGCCGAGACCCGCTTGGTCTCCAGCCGGCTGCCCATCGGGTCTCCCGGATGGTTTTTGTAGACGTGGAACGCGACGGGTCGCCCCCACGCGTTACGCTCGACGCCCTGCAGAATGTTGCGGGCGGGGTCATTGAAATCCAGAGGGACTAGGTCGGCCTCCAGCATCTCGAAGCTATACGGCACCGGGGTTGCGTGCTCAAAGTACGGCACAGACCCGATCAGATCCTGGTAGAACGCGTCACCATCGCGGAACCAGCTACGCGACAGCAGCTGCTGACACATACCGTAGTCATGCGACCGGGTGGCTTCGGGCGCATCCCACCACGCATCCCAGAGGTCATCCAGCTGCAGAGCAAGTTCACGGTTGATCGGTTGCCCGGGAAGGCGAGGCGCAGACAGCACATCGATGCCAGACCCGACCGTGTTCTGCACCAGCACGTTCAATGCGTTATCGGCCAGATCCAGGTCGCGCTCAAGATGGCGGGCCTGATCGCGGAGCTGGCGGGCATCCATACCAGCGATGGTGTTGCCGCTGCCCCAGTCCCGCGCGAGTTTGCGATTGCGCGATGGCCGAGTGACTTCGTGGGCGCGGGCAAGGACTGGCGCCATCTGTGCACGTGCGATGTGGATGGCACGGTCGGCGCCGAGCGCTGCGCTCAGGCGTGCCTTGGCGATCTGTGCGGAGGACATCAGGTCACCCCGCCAAAATCGGCGTTGGCCCAGCGTGCGCGACGCCCGGCGCCTGCCTCGGCCCGCAGCACTGCGCTTTGCCATTCCTTCCGACCGCTGCGGATCTCGGCGAGATCTGCGCGCGAAAGCTGGCGATCCCCGAAGCGAACGGTCTGCCCCGAAAGGACGGCGACCTCCGCGTCGATGTAGAAATCCAGCATTTCCTGAGCAGTCTTCATGACTACATAGGCTAGGGGCAACACTGTCCACGACTTCAATAAAACCGTGGACAGTGGCTTCCCTAAGTCGCTGATCTATAAGGATCAAAAAACTAATTTGTCTCCACTTTCATTGAAACCGTGGACAAGGCCTGTTTTCCGCGTCTTGGAAGGCCTCCGGGGAACAGCTCATGCAGCTTTGATCTGGACACATCGAAGTCGCGCATCACCTGTTTCACGGGAATCCCGGCCTCCAGTGCGCGCTGGATGTCTGGTTTCGGATACGACCGAACTGCGGCAGGAAAATAGGGTTGCTCGCCAGCAAAGCACTGCATCACCGATTCAACGAATGGCAGCGCCATGCGTTCGCTGATGCCGATGTCGGCCCGCATCGCAGCCAAGATCCTCTCTCGCAGCTCTTCTGCTGACTCCGTACGCTTCGCCATCAGAGCGCCCACCCATCGCGGGCCAGCCCGCTGCTGCGCGGCTTGACCTGAGGAGTTCCACGCGAAACATTTGTCACCTGCGCAGGAGCTGGCACGGCTTCTGTTTCACGGGAACCCGTGCTGTTGACCGTGAGCAACAGGCGGGCCTCCAGAACATCCCAGTCGGCACGGGTGTAGCGATGAAGTCGCACCTCAGGATGATGCGTCGCTGCATAGGCGTAAACCCAGGTGTCGAGCGGTTCATTGCGCGTTACTCGCTTCTCAAACCGGTTCTTGACCGGGTTGTAGACCTCCGATACCAAGCCGGGGAAGTACTCATCCGGGAGCTGATCACTGAAATGCACCAGGCGTGTCTCGACTGCGCGCTCGGCATCGGCCGAAAGACGGCTATAGAGATAGTGCTTCGCTGCCACCGTGCCGACATGGTGAATGGTAATGCCCCGCTTATCCGTCCGCCCGTTCCACGTTACATCGGCAAGCTTGCCCTTCGACAGGACCGGCGCATTGTTGGGCACTGCGCCAAAGATGCACATTGGACGGGTGATTCGACGCTGCCGTACGTAGTTCTTCACAGCCTCTGTGCGGTGACCACCGGCATCAATGGCCACCGCCAACGGACGCAATAGCGCGCCGTCTTCCCGCTCGATGGCGCGATTGAGCAGATCCGTCAGTGAGACCCAAACAGCCTCTTCTGCTGGGTCGCCCTGCAGTTCCACGTAGTCCAACGTCCACGCTGCCATTCCCCGGCCCCATCCGATCGTGTGCACGGCCAAGCGGCCGTCTTGCGTATCCACGCCAACAGTGACGGCTAGCACGCCACATGGTGCCAAGCGCAGCAGGTAGGGTTCGGCTCGATCCTTGATGACGTTGTGCTTTACAGCCCGCATCGACGGGTCTTCCCACGTCTCGGCCAAGCGATCGTTGACGAAGGTCTTGAGCGAGGCAGGGTCGCCCTGTGCTTCCAACCATTCCTTCGCCAGATCCAGCCAGCGCGGGCCCAGCCCGAACTGGTAGTAAAGGCAGTTGATGGTGTAGCCGCGAATGGGGGAATCCGGGTTCGCCGCCACCCAGCGCCCCTTCGCAATCATCTCTGTCTTGAAATGCTCTTCGATCGCAACTCCGCACTCGCAACAGGCGTACCACGCCCGGCTCTTGTCGGGCGACCACACCAGGCCGCTCCACTGCAGCGCCTGGTAGTGGCCACAATGAGGGCAAGGCACATGGAACCGGCGCTGGTCGCTCTTCTCATACAGCTTCGCGATGCGGCTCAAACCCGCGATGCCCGGCGTACTGATGTACTGCCGCTTATAGGTTGTCGGGAACGAGGACGTGCGGCCATCGAGCATCTTCACCGGGTCGTCGCCGGTGGACAGCTGCTGCGGCGCCTCATCGATCTCATCCACCTGCAGGTACTTCACGGTCGAAGACTTCAAACGCTGTGGACTGCCCATATGCTCCACAAAGAGCTGGCCACCAGCGAAGTCCTTGAAGGTGCGCTGGTTGGCACTGTCGCGGCTGGCGGTGCTGGTCAGCGCCTTCTTCACCGCTGCGCAGACCTCGATCATCGGGTTGAGCTTCTGGGCAATCCACTTGTTCATGGACACTTCGCCAGGCAGCGCATACATCATCGGCCCGGGCGCATAGTCCATCCAGTAGGCCATGGCGTTCGTCGCCAGCTGACTCTTGCCGAACTGGATGGGGAACATGCAGACCTGGTCATGCACCGGGCTTCGAGCAGACATGTTGTCCATGGGCTCGCGCAGCGGCGGATTGCGGTCGGTCACCCATCGCCCGGGTTTGCTGCCGCTCTTGCTGGAGAGCCGCATGTGCTCATCGCACCATTGCGAGACACTCAGCGGTCGCCGGGGTTGTAGCGAGCGCGCCAGAACCGATGCCATTCCCTGCGCCGCCATCATCACGGTGCACCCTCAGCGGCCTTGGCAGCCAAGGTTCGGAAGCCCTGGCTCAGCTCCTCCAGCGCGTGGCTCACCTCATCCCACACCAGACGCCGGCACTCCGCCTCATCCGCCGTTGCTGCCAGCTGCGGGGCCATGACATCGGCGAGACGCTCCATGGCTCCCCGAAAGGTCGTTGCATGTTCGGCCAGGAACGCCTCCACATCCGCGCGAGGTAGCAGCAGGCCGAGCTCTTTCTGCAACGCGATGTGCGCCATGTGAGCGTCGGTCTCGGCCTTGTCTGCCAGCGCCTTGGCTTTGCGCGCCGAATCAGGCGTCAACGGTCGACCGGTGCGGCCGAGCCGCGGCGCGTCTTCGTCCTCATCGTCACTGTCGGCGTCCGTGTCGTCGTCTGCCTCCTGATCGACGCCGGCAACGCCCTCCCCCGCAAGCGCAGAGCCACGTGCCTCTGCGTGTCGCTGAGCGACGCCAGCGTAAGCGGGATCGGCGGTTTGAGCGTAGAGCGCCAGGGAGGCGGCTTTCAGGAATCCCTTTCCACCTTCACCAACGACCACCCGCCCCTTCTTCCTCAGTTCAACCACGTAGGATGGCCTGCAGCCAATCACCTCAGCCAGCTCTTTTCCCGTGATCGTCACGTCCGTCTCAGTCATTGCTACCCCCTACTCCATTTCCTTTGAAGACCGTTGAAGCGATGAATTTCGCGCGCGCGAGCGTGTGCGGGACGTGCGGCGGGCTGTGCGGGCGTCGAAATTCGTGTATCGATTGCGGCAGTAAGCCTGTGCGGCGTGTGCGGGATGTGCGGGCACCCTTACGTGCGCGCGGCATCGAAGAAGCGGTATCAATCCAAAATCCACACACGCACGCGCCCGCCCATGTAGGCCAATGACCGCACATCCCGCACAGGCCTTGTGCGCCAACGGTTTGGCGCACATTCCGATCCCGCACAGGTGCCCGCACATCCCGCACACCCAGCACATCCGAGGCCAGCGTCATCAGGCACGCCCCTTGTAGTCGGAGTACATGTTTCGGAACCGGAGGACCTGCTCACCCAGCCAGATGGCCTCAGACTTGTCTGCGGGTGTATTGCAGTCACCCAGCATCAGGAACCCATGTGGGCCGTTTGTGGTCTGCTCGATCTGATATCGCTTGCGCGCCCGGTCCGGATGCACGATGCCGCGCTTGCGCACCAGGGCGTTGATGAACTTCGGTGACGGCGCGGGTCGTGGCAGGCCCTCTCGGGCGCACCAGTGCTTGTAGACCTCGTACCATTCCTTTGAGAGCGCAGGCATCGGCCGCAGGCCAGGAATGTCGGCACCATAGAGCTCATCCAAGAAGCGCTGCGGACTGTCCTGACTCAGGCCGATCAACTCCTCCTTCGCCTGCGTCATGGGCGGATTGGTGCCGTTCGTGAAACCGGCCAGATCAACCTGCAGCAGGTAGTGATGCAGCGCCGCTGTCGCCCCGTTGCGAATGTCCTTCAGCACTTCGGTGTAGAACTCGCCACTTAGCTTGTCAGGCGTCCAGATCACCGCATGCCGGCGGTCATCCTCTTCCAAGACCACAGGCATGGCCTCGTTGGACAGGAACACCAGGTTGGCGTGATTGTCTTCCTCATACGCCTGGATGTTCTTCGGGTTGATACGGATGCGATCGCCTGTGATCAACGCCTTGAGCTTGTTCTTGAGGTGGTACACCTCAGTGCGCGCCACGACCTCGTCGGCCAGCAGGAACAGCTTGCGGCTTGCCCAGTCGTTGAACTTGTCTTCCAGAGCGGCCTGGTCCAAGACGCGGCCATAGTCCCCGTAGAGCTTCATGTACTCGTCGAAGAACATGTTCTTGCCGGTGCCCTGTGGGCCATGGATGACGATGGTCGATTTCATCTTGGCGCCGGGGTGCTGCAGCGGATAGGCCAGCCACTTGACCACCCAGTCATAGAGCGCTTTCTGGTTGGCTTCATTGCCGCACATGTGCCAGAGCAGCTGCAGCAGCCTGTCGCAGCTTCCCTCCTTGGGCACCGTGGGCCATCCCGCAAACAGGTTGCAGGTCACGCCCGGCTTCTCTCCAGACGGGTCAAAGTCAACCTCGCGCACGCGCACGATGGATCGGTTGGAATGTTCCATCCATGCACGGTGCAGCTCCTTGCGCGCACATGCGTCGCGCATGTCGCCGAGCGCGACCAACATGTGCTCCTTGTGGTCGAAGACCGTACCGCCCTGCCCGTAGACCAGAGCGAAGCGCTCCAACAGTTCGTCCAGCGAGTGGATGGGCGCCAGCCGCTCAGACCCCGTGCCCCCGTTGCTGCTGGTGAACGCCGCGCGTTTCTCGGCGGGTACACGCCAAGAAAGCTCCGTGAGGCGGGCCTCGACCTGCCCGCGCGCAGCGTGCAGCCCTTCGAGCACGTGGAGATCGTTGAAGTCGCTGATCTTGCGACCTGTCTCCAGGAAGTGCTGTCGGCGCTCAGGTTCATCCGCGAAGACTGGCAGAAGCACCGCGCCGCCGACTTCAAGTGCTGCTGCTTCGGCGCCGAGCAAACCAGCGTTGGACGCACCATGCGGTTGCGCGCACGACGGACAGAACTGCGGGTGATCGGCTAGAACAAGGCGCGTACGGCAATGCCTGCACTTCTGCAGAACGTCATCGTCAGCGCACGCCAGCACCTTGATGCCGCGGTAGCGCTTCGCCAGGGCCGCCGCCACAGGCAGCAGGTTGCCCGCGTCGAAGGCCACGGCAACAGGGTAACCAGTCGCCATGTGTAGCGTTGCCGCAGTCGCATAGCCCTCAGCCACCAGGAGAATCCACTGAGGCGTGCCCCCTATCAGGTGGAAGTGGCCCTTCTTGACCATACCGGCCGGCCAGTACTCTTTTGCGGGCTTGCCTGTTGCAGCGGCCTGCTTGGAGCTGCGTAACACCTGCAGCCCATGCACTTGGCTGTTCACGTCCAGCAGAGGCACCAGTGCAACGCCGGTCTTGCCAAAGCGCAGTCCAAACCCCTGCACGCCCTTGGCAGCCAGGTAGTCGGCGTCGCCAACCGGCAGCGCTTTTGACCAGGCCACCGACGCGCGATCCGCTGCGCGCTTGGCTTGGGTTTGGCGGGCAAGTTCAGCGCGTCGGCGATCCTCGCTCAGGCGGCGTCGCAACGCCTCGCGCTGCTCTTCAGTGAAAGACTTTTCTCGCTTGCGCAACTCGACCTTTGTCGCGCCGTTCTCGTTGCCGTGCCACACGCCATAGGTCCCAACTACCAGCACCTCGCCTGTTGCCGTATTGAGCTCGTGCAGGACATACCAGCCACGCCGCTCCCGCGAACCCTCAACCCTGCAGCGCACCATGCGCCCGTCGGTGGTCAGGTCAGTGACCAACAGGCCAGCGGCCTGAAGCTGGCCCAGCACATCATCGTAATTCACAGACATTCAGTAACTTCCTGAGCCGCTATCTACACAGGAATTGCGCGTCCGATTACCCGCGTCCGTCAGGTCCAGGGAGGACCCATCGCTGGTATCGAGAATGCCTCTCAGCGCCAGGCCGCATTCAGTAGCGTAGGCAGCACGCGGCCTTTCACAAGCCACCCGGGGGGATGGGGCCGAATCAATGCTTGCTTGGTACATCTGGGTTCCCCAAGGGCAGACACTGCTGCCGGTTGTCACGCCGTTCTTGTTCGATGCGAAAGCGCTCGCGTTCCGCAAGGGCTTCGTCACCTGTGAGCGCGGGCACCGCGTCGGAGAGGGCCAGTGCTGCGAGCTCCATGGCTCTACGCGCAGATGCGCTGATCGTTCCGGCCGTTCGATACTTCGATCGGATGACACGGCTCGCTGGCACTTCACTCGCCCTCGCCCGTTCGGGTCGCTGCCCTGTTGGCGTTTCGCTCAAGCCGGAAGCAAAGTGTGCGTATGTCACGCGACAGATCTTGGATTCGATCAGCCTCGGGTACAGACACCCTCCCGTCAGCCAGCACCTCGATTCCCGTACCCGCAAGCTGTCCGGTCAGGCTGTGCAATTCCAGTAGCTTTACCTGGATCGCAGCAAGCTCATCAGGCCATCCCGCCAACGGCGCCGGGGGCACAAAGTCGATCATCAGACCGAACTGTCCGCCAAGTGATGCAATCCAATCGGTGGCCACAGCCTGGGTGTCAACGAACAGCTGAAGCCAATCCGTCAGGATCTCAGCCATCTCCATCGAAACAGACTCACCCTCAATGCCCTTCAACTTCTTCCGCAGCGACTCGGCGCTTATCGCCTTTCCTCTGCGGCGTGTAACGAAGGCGGCAGCCTCCTGAACTCCGCCCGGCGCGCGGGCCACCGCGTTGTGCAATGCATCTCGCCAATTGAGGTCGGAGCGGCGGCAGGTCATGGCGCCCCCTGAAACGAGCGGCATTTCATCGTTTCGCCCCGTATGTGAGCAATCGCATGATGCCTGCCATGAGCGAGATCATCAGTTTTCCGTGTCGAATGCACTTCACCGCGGTTCGGACCTTCGATATCCGTGGCGGGCTTGGCGGCGTGGTAGCTGTTCTTTGGTTCCCGGTGAATCACGCCCAGGCCAGCCACAGCCAACACCAGGAGCGCGGATGCCACCCAGCAGTTTCTGCGCTGCTTGCAATGCCGAGCTGCGCGATAGAGGCTGTGGCCCTCGAGCCAACCGCGCCTCACGATAGCCATGGTCAGTAAAGGGTCACGGTTGCGCATGGCTACGCCATGCTGCGGGCGAGACCGCCTTGAAGTAACCGACAATCGCCCCCTCGCCATCCCGCTCCCAACGCACCTCAGGCAGCAGTTCATCCGCAGTTACCTGGCCACCGAGGTCGAAAGCCCTGCGCGCGGCCCCAACGTCCTCACTCATCGCGGCCAGAACTGCGCGCTCAATGGCGATGGCCACTTCGGCTGTCACACCATTCTTCCGCCAGTGATACACGTAGCCAGTAGCCGGCTTACCCGTTACACGGCGTGCCAATTCACTTTGGGTGCCGCAGATGGCAATGGCTCGATCAAGTGGGGTCATCGGACGCCTTCACACAAGAAACCTTGCGCTACGCTACCGCAATCTTTCTTGCGTTTCAACAGTGCAAGATTGCTTGCATGTTGATAGGCGACATCACTAAGGGCCTCATGCAGGCGCACGGACTCGGCTTGGAAACCCTGGCCGCGCGGGTGCGCGCGGCTGGGGCACCCAATGTGAAGTACCAGCACCTGCAGCAACTGCTAGACATCCCAACGCGTCGTCCTCGCTACCTGCCTGAGCTGGCGCGTGCCTTTGGCCTTTCCGTGGAGCAGTTTCTCGCCTGGAACGGTGTCAATGCCGATGACCAGCTGCCTTTGCCAAGCGCAAATGCGCAGTCTCAATCAGTGCAACTGGACGCCCCTACTCTTGCCGCGTCGTACCACCTTGTCCGGCTCGCCTGCCTCGCCCTCGGGACCACGTTCAATCCTGAGAGTGTTGAGGATGCGTCGATCGTGATTCTTGCCCATCAGTATCTGATGGCTCGCAAGGAAAAGGCGGTCACGCCAGACAACGTGGTCGACTTCACCGCACATCTGCGGAAGCGCCAGGTATCTAAGGGGGTTGATGATGAAGGAAGCAGTAGCACTGGAAGCTCTCGCACACGCGCTGGCAAGCAAGGTTAGGCAACGAGTCCAGCCACCCGATCAGGTCGCGGGTGCTTTTCAGGTTGCCGTCGAATCAAAAGACGCTTTGATAGCGGCTCACATACGCCGGATCCGACTACTCGCCGATGCCTATCAACTCAAATGGTTGATTGATCAACATCTGGTACTTCGACAGAGCATCACTGAGTTATCTACGTCAGAGCTGCGCAGCTTGCTTCTTGAAATGGAGGAAGCAAGGGAAGCGATCATGGAAGGCCTGCCCTTAGAGCAGACAGGACTCATCAAGAACATGGCTCACGTTTTTCCCAAGCCCTGAAGTTTGCGGGCATCCACCGGTGGAAGCACCCTGCACCGCGCTTCCTCCAGCGCCATCACTGCCGCCTACTTAGCGTCAGGCCGCGCGTCGCGTGCCTGGATGAAATCATGCAGGGTCTGCGGAGCTGACTGATCTCTGGTAGTGGCGGCGACCGCCGGTTCCGACACCTCAAGTCCCTGCTCTCGCATGCCCTGGCGCGCCAACAGCCTATTGGTCTTTCGCTGTTCTTCGATGAGAGCGCGCAGCAATGGCTTGATGCCAAACACGGCCAGGGGCATCAGCAACCCAAGCAGAATCAGCGCAAGAAGCCCCAGCGCGGCAAGCCACACGCCCAATGCGCCAAGTGTTACGAAGATCGACTCCATGGGACCCTGCCCTCCTTTGGTTTTGTGAAGGTTACCAACGTCCGCCTAAGCCCGAAACCGCGCCAACTGATTGCGCAAGTTTTCTTGTTGACACCCGCACAAGGTTACTTGTAGAGTCCGACCTGCCAGCCCACAGGCTGGGGGGGGACCGG
>DQIG01000304.1:0-6264 GCA_003525885.1 Stenotrophomonas sp.
CCAACGGTCGGCACCCACCGGAGCGGCTTGGTAGCAGAAACAGCTCGGCAGTAGATCCACGCCATGCGTGGATGCGTTGCCGGGAAGCGCCCTAAAGCTCCAGCACCCGCCGGTAACTCAACGGCCCACGCCCATCGCGCAGGCCCAGCCGCAGTTCCAGCCCAGTGGCCGGCAGTACCTCGCCTTCGCTCGGCAACAGCGCCCACCCCGCGCCCGGCTGCCAGGCCCGCACCTCGAATCTCTGCACATCCTGCGCCACCGCGATCCCCTTTGACGGATCCGGTGCGGGCAAGGGGTAGCGATCCGTTGCAGCGCCACTGGCCCGCCACAGCGTGCTTCCCTGTCGCCACCAGCGAACACGCTGCCAGCGCAACCCGTCGCTGCCTGCACTGCGGGTGATCTCCAGCGTGAAGCTTCCATCCGGATGCCGTTCGCTCACCAGTGAAGGGGGTAGCAGGCGCTGAGGTTGATCCGCCGGGCGCACGGCTCCATTCATCAGTGCATCGTCTGCGCGCATTTCGATATCGCGCTGGAACTGCTGCAGCACGCGCAGCGCCGTCGTGGTCTCGGCATCGGCCCGGCGCAGGCGCTGGTCGCTGCTGGCCACGCTGTCCAGCGCACGCCAGCAGATCAGCGCCAGCACGCCCATGATGGTGATCGCGATCATCACCTCGATCAGGGTGAAACCTGCTGCGGCGCGCTTCATTGCGCCACCGTCCACGGCAGCTGCATCCGCGCCAGCGACTGCCGGGGTGAATCTTCGGCCACCACGCTGAGTTCCAGTTGCGGCTGTCCGTCACTCCCTGTGCCGATATGCTGCAGCACCAGGAAACTGCTGCGCCCCTGCACGCAGCGCTGCCGTGCATCCTGCGGCGGCTGCCCGGCCAGGCGCAGCTCCTGCCAGCGGTCCTGCACGCACATCAGTGCCAGCCGACGGTCGCGCAGGCGCGACTGATCATCGGTCGCCACCGCCACCGAACGCATCACCGCCGCCAGCGCAATCGAAACGATCGCCAACGCAATCAGCACTTCAATCAGGGTGAATCCGCGCATGTTCCGCTTCACTGCACGACCTGCAACTGTCCGCTGCCATCATCACGAAGACGCAGGTGGCGGCCCTGCAACGACAACGTCATCTCCCACGCCACGCCGATCCACTCCGGGCTCAGTTCAATCGGTGCGACCGGCTGTACCGCGATGCCCGCCGTTTGCCATGGCTGTGGGCGCAGCAGGTCATCGCGCTGCACGTCCACCCAGCGGGTGCCTTCGCGGCGGCTGAAGCGGTAGCCGGCGGCGTCGGCCTGCCAGCGCAGTGGGCGGCCATCGATACGAGCCTCGTCGCGCGCCACCTGCATGCGCTGCGCCAACCGTTCGGCCTCCTGCCGCAGCTGGCGCGCTGGGTCGAGCAGGCTACCCAGGCCCAGGCCGATGCCCGCTGTGCAGATGCCGATGATCACCAGCACCACCATCAGTTCCAGCAGGGTGAAGCCACGCGGCACGTGCTGCATCGACGTTGCCTCCTGTCCGGGTCGATGCCTGCCAGCGTAGGCCCGCATGATGAAACAAAAGCGTCAGCGGCGGCTGCTAGCGTGGGCGGACACGAACGTGGCGATGGTGCGGAACATGGATGGCAGGCGCTGGGATCGTAATCGGATGTTGACTCTGCTGGCGGCAGCATTGCTGCTGGCCGTGGTGGCTTACTGGGGTGTGACCCTGTCCGCGGTGGCGCCCACGGCGGCGGCCAGCGAAACACACGCGGAGGCACCTGCACGGCCCCTGTTCGATGCGGTGGCCAGCCTGCCGTTGGTGCGGTTGCTGTCCCCCGGTGCGGTGCAGACCGAGGTGGTCGTGCTGGGCGTGATGGCCGGCGACCACGCGCCGCTGGCGCTGCTTTCGGTGGATGGCCGTCCTGCCGAAGCCTACGCGCCGGGCCAGCGGTTGGGGCCCTGCACGGTTCTCGCCAGCATCAGTGCCAATGCGGTGGAGCTGAACCAGGCGGGGCGGTCGCGCAGCCTGCCGGTTCCCGAGCTGCCGCCGGCACCGAGCGATGGCATCGTGCCGGCCGCTCGGTAGAGCGGAACGCTGTAGCGCCGAGCCCGCGCTCGGCTGCTTTCGCGTGGCATCGCCGATGAATGCAAAGACAGCCGGGCCCGGGCTCGGCCCTGCAGCTGTGCAGTCTCAGCGCGCCGGACGCTGCGGCATCACCGAGCGCCCGAAGGCATCGCCCATCCGTTGTCGCGTGCCTTCCAGGTTGTACTGCATCAGCTGGTTGCCGGGCTGCCGCATCAGGCGTTCGGCTTCGGGGAGCGCCGGCGACTTCGCCGGCTTTGTCGCCGGCGCCAGCTTGCGTTGCAGGCAGTCCCAGGCCGGAATCCGCTCGCCATTGACCTGCACTTCGATGCAGGGCGCAGCGTCTTCCTGCTTCTTCGCCTCGTCGGCGCGAACCGATGGCAACGCCAGCAGCAGGGCAAGGGCGAGGGCAGCGCGCAGGTCCGCCATCAACGATTCACGCATCTCGAATCTCCCGCAGCAATCAACGTTCTTCAACAAAGACGTGTGGCGAAGGCAGGGTCCGCCTGCGGGTGTTGCGGCGCTGTCAAAAGATGACAGGGCTGTCACAAAACTGTTGGCGGCTTTGACGCGACGTACACGTCCTGTTGGTAGACCCACGCGCCGCTCCCTGGCCACTCCCTTCGATACGACGCGATGCCTTCGATGAATCCTGTTCCGTGCCGAGCCGTCCGCCTTCCGCTGCGTCTGCATCCGCTGGTGCTGGCTCTGGCAGCGCTGCCGCTGCCTCTGTTCGCGCAGGAGGCAGCGCCTGCGCCCAGCGTGAACATCAATGAATACATCGTGCGCGGCAACACGGTACTCGATCCACGCGACATTGAACGCGCGGTGGAACCGTTCCTCGGCCCAGGCAAGACCCTGGCCGATGTCGAGAAGGCGCGCGATGCGGTGCATGCGCTCTACCAGCAGGCCGGCTACCAGTCGGTCTACGTCGAGCTTCCCGAGCAGCAGGTCAGTGGCGGCGTGGTGTTGCTGAAGGTGCAGCAGACGCCGATCGGCCAGCTGCGCGTGGTCGGTACCCGCCACGAATCGCCCGATCGCATCCGCGAACGCGTACCGGCGCTGGCCGAGGGCAAGGTGCCTGACTTCGACCAGGCCCAGAAGGAATTGACCGCACTGAACGAAGGCGGGCGTCGCCAGGTGATGCCACTGGTGCGCGAAGGCCAGGTGCCAGGCACGATGGATGTGGACCTGCAGGTCGAGGAGAAGTCGCCGTGGCGCGCCAGCGTGGCGCTCAACAACGACCACAGTGCCGACACCGAGAAGCTGCGTCTGAGTGCATCGCTGGCCTACGACAACCTGTGGAAGCGCGGGCACAGCGCCACCCTCGGTGTGTACCTGGCGCCGGAAGATACAAAGCAGGCCAAGGTGTTCTCGGCTTCGTACACGATGCCGTTCGAAGGCACGCTGTGGAGCCTGGAAGCCTCGGGCTACAAGTCCGACAGCCGCGTGTTGAATGCAGGTGGGCAGGTCGGCACCGGCACCGGTACCAATGTGATCGGCAACGGCCATTCGATCGGCCTCAAGCTCAACTACCGCCTGGCCGGCAGCAGCCAGTGGTGGCGCCAGCTCAGCCTTGGTGTGGATTTCAAGGACACCGAGGAAGACACGCAGATGGGCAAGGAAAGCCTGAAGACACCGTTGAAGTACGCGCCGATCACCCTGGCCTTCGTCGGCGTGCGCCAGGGCGAGCAGGATCAGCTGAGCATCAACACCCAGCTGGTGGCCGGCACCCGCCGCTTGTTCGGCTACGGCAGCGACGCCACCGCGTTCGGGCAGAAGCGCTACTGGGCCGACCCGAGCTTCGTGGCTTTCAAGGCCGACGTGGCCAACACCCACACCTTCAGCAATGACTGGCAGTGGTATGCGCGTGGCTCGCTGCAGGTAACCGATGCGCCCCTCGTGTCGGCCGAGCAGTTCGCCGCCGGTGGCATGTACACCGTGCGTGGCTACCTGTCGGCCGAGGCGATCGGCGACTACGGCGGCCTGGCCAGCCTCGAGTGGCGCACCCCGGCGTGGTCGTTGTGGAGCGGCACCGACCTGCGTGTCTACAGCTTTGCCGACGCGGCCTACCTGCGCCTGCGCCAGCCGCTGCCCGAGCAGCGTGACAAGTACAACCTGGCTTCGGTCGGCCTGGGCGCGCAGCTGCGCCTGGGTGAACACCTGCAACTGCGTCTGGACTACGCCTGGCCTTATGCCGATGGCCCGGTCACGCGCAAGGACGACCCGCGCCTGCATTTCAACATCAGCACCAGTTATTGACCCTTCCCTTGAACATGCGTTCTCCGGAGACCCTTCGCATGGACCGTTTGCTTTCCCGAGTGTTGCTGCTGCTGGCCGCGCTGGTTGCGTTGCCTGCTGCTGCGGCCGATGCCAATTGGTGGCAGGCCGAATGGAAGTACCGCAAGCCGATCACCGTCGACGCCGGCCCGCAGGGCGCGGGCCTGGCCGGTGACCCGGGCCGCACGCCGCTGCTGCTGCGCCTGCACACCGGCAACTTCGGCTTCGACGGCACCCAGGACGCGGGCAACGACCTGCGCTTTGTCTCGGCTGATGGCCGTACCGTGCTGGCCCACCAGATCGAACAGTTCGATCCCAAGCTGGGCCTGGCTCTGGTCTGGGTGGACGTGCCGGCGGTCAGCGCCGCGGCGCCGCAGACGATCTGGATGTACTACGGCAATGAAAAGGCCCCAGCCAGCGGCAACGGCCAGCAGGTGTTCGATCCGGACTACACGCTGGTCTACCACTTTGCCGAGGCCAATGCGCCGGCACGCGACACCACCGCCTATGGCAACAATGCCGGTGCCGTGGTGCCGCCATCGGAAGGCTCGGTGATCGGCCGCGGCGTACAGCTGGGCGCGGGCCCGCTGCCGCTGCCGGCCAGCGCGTCGCTGGCGCAGGAAGCGGGCGCGCCGCTCACCGTTTCGACCTGGATCAAGCCGGGCAGCAACAACGCGGCTCAGGCAATCTACGCGCGTCGCGACGGCGCGTCCGAGCTGGTGCTGGGCATCGAGAACCGCGTGCCGTTCGTGCAGCTCAATGGCCAGCGCAGCACGCCGGCGCAGCCGATTCCCGAAGGGCAGTGGGCGCACGTTGCACTGACTGCAGAGAAGGGCGCGTTGCAGCTGTACCTCAATGGGCGCGTGGTTGCCCAGCTGAGCGGCGAGCTGCCGGCGCTGGCCACCGCGCCGGTGGTGGGCGCCGATGCGCCGGGCGCGGCGCAGCCGCTGGCCAACTTCGAAGGTGCGCTGGATGAGTTGCGCGTCTCGCGTGTGGCACGTCCGGCCGCGCTGCTGCTGGCCGATGCCACCGCACAGGGTGCCGACTCGCGGCTGATCAGCTACGGCGCCGACGAGCAGTCCGCCGGGCAGAGCCACTTCGCCTTCATCCTCAAGGCGATGCCGTTCGATGCCTGGGTGGTGGTCGCCATCCTCGGCCTGATGATGCTGCTGTCGTGGGCGATCATGATCGCCAAGAGCCGCCACTTCGGCCGTACCAGCAAGGCCAATGCGGTGTTCACCGAGAGCTTCGGCAAGCTGTCCGGCGTACCGCTGCGCACCCTGTCCGACATGGACCGCCAGGGCAAGGCGCCGACTGCGATGCATGATGGCTCGTTGTGGCGCATCTATCAGGTGGCCATCGATGAAATGCAGCAACGCCACCAGCGCGACGGCAACAGTGGTTACCTCAGTGGCGCCACCATTGCGGCGATCCGCGCCTCGATGGATGCGGTGATGGTGCGCGAACAGGAAGCGATGGCGCGGCGCATGAACTGGCTGTCGACCACCATCGAAGGCGCGCCCTACGTGGGTCTGTTCGGCACCGTGATCGGCATCATGCTGGTGTTCGTGGTGGCGGCGATGGCCGGCGCGGTGGACATCAACTCGGTGGCACCGGGCATGGCCGCGGCGCTGCTGTGTACCGCAGCTGGCCTCGGTGTCGCGATCCCGGCACTGTTCGGCTACAACTACCTGGGCGCGCGTGCCGAAGCGATCGGCGCGGACATGGCGGTATTCATCGACGAGTTCGCCGCGCGCCTGGCCGAAGAGCAGGACGGGCGCGGCCCGGCCGCGGTCCAGGGCTGAGGGGCGCGCCATGGGCCAGAAGGCGAAGTTCGGCATCAAGAAGCGCGAGAAGGGCATCAACGTGACGCCCTTCGTCGACGTGCTGCTGGTGGTGCTGGTGATCTTCATC
>DQIG01000304.1:6499-6959 GCA_003525885.1 Stenotrophomonas sp.
TGGAGAAGCCCAAGACCAAGGCGATCACCATCGACCCCAGCGGCCAGGTGTTCCTGGATGCCTACCCGGTAACGATGGCCGAGCTGGAAGACCGGTTGCGTACCGAGCGCGCGACCACGCCGGATTTCCCGGTGATCGTGCGCGGTGACGCGCAGGTGCAGTACGCCCGCGTGGTCGAGGTGCTGGACCTGTTGCGGCGCCTGGAGCTGGCCCAGGTGGGCCTGGTCACCGGCAAGGCGCAGGGCTGAGGCATGACGGCCCATCAACCCCCTCGGCCGGAGCCCGGCATGCGCGGTCGCCCGTTGCTGGTGACCGTCGCGCTGGTGCTGGCGGCGTTGCTGGTGCTCGCCGTTGCGCTGTGGTGGCTGCTGTTCAAGGACACTGCCAGCACCCGTCGGCCGGTGGTGCAGCCGCCGATGCTGGCGCTGCCACCACCCCCTCCGCCGCCCCCGCCGCCGCC
>DQIG01000304.1:7115-7333 GCA_003525885.1 Stenotrophomonas sp.
CTCCGCCGCCCCCGCCGCCGCCGGAAAAACCGCCGGAGCCGGAAACGCCGCCTGAAGAGACGATGCCCGAACCGGAGCCGCTGGATCAGCCGACGCCGGCCGAAGAGCCGACGCCGACCCCGGACAACGCCGACCCGGTGACGATGAATGCCGATGCGCAGGCCGGCGGTGACAACTTCGGCATCCAGTCCGGCAGCGGCGGCGGTTCGTCCGGCGTC
>DQIG01000324.1:0-11555 GCA_003525885.1 Stenotrophomonas sp.
CAGCAGCTGGCGCAGCAGGCGGAAGCTGGACGGCACCACGCCGGAGGCATCGCCGGAATGCACGCCTTCGTTGAGCACCTTCACGGTGAAGTTGCCGCCGGTCAGGCCGCGCAGCGAGGTGGTGCACCACAGCTGGTCGTAGTTGGCGCAGCCCGAATCCAGGCACACCACCAGCGACGGCTTGCCGATACGGTCGGCCAGGTGATCGACGTAGGCCGGCAGGTCGTAGCTGCCCGATTCTTCACAGGCTTCGATCAGCACCACGCAGCGGGCGTGCGGCAGGCCCTGGGCCTGCAGCGCCAGCACCGCGGCCAGCGAGCCGAAGATGGCGTAGCCGTCGTCCGCGCCGCCGCGGCCATACAGCTTGTCGCCACGCAGGACCGGGGTCCACGGGCCGAGGTCATCATCCCAGCCGGTCATTTCCGGCTGCTTGTCCAGATGGCCGTAGAGCAGGATGGTGTCGTCGCCGGTTTCGGCGCCGGTAGCCGGAATTTCCAGGAAGATCAGCGGGGTACGGCCTTCCAGGCGCACCACTTCAACCTTCAGGCCGGGCAGCTGCTGGGCCTTGGCCCAGTTCTCCATCAGGGTGACCGCCTGTTCCATGTAGCCGTTCTGCACCCAATTGGCGTCGAACATCGGCGACTTGTTGGGAATGCGGATGTAGTCGACCAACTGCGGGACGATTTCACTGTCCCACTTGTCATTGACGAATTGGCCGAGCTTGGCGCTGTCCATCTGAAACTCCGGTTGCATGGGCTGATCCGGCCATTCTACGCCTGTGCCGCGGGTAGGGTTTTTCCTACATCACGTCGGGTATTTGGCTGGCTTACGAAAATCCGGGAAACCGATAGGCTGTGCACATGTGGTGACGGACACTGTTCCTACCGACGGGATTGCCGGTCGGGACGGCCAGAATCACAGGGAGATACACGTTGTGCCTTGGTTTGTCGTGTTGAGGGCACTGGTGCTGGTCGTGTGGATCGCTGGGGCGCATGCCGCCGAACCGATCGACATCAACCGCGCCGATGCCCAGGCGCTGCAGCAGGGATTGACGATGGTCGGAGCCGCCAAGGCCGAGGCGATCGTCGAGCACCGGCGCAGACACGGCCCGTTTCACCGCGTCGAGGACCTGATGCAGGTGAAGGGGATAGGGAAAGCGATCGTCGAACGGAATCGACAGCGGATCACCGTAGGCAACAGGTTGTTGCCGGCGGATCCGGTACCCGGATCGGTACCGGTGCGAACCGTACCAAGGCGCTGACAGCAGGAATCGTCGGAACCGGCAGGAAGCTGGTTCACCGGTCTCGGACAGGATGGCCGTGACCGCCGACCGCCGCAGGACGCGGCACCAATCACCAGGATGGTGGCATCACAGACCTGTGGAAGGGGCTGAGATACAAACAGGACAGACGCGGCCGCGTGCAGGATGCAACGCTACCCCCACAGCGCAGGATGCGAGGGGGCGGCAGCAGGCCGACAAGGACGTAACGATTGCCCGGTACGACACATGGCTGTGTCGCCGGGCAGTTTCATTTCCGGCGCCTGGTTTTGGCGCGGCCACCACGGGCCGATGGTGTACGGTGACCGCACCGCATGGAAAGGACACCCGCTGGATGTTTCCGCACCGCCCCCCGACCCTGATGCTCGCCCTTGCACTGGCCCTGCCGCTGCTGGCCCATGCCGCTGCGCCGACACCGGCTGCCAAGCCCGCAGCTGCCGCCAGCACGGCCGAAGTGCGCGGGCCGACCGACCTCAAGCCGGGCGAATACCTGTGGCATCCGGAAATCTCGCCGACTGGCCCGATCGTGCTGGTGGTCAGCCTCGATGAGCAGCGCGCCTACGTCTATCGCAACGGCATCGCCATCGGCCTGACCACGATCAGCTCGGGCAAGGCCGGGCACGAGACGCCGACCGGTGTGTTCACTATCCTGCAGAAGGACAAGGACCACAAGTCCAACCTCTACAACAGCGCGCCGATGCCCTACATGCAGCGGCTGACCTGGGACGGCATCGCCCTTCATGGCGGCAGCCTACCGGGGCATCCGGCTTCGCATGGCTGCGTGCGCCTGCCGCAGGCCTTCGCGCAGAAGCTGTTCAGCGAAACCCAGCGCGGCGATACGGTGGTCGTGGCCGACGCCAAGAGCTCGCCGATGACGCTGGCCTACCCGTCGGTGCTGGCGCCGGTCAACGCACGCGGCCAGGCCCTGCCGGAGACGGAGGGCGGGGCGCCGGCACAGGCCTGGTGGGATGACGCTGCGGCACCGGCCGGGCAGGTCGGCATCCTGGTCAGCCTGCACGACCAGCGCCTGTACGTGCTGCGCGATGGCGTGATGATCGGCGAGTCACCGCTGAAGGCCGACGCCCTGCCGGCGTTCCAGGGCACCACGCTGTTCGTGATGGGGCAGGGCTACAGCAATACCCCCAGCCCGCTGGATGCGAACCAGCGCCTGCACCAGTGGACGGCCTACCCGCTGCTGGGCCAGGACCGTGCCCAGGCCACGCCGGACCTGCTGGCCACGCCCTCGCTGCCGATGGCGCTGCCGGCCGATTTCGCCCGCCAGCTGTACCAGGTGCTGGTGCCGGGCACGACCCTGCTGGTGACCTCACTGCCGGCGGTCCGCCCAAGCCCGGCTGAATCCGGAATGCAGCCGGTCTTGGAATCCGAGCCGCCAGGGTCCACCCTCAAGGGCAACTGAGCCCCCCTGTTGTGCCCATGACTGCATCCCGCCTGTGCCGGCTGGCCGCGTTCGGCCTGCTGGCGACCTCGGCCAGCGCCCCGGCGCTGGCACAGACGCCCGCCCTCGCTACCTCTGCCGATGATCTGGCTGCCTTGCTGTCGCGCAGCGCGCCCAAGGCCGATCGCCACGTGTTGCAGCTGGCGGCGCATGCCATGCGCTGTGCGTTGCAGCGGCCGGAGCTGGGCATCAACGCTGATCGCCTCAGCGTGATCGATTATTCGCGGCCGTCCACCGAGCCGCGCCTGTGGGTGTTCGACCTGGCCCACCAGCGCCTGCTGTTCGAGGAATGGGTGGCGCATGGCCGCAACAGCGGCGAGAACCGCACCGAGCACTTCTCCAACCGCGATGGCAGCTTCATGTCCAGTCTCGGCGCGTTCACCGCGCAGGAGACCTACATGGGCGGCAATGGGTATTCGCTGCGCCTGGCCGGGCTGGAACCGGGCTTCAACGACCGTGCGCGCGAACGCGCGATCGTCATCCACGGTGCGCCGTACGTGAACCCGGCGACCGCGCAGCTGCAGGGGCGGCTCGGCCGCAGCCTGGGCTGCCCGGCAGTACGCCTGTCGGTGGCCAAGCCACTCATCGACGCATTGCGCGGCGGCACGATGGTGTTCGCCTATTACCCCGACCAGGATTGGCTGAAACACTCGCAGCTGCTGGGCGGGGAATGTGGTGGCCAGGGCACGCTCGCCACACGGTGATGCACGATGGCGCGCGGCATGATGCAATGCGCCGATGAACATCGACACCCTGCTGCACACTCCGAGCCAGGTGATCTCCCGCCTGGACTACCGCCGCGAACGCTGGCGCAACGGCCTCGGCTGGACCCGCGAGGTCCTGCGCTTGCCTGCGCAGGGCGATGAATGGGCGCTGCGCCTGTCGGTGGCCGAGATCGAACAGGACGCCGCGTTCTCCGCCTTCCCCGGCGTGGAGCGCGAACTGGTGCTGCTGCAGGGCAATGGCGTGCGCCTGCGCTTCGAGGATGGCCGCGTGGCCGAGGTGCTGCCGCCGCACGGACGCGTGCGCTTCGCCGGTGAGCAAGCGCTGCACGGCGAACTGGTCGATGGCACCACCCACGACTTCAACCTGATGTGGAAGCGCGAGCTGCTGCAGGCCGAACTGCTGCACCGGCCGCTGGTGGGCGCGATGTTCTTCTTCTGCGAACCGGGCGTGGCCTGGGCGTTGCACCTGTTGGCCGGGCACGCGGAATTCGGTGCGGACAGCGGGCTGCCGCCGATGCAGGCCGGCGATACCGCGTGGCTGTCGGCCGGTGAACGGCAACGGCATGCGGTGCAGGGCGGCGGTGAGTTGTTGGCGATACGGGTGAGTGCGGCTGCGTGATGATGCGTTGGCGCCGGTGGGCACGGCCAGCCGAGCATGGCTCGGCTCTACAGTAGATCCACGCCACGCGTGGATGCGGCCATTGATGCCGCGTCACGGTGCGAACCAAGGTTCGCACCCACCAGGAGGCGGTTCGCACCCACCGGAGGCGGTTCGCACCCACCGGAGCCGTTCGGTAGATCCACGCCATGCGTGGATGCGGCGACCTCAATACACATCGCGCCGGTAACGCCCGGCCAGCAGCAACGCTTCCTTGCCGTCCGCTCCCAGCACCTGCTCGATCACCGCATCCACCGCCGGGGCCATGCCCTGCAGGCTGCCGCAGACCAGGATCGTCGCGCCTTCATCCACCCACTGCCGTAGTGTTGCTGCTTCGGCCAGCAAGCGGTCCTGCACGTAACGGTGCGCACCGCCATCGCGGCTGAATACCACATCCAATCGCGCCAGCGTGCCGTCGGCCTGCATTGCCTGCAGTTCTTCACCGAAATGGAAATCGTGCGCTGCGGTGCGTTCACCGAACAGCAGCCAGGTGCGGCGCGCGCCACTGCGTACGCGTTCGTGCAGGTGCGCGCGCAGGCCGGCAATGCCGGTACCGTTGCCGATCAGCAGCAGTGGCACATCGGCGGGCACGCCGTGGAAATTGTCGTTGCGGCGCAGGCGCAGCTGCACCGGCTCGCCGATGACCGCGTGGTCGCACAGCCAGCCACTACCGATGCCGGGCGTGCCGTCCGCGCGCAGCTGGCGGCGCAGCAGCAGCTCCACTGCACCGTCGGCCATCACCGAGGCGATCGAGTACTCGCGATGCGGCAGCGCTTGCAGGGTCGCCAGCAGCGCGGGCAGATCACCCTGGGGCACCAGTGAGGGCAGGTGCGAGCGTTCGACGCGTGCCAGCAACGTCTGCCCGTCATCCAGCAGCGTGTCTGCATCGAAGCCCTGCGCGTCCAGCCAGGCGCGCGAGCTGTGGCGGGCATGCTGCGGGCCGATCTCGGCGATGTCGCCGGCCTGCCACTGCGCATCTGCGTCGGCCGGTGGCTGCAGGCGCAACCAATACACCGGACCACCGGGGCTGCCCGGGTTCAGATGCTCGCGCTGCAGCAGCGTCCATGGCTGATATTCGGCCGGGCTCCAGTCGGGCAGTTCACTGGCGCCACCGCCGAGTTGTCCGAGCAGCTGTTGCCAATGACGCAGCGCTGCCGGATCGGCGTTGTCGACCTCGATCGCATCGAACAGCGGATGCGCGCCGTGCTGGCGCAGCCACTGGTCGAGCTGGTGGCCGAATCCGCAGAAGTGGCCATAGCTGCGGTCGCCCAGTGCGAGCACGCCGTAGTGCAGGTGCTGCAGCGATGGCGGCGTGGCCATCACGCCGCGCAGGAACGGCAGGGCGTGGTCGGGTGGATCGCCTTCGCCGGTGGTGCTGGCAATGAACAGCGCGCGCTGGCTGCCGGCCAGCAGTGCGGCATCCACCTCATGCAGGCCACGCACGCGCACGGGCACGCCCGCGCCGCGGAGGGCCTCGGCGCTGCGCTCGGCAAGCTCGCGGGCGAAGCCGGTCTGGCTGGACCAGACCAGCAGGATCGGGGGCGTGTCACCGGATGCGGCATCGTCGCGCGGACGCCCGCGCCACCACAGTGCAGCGCAGGCCAGCGCGTACAGCGCCGTGGCCAGCACCGCGATCTGCGACTGCCGCGCCGGTGGCGCACCCTGCCACCAGGCTTCACCGAGGTGCAGGCGCAGCAGCGCCCAACCGATCAGCGCCAGCAGAAGCAGGACCAGGGCGTTGCCGAGCCACGCGCGCGACGGCCGAGTGCTCATGCGCTTTGCTCGTCGAGCAGGCGCTGGAAGGCGCTGCTGAGAAATTCCCGCGGGCCGTCTGCTGCACGCTGCAGGTAGCGTGCAGCCAGGCCTTCGCGTTCGGCCAGCGCCATGCCCTGTTCGCGACCGAGTACGGTCAGTGCGGTGGCCCAGGCATCGGCGTGCATGGCGTCGTCGGCCACCACGGTGACCGCTGCGGCGACCTGCCGCACCGGCATGCCTGTACGCGGATCGAGGCTGTGGCTGTAGGCCTCGCCATCGGCCTGGTACTGGTGCCAGCGATCGCCGGAGGTGGCGACCGCCTTGCCGTCCAGGGCCAGTACCCGCGGCGGCGTATCGGTGTGTGCGTCTTCTTCCGGCGCCGATTCCACCAGCACACGCCACGGCTGGCCGTCGGGTTTTCGGCCGTAGCCGGCCAGTTCGCCACCGACTTCGACCAGTGCGGCAGCGATGCCCTGATCGCGCAGCCAGGCGGCCACGTGATCGACGCCGAAGCCCTTGGCGATCGCAGAGAGATCCAGTTCCAGCCTGCCCGGCTGCAACAGCGTATCGTCCTGCCACTGCAGGCGCTGCCAACCGCAGCGCTCCCGCGTGGCCTGCAGGAGGTCGGCATCGGGCTGGCGGCGCTCACCGGCGTGCGCTCCGAAACCCCACAGCGCAACCAGCGGACCGAGGGTGGGATCGAAGGCGCCGTCACTGGCGGCGGCGATCGCCAGTGCGCAGGCCAGAACGTGGCGGGTTTCAGCGGGCAGCACGCACCATTGGCCGGCGTCGGCGCGGTTGTAGCGACTCAGATCCGAGCCGGGCTCCCAGGTGCTCATCTGCGCGACCACGTCGTCCAGCCGCGCCTGGATGCCGGCATGCAGCGGGTGCAGGTCGCGCTGGCGCGGCGCGACCAGGGACACGCTCCAGGTGGTGCCCATGGTGGTGCCGCCGAGGCGAGCGATGTCGAGCAGTGGATCGGTCATGGTGGTGTGCTGCAGGCGCGATGCCGGGGCCTGCCCGGCATCGTGATCCCATTACTGCGGCAGCACTTCCAGCGTGGCGACGTAGCTCAAGCGGCGCTTGGCGGCCTGCTTCACCGACGTCTTGTTGTCCTCGCTGCCGGTTTCCAGCCAGTACATGCCGGCTTCCGGCCAGGTCACCTTGATTTCGCCCTTGGCGTCGCTGGTCAGTTTCAGCTCGTCCTGTGCGTTGCGGTAGCGGGTGGCACCACGCACGATCTCGAATTCCAGGCCGGCGGTCGGCTTGCCATCGACCAGCACGCGGAAGGTCGCTTGCTCGCCGGCGAACAGATCATTCGGGTGGCCGACGGCGACCAGCTCGATGCCACGGTTGGTCGGCTTCAGCGCGGTGTCGTTCGGCGCACCGTTGGTGACGAAGGTCTCCACGCGGCCGACCGACTGGCTCACTTCCAGCTTCTTCGCGTCCTTGGGCAGTTCGCCAAGGGTCGCGACGCTGCCGCGCCAGCGCTTGCGCTCGCCGTTCTGCTCGTAGGTGGCGAACAGGCCGTCATTGACCGACGCGATACGGTAGGTGCCCGGCTGCTTCAGTTCGATGTCGAACACGCTGCGGTACTTCCCGGTGGCCGCGTTCTGCGGCTGCACGGTGCTGCCGTCCGGCGCGGTGATCACCAGCGATTCCAGGCGCAGCGGCACGTGGTTGAAGTAGAACAGGTCGTTGGAGACCGCACCGTCGACGGTGATCCACGGTGCGTTGCCGGCGATCACGGTCTGCGAGGGCAGCAGCCAGGCCTTGTGGGCCAGGGCGGAGAAGGGAAGGGCAGCGGCCAGGGCGGCGGCGAGGACGAGCGTGCGCTTCATGCGGAAGACTCCAGTTGGAAGGGGGCGGATCCCTTTCCAACGGAAAGGGCTCTGACCCCGAGGGGTAGGGCAATGGGGGCAGAGCCCTTCCTGCGGAAGGGATCCGACCCCGGCTCAGGCAGTTACGGCTTTACGGCGAGGGTGACCTGGCCCAGTTCGGTGGCGCCCTGCGCCTTGCCGTTCTGGGCGGCGGTGGCCGGCCAGGTGAAGGGGATCTTCAGCAGTTCGCGGCCACCCACTTCGCGCACCGCTTCGACCACCAGGGTGTAGTTGCCCGGGGCCAGCTGCTTCAGTGCCGGCTGCTTGTCGTTGAACGACAGCGCGTGCTTGCCGGCCGGGCGGGTCGGGCCGGTCACGCCATCCACCGGCACCTGCAGGGTGCGGCCGCTCTTGCGCCACCACTGGCGCAGGTCGGGCAGCCACTTGGTGCCGTGGCCTTCGCTGTTGCTGGTCTGCTGATACCAGACCGACAGATTGGCTGCGACCTTCTGGTCGGCGCCTTCCAGCCAGACCGCCACGTACGGGCGGTGGTACTCGGCCACGTTGAGCTTGGGCACTTCGACGTTGATGTCGAGGGTGGTGGCATAGGCCGGCGAGGTGGCCAGCAGGCCGCTGAGGGCGATGGTCAGGGTGACGCGCATGGGGCGGCTCCGGAAACGAAGGAAGTCAGTGGATCAACAGAAGGGCGATCAGCAATGGGATCATCAGGCCGAGGCCGACCAGCGGCCAGGTCATGCGCCGCTGCCGTGCATGCAGGTGCAGCAGGAACAGGCCGGTGATGCAGAACACCAGGCAGGCCACGGCGAACAGGTCCAGGAACCAGCCCCACGCCGGGCCGGCATTGCGGCCCTTGTGCAGGTCGTTGAGGTAGGACACCACGCCGCGCGAGGTCGATTCGTACTCCACCGCACCGGTCTCGCGATCGATGCTCAGCCACGCGTCGCCACCGGGGCGCGGCAGCGACAGGTAGATCTCTTCGGCCGACCACTCGGCCGGGCGTCCACCGATGGCGATGCCCAACTGCGTGTCCAGCCATTGCCGGGCCGGGCGCGGAATCGGCGCGTTGCCGTCCTCGCGCGTGCCCAGCTGGCCCAGCAGCGCGGCCGGCAGTTCCAGATGCTGGTTCTGCACCGCGGGCTTGGCCTCGATCTTTGCCGCATGGTTGAGGGTCAGGCCGGTCACCGCGAACAGCAGCATGCCGATCAGGCACACCGCCGAGCTGATCCAGTGCCACTGGTGCAGCGTCCGCAGCCAGAAGCCACGG
The DNA here is from genome assembly GCA_003525885.1 of Stenotrophomonas sp. GTDB lineage: Bacteria > Pseudomonadota > Gammaproteobacteria > Xanthomonadales > Xanthomonadaceae > Stenotrophomonas. The sequence goes on from DQIG01000324.1 coordinate 8,979, forward strand.
TTCTGTTGCTGCTGCACGGTGGAAGAGGCGGGACGGCTCACGGCGCGGTTCGAGGCTGACGGGGACTGCCCATTACATCATTGATGAGAATAGCTCGCAATTGCGTGTCGTTCTGTATCCCGGAGAGGGATTGTCGGCTGCCGGCCAGCGGCCGGCACTACCGCTGGCGCGGGTCGGTAGATCCACGCCATGCGTGGATGACACGGTGCCGACCAAGGTCGGCACCCACCAGAGCAGGGCGGTGCCGACCAAGGTTGGCACCCACCAGGGCAGGGCTGTGCCGACCAAGGTTGGCACCCACCAGGGCAGGGCGGTGCGCAGAGATCAGAACTTCGCGTTCAACGAGATCCAGTAGCTGCGGCGCTGGTCCTTGGTCGCGTAGTCGTCCACGCAGTTGAACTCGCTCTGGCTGATCAGCAGGCACGACTGCGAGACGAAGTCCTTGTCGAACAGGTTGTTGACCCGCGCGTTCACCGTCAGCCACGGCGTGGCCTTCCAGCTGCCACCCAGGTGGAAGATGGTGTAGTCCTCGTAGTAACGGGTCTGGCTGACGCCGTTGGCGTCGAGCAGGGTGTCGCGGTAGCGGTCGTAGCGGCCCTCTCCGATCAGCGACAGGCTGATGGCCTCGTTGAGCTGCCAGTTCAGGCTGGCATTGGCCATGTGCTTGGCCGGGGTGGTGCCGGTGATTGGCAGCCCCTTCTGCGGGCCGCTGGTCTGCTCGCTCTTGGTCCAGGTGTAGTTGCCGCGCAGCTGCAGGTTGTCCAGCAGGTCGACGTGGCCGGCCAGTTCGGCACCGCGGGTTTCAGCCTTTTCGATGTTCACGCTCTGGGTGAAGGTGCTGTAGCCCAGCGCCGCCCAGCCCGGGCCGATGTCCACGCAGTAACCGCTGCCGGCCGGCGCCACTTCACAGTTCGGGAAGGTGCCGCCACTGGCGATCTTGTCTTCGAACTTGTTGATGAAACCGGTGACGTTGAAGCCCCAGCGCTGGCCTTCGTAGTAGGCGGCCAGCTCGTAGTTGGTGCTGGTTTCAGGCTTGAGGTTCGGCGAACCGACCAGTGGCAGCACGCCCTGGCCACCGAAGCCGGTGATGCCCGGGAACAGCTGGTCCGGTCGCGGGGTCTTGTAGCCGGTGCTGACGCCGCCCTTGAAGGTCCACGCATCGCTGGCGTTCCACACCAGGTAGCCGCGCGGGCTGATATGGCTGCCGAAGATGTTGTGGTCGTCGTAGCGCAGGCCGAAGGTGGCAGTCAGGGTATCGGTCAGCGCCCAGTTGTCCTCGGCGAACAGCGCCCACATGCGGTGCTTCTGCCTGGTATTGCTGCGGTAGCCGGCACCGTCCATGCCGAACACGCCGTCGATCATGTCGGTGTCGTTGTACTGCCCGCCGACGGTCAGCTTGTGCGCGCCGAAGTCCAGGTCGAGCATCGTGTCGAGCACGTAGCCTTCCAGTTCCATGGTGCGCAGCGGACGCGGCAGGAACGCCTGCAGGCGCGCCATTTCGCTGGGGTTGAGTGCGGTCAGCGCATTGCCACGGCCGGCTGCGCAGTTGTTGGCGGCACCGGTACGACGGCAGACGTCATTCCACAGCGTCTGCAGGTTGGCGCGCTCGTCCAGGGTCAGCGGCAGCGAGCGGCCGAGGTTGCTGCTCTTGCTGTGGGTCAGCGAGGTCTGCCAGGTGCCGAAGCTGTAGCGGCCCTGGTGGGTCAGCGACAGCTGGTCGCGCTCGTAGCGCTGGTAGGCGGTGTAGCCCACGCGCGGCTGTACCACGCGGCGGTTGACCGTGCCGCTGCCATTCGGGTTCGGAATGACCGCGTTGCCGACGCGCCACAGGCTCGCCAGGCTGTCGAGGGTGCCGGTCTGGCCTTCGCTGTTGTCGTACTTCTGCCGCGACACGTCGTAGTCCAGCCACAGTTCGTGGTCGTCGTTGATGCGGAAGTCCAGCCGTACACCGCTGTTCCAGTTGGTGTTGGCGACCGACTTGCCACCACCGCCGAAGCCGATGCTGCGCTCCCACAGGGTGCCATCCGGCAGCGGCAGCGCATCCCATTCGGGGTTGGAGGCCTTGGCATCGTAGTAGCTGCCGCGTACTGCCAGGCTGAGGCGATCCTTCAGCAGCGGGCCGCTGAGGTACAGGTCGGTGGTGCGCGCATCGCCGAACTGGTCGTCCTGCTGCACGGTGAAGCCTTGGCTGATCGAGCCGTGCCAGCTGTCCTGGTTGCGGCGGGTGATGATGTTGATGACACCGCCCATCGCGTCCGAGCCGTACAGCGTGGACATCGGCCCGCGCACGACTTCGATGCGTTCGATCGCATCCAGCGGCGGCAGGTAGGCGAACTGGCCGCCACCGAAATTGTTCGGGTAGATCTGGCCAACATTGCTCTGGCGGCGGCCGTCGATCAGCACCAGGGTGTACTCGGAGGGCAGGCCGCGCATCGACACAGTGGCGCGGCCGTTCTTGTCGGTCGCTTCCAGGCCGACATCGATGCCTTCTACGTCGCGCAGCGCATCGACCAGGCTGGTGTATGGGCGCTTGCTCAGTTCCTCGCGGCTGACCACGCTGATGCTGGCCGGGGCATC
>DQIG01000324.1:11699-12075 GCA_003525885.1 Stenotrophomonas sp.
CGCTGATGCTGGCCGGGGCATCGATCACCTTCTGTTCGAAGCCGGAGGCGGTGACCACCACCTTGTCCAGCGTCTGCGGCGCGCCTGCGGCGTCACCGTGGGCGAAGGCGGGGCTGGCGAAGGCCGCCAGCACGGCGCTGGTCAGCAGGGGGCGGGACAGGGACGAACGGACACGATGGCGCTGGGCCATGGCAGTTACCTCGAAGGATGCAGGGTGGCGCGATGCCGTGCGCGAAGGGCGCGGCAGGCACGGAAAGCCCGGTCAGGGGCGGCAGGGATGGAGCAGGCAGCGGCGTGCAGGCGCGGCCGCGAAGGCGGTCACGTCTGGCCGTGGATCAGGCGAGCGGCGGCGCCTGGCCGCGTTGCTGGCGGCGCC
>DQIG01000322.1 GCA_003525885.1 Stenotrophomonas sp.
GGGGGCGTGCCTGCTGGCCGCCGTACTCGGCTTGCTGGCGGGCTTCTCGGGCATCTTCGCCCGACTGATGCAACGGGTGCCGATGGCGCTGGCCGCCGGCATGCTGGCCGGTGTGCTGCTGCGCTTCGGGCTGGATGTGTTCGTGGCCATGAACACCCAGCTGGTGCTGGCACTGGCGATGTTCGCCACCTGGCTGGCCGGGCGCCGGCTGTTCCCGCGCTATGCCGTGATCGCCACGTTGCTGGTCGGCATCGCTGTCGCCGCCAGCCGCGGCCTGCTGCACGCCCAGCAGGTGCATCTGCAGCTGGCGATCCCGCAATGGGTGACGCCCTCCCTGTCGTGGACCGCCGTGGCCGGTATTGCCCTGCCCCTGTTCGTGGTCACCATGGCCTCGCAGAACATTCCCGGTGTGGCGGTGATGCGCGCGTCCGGCTACGACGCCCCGGTGTCGCCGTTGATCGGCTGGATCGGCGTGGTCAACACCCTGCTGGCGCCCTTCGGTGCGTACGCGCTGAACCTGGCCGCGATCACTGCCGCCATCTGCATGGGCCGCGATGCGCACGAGGATCCGGCACGCCGCTACACCGCGGCGATGGCGGCCGGTGCCTTCTACATTGTCGTCGGGCTGTTCGGCGCCACGGTGGCCGCACTGTTCGCGGCCTTCCCCAGGGAGCTGGTGGCCTGCGTGGCCGGTATCGCCCTGTTCGGCACCATCGGCAACAGCCTGGCCAGCGCCCTGGCGGTGGAGCGCGACCGCGAGGCGGCACTCGTCACCTTCCTGGTCACCGCTTCGGGGGTCTCCCTGGCCGGGATTGGTTCGGCGTTCTGGGGCCTGGTGGCCGGTGCACTGTGCCTGCTGGTGTTGCGGGCACGAGCACCGGCCTGAGCAACCCTATCAGGCCGGCATGATCAGGCCGCCAGGCGGGCGACGGAGTTGATCACCGCGCCGGCTGCCATGCCGATCACTACCGCCCACACGCTGGTGCCGCCACGACGCTGCAGTTCGGTACGGATGCGGTGGTGCTGCCCGGCGTGGGCAGACTTCACTTTACCCAGCAACCGCGTGCAGTAACGCAGGTACAGGGTGTTGGCGGTCACCGCGATGGCAAACCGTGGCACCGCCAGCAACGCCACCATCAGCAGCGGGCTGGCGCGGGCCGTCAGCACCGCGATGCCGAACAGGACCAGCTCGAAGAGGATGGCCGCCAGGTACATCTTCCGGTGCAGCAGCCAGTAGGTCGGCACCAGGAAGGCGGGCCAGTGCCACGGCCGCGGCGGCTTCGGCACCGGGCTGTCCAGGTGCCAGCGCTGGCGGTAGAGCGCTGCGTTGGGCCCCACGAGGAGGTTCAGATAGTCCGCATCGGCCGGAGCGGTCGCGCCGTCCGCCTCTGCAGCCGGCGCGAGATAGGGGTTGTCATCCGCAGGAGAAGCCGGCGGGGTATCCAGATGATTCATGTCGGCGATTCCTTGCCCGTGATGAACCTGCGGTAGCGGCAGGTGCAGGCGAATCTGAAGCCGCCCCGGTCTCAGCCCGCCATCGCCTGTCCCACGAACATCACCGCAATGACGACGATGGCGACCATGGCCGCTGCAACGGCATTGGTATCCCCCCGTTCGACCAGCTCGCTGTGCAGACGAGTCTCGTCGTCTCCCGCCAGCGCGCGGGCACGGGCGATCTCACGCTGGCAATGCGTCAGGTACCAACGGTTGGCATACACCGCAGCGGTGATGTTGATCACAAGGGTAATGACCATCGAGACACCTTCCGGCACGTCCAGCAACGCCTCGGCGATGCTGAAGAACACCAGCATGCCGGCCCAGATCGCCGCCAGCCGGTACATTCTGCGGTACACCATCCAGATCACGCCGATCAGGAATGCCGGCCAGTGCCAGGTGCCGTTGGCGTCGGCAATGCCCTGGTCCAACCGCCAGCGCTGCCGATAGATCGGGAAGTTGCCGCCGACCACGGCGGCATACAAGGCGATGTCGCCTTCCAGCTGCGGAGCGGTCGCGGCCGCGGGCAAAGCGACGGGCGCACGATAGGGGTCGGACGGATCAGCAGTCTGGGCGTCGCTGCCGATGACGGCCTGCACGGATTCAACCGGCGGCGGGTTCGGACCGATCGGCGTCACCGAAGGATCCAGCTCGGCCAGCGGCCGCCACGATGCCATCCCTTCGCGCCACAGCAGCGTGCGTGCGGTTACGGTGCCGTCCTGCTGCAGGCGGCGCAACCCGGCCAGGTCCACCGGCCCTTCGCTCTGCTTGCTGTTGGCGTACCACCACTGTGCTTCCTGCATGCCATCCATTCCTGTCGATCCCATCGTTACGCTGAAAATCCCGCCACGGCCTGTAGCGGTTCACTGGCCAGCACCTGCACCAGCTGGTGGCGCGCGCCGGGTGCAAGGGTAATCTGCTCTGGCCCGGCATTGGCCACTTCCAGGCATACGTAGTCGTGCCAACCGTCGCCAACATCGGCCATTTTTGCCGCCGCCTCCATGCCCGGGTTCCAGGCCACCAGGGTCTGGCTGCCTTCGCTGCGGATCTCGATCCGCCGCTGCAGAACGGGATCGCGCAGCACGTAGTGGCCACCAGCACCGGTATAGATGCGGTCGCTGCGCCCCGGATCGCGTGGGTCACGCAACGACCAGGGCCCCTGCTGCTGGTGCAGCTGCGTGTAGTCCTCGTACTTGTCCAGATAGTGCAGGCCATCGAGGCCATCGACCTCGACACGAGTGGCATCGCCGACCCGGAAGTAGCTGTGCAGGGCCTGGGTGAAGGTCACCGGGGACGTGCTGGTGTTCTCGGTGGTCAGCTGCTGGTGCAGCTGGCGACCGATGCGCAGCTGCATCTGCAGGCGCAGGCCACGTTCGGCAATCGACAGGGGCGCCAGCTGCAGCTCCAGCTCACCGTCATCGTCCTGGCGGGCCTGCAGCAGTTCCCAGCGCGCGGTGCGCACCAGGCCATGTGCCGGCACATCATCACTCTGGCCCTGGCGACCGAACCATGGCCAGCACACCGGAACCCCACCCCGGATCGGCGTGGGCAACCCGGCACGTTTCGGCGACAGCCACAGTACGTCCGGCTGCCCTTCCGGAATGAACGACAACAGTTGTCCACCGAACACGCTGATGACCGCGGTGGCGCTGGGGGTGCGTACCTGCCAGGCCTCGAGCCCGTGGTACAGGCCGGTGCTGATGTCCGGGTTCGACTGCATGCGATGACGCTCCTTGAAGACCGCGCCGATGATGTCGCGGCCTGCCTGCGAACGGCAAGGCCTAGCGGGTGGCGGGCGCCATTGCTGCTGCCTCCTGCTGCAACGCGCGCAGGATGCGCTGGCCGGCGCGCCCATCTGCATTGGCCCAGCCCAGGCGCTGCTGCTCGGCCTGGATCGCGCGACGCGTGGCGGTGCCGATCATGCCGTCGGCGCTGCCGATGTCGTGGCCACGAGCCAGCAGCAGGGTCTGCAGCTGACGGCGTTCATCGCGGCCGATGCCGGGATCATCGGTCGGCCAGGCCGCGGCCAGGCCGCTGCCGCCACGCAGCTGGTCGGCCAGCGTAGCAATGGCCAGTGCATAGCTTTCGGCAGCGTTGTAGCTGTAGATCGCATCGTAGTTGCGGAACACCAGCAGGGCCGGGCCCTTGATACCGGCCGGCAGCAGCAGGGCGGCGCGCGCGTCGGCCGGCAGGTTGGCCGGAGCCAGCACGCTGCCATCGAGCGCGGTCACGCCCTGCGCGCGCCAATCGGCGAGGGCTCGACGCTGGGTGCGGCCCGCCTGGCTTGCGTTGAAGCCGGGGGGAACACGGACCTCCATGCCCCATGGTTCGCCATTGTGCCAACCGGCACGCTTCAGATAGTTGGCGGTGGACGCCAGCGCGTCGGGAATGCTGCCGACCAGATCGCGGCGGCCATCGCCATCACCATCGACCGCGATACGTGCGTAGGTGCTGGGCATGAACTGCGTGTGCCCGAAGGCGCCGGCCCAGGAACCGGTGAGCCCCTGGGCCTGCAGGTCACCGCGATCGATCAGCTTGAGCAACGCCAGCAGTTCGCCACGGAAGAAGGCCTGGCGGCGGCCGGCACAGGACAGCGTGGCCAGCGACTGCAGCAGTGGGCGTTTGCCGAATACGCGGCCATAGTCGCTCTCCACCCCCCAGACCGCGACGATGGTGGCCGGATCGACGCCGTACTGCGCGGAGACGCGATCAAGCAGATCGCGATGTTGCTGCAGCTGGGTGCGGCCATCATCGACGCGCTGGCGGTCGACCAGCGCGGCCAGGTAATCCCAGATCGGCGTGGTGAATTCTGGTTGTGCGTCGAGCAGCCCGAGCACGCTCGGGTCCGGCGTGAGTCCGGCGGTGATCTCGTTGAAGCGGTCGGCGCCGATGCCCTGGGTCGCGGCGGTGGCCTGCAGGCCCGCCAGGCAGCGAGTGAACGCCGGATCGATGCTGGCGGCGGAGGCCGCAGGCAGCGTCGGGGCCGACGCGAGGGCGGCCGCCAGGCCGAGCGTGGTCAGAATGGGCATGGCGTCCTCCGTGTTGCCGTTGCACGGCCATCTTAGGGGCAGCGGCACGGCCGAACCTGAAGGGGCACCGGCTGGCCGCCCACCCTAGGCGCTGCGCAGCAGGCGCAGTCCATAGGCGGGGCTTTCGGCGTCCCATCGCTGCGCGACCTGCAGGCCCGCCTGCTGCAACAGCGCATCGAAACTGTCGTCGGTGTACTTGTGGCTGTACTCGACGCGGATGGGTTCACCGGCGGCAAAGTGGAACGTGCGGCCATCCAGGTGGACGTCCTGCGCCCGCTGGCTGACCAGGTCGGTTTCGATGCGCAGCCGCGCGGTGCTGTAGCGGGCGCGGTGGCGGAATCCGTCGAGATCGAAATCACTGCCGATTTCGCGATTGAGACGGGCCAGCAGGTTGAGGGTGAATGCGGCGGTGACGCCCTGCGCATCGTTGTAGGCCGCTTCGATCAGCGCCGGGTCCTTGTGCAGGTCGATGCCGACCAGGGCCAGGCCGTCGCGGCCCATCGTCTGGCGCATCGCACGCAGCAGGACGACAGCATCCTCTTCGGCGAAGTTGCCCAATGTGGAACCGGGGAAGAACAGCAGGCGGCGTGCCGGCGCGCGTTCCGGCGTGGGCACCGCGACAGCACGGGTGAAATCGGCGCAGACCGGCAGCATCTCGACCTCGGGCAGCGCCGGCGCCAGATGGTCGATGCTGGACAACAGCGCCGCCCGCGAGATCTCGATCGGGGTATAGGCCACCGGATCCTGCAGCGCGGCCAGCAACAGCGCGGTCTTGCGGCCACTGCCGCTGCCCAGTTCGACCACGTGCAGGCGCGGGCCGACCACGCGCGCGATGTCGGGCAGCACCCGGACCAGCAACGCCAGCTCGGTACGCGTGGGGTAGTACTCGCGGGTCTGGGTGATCTGTTCGAACAGACGCGAGCCGCGGGCGTCATAGAAGTACTTGGAGGGCAGCTGCCGCGATGCGCGTGACAGCCCGGCCACCACGTCGGCCAGGATCTGCTGGCGGCTGGGGGTCAGGTCGGTCAGCGCCAGCAGCGCGTCCTGCACCGTACTCATGCGGGATCCCGGGCCAGGCGCAGGCCTGAGAACTGCCAGCGTGCCGGTGGCATGAAGAAGTTGCGGTAGCTGGCGCGTACATGATCGCGCGGCGTGGCACAGCTGCCGCCGCGCAGCACCCATTGGCCGCACATGAACTTGCCGTTGTATTCGCCGAGGTTGCCGTCAAAAGGACGAAAGCCCGGGTAGGCGCCATAGGCGCTGGCGGTCCACTCCCAGACATCGCCGAACAGCTGCCGCAGCCCACTGCCCTGCCCCGCCCATGGGTGCAGGTGATCGTCTTCGGCGAAATGGCCGCGCGGGGGCTGCGACGCAGCGGCGGCTTCCCACTCGAACTCGCTGGGCAGGCGCGCACCGGCCCAGCGGGCGCAGGCGTCGGCCTCGTAGTAGCTGAGGTGGCAGACCGGCGCATGCGGATCCAGCTCGCGCCAACCACCGAGGGTGTACTCGCGCTGCAGGGCATCGTCCCAGTACAGCGGGTGCTGCCAGCCCTCGGCTTCACGCAGCGCCCAGCCTTCGCTGAGCCACCAGCGCGGTTCGCGGTAGCCTCCGGCTTCGATGAAGGCGCGGTACTCGGCGTTGCTGACGGGGCGCTCGGCCAGCGCATGCGCGGGCAGCAGCACGCGGTGCGGCGGCGATTCGTTGTCATAGGCGAAGGCGGCGTGCCGGGGCCAGGCCGCGGCACCGACGGTGACGATGCGTTCGGGTGTTTCGATCCAGCCCTGCGCCGTGGCGGTGCTGGCGATGGGCTGCAGATCCTCCCGATAAGCAGGCTGCAGCGGATTGCACCAGAACGCATGCTTGATGTCGGTCAACAGCAGTTCCTGGTGCTGTTGTTCATGCTGCAGCCCCAACTGCAGGTGGTGCAGCGCCTGCTCGTCGAGGTCACCCGCCGCCAGCCGTGACTGCACCTGCATGTCGACCTGTTGCCGGTAGTCGCGCACCTGCTGCAGCGAAGGCCGCGACAGCAGACCGCGCTGCGGCCTCGCATGCGCCGGGCCGATGCTCTTGTAGTAGCTGTTGAACAGATAGTCCCAGGCCGGATCATGCGCCGGCGCGGTGGCGAATCCGGCCAGCACGAAGCGTTCGAAGAACCAGGTGGTATGGGCCAGGTGCCATTTGCTGGGACTGGCGTCGGCCATGCTCTGCAGCATGGCGTCCTCGGCACTGAGCGGCGCGGCCAGCTGCATGCTGCGGGCACGCACCCGTGCGAAGCGGTGGGCGAGATCGTGCTGCGGGGCAGCGACGGCGGCGGGTACGCTGTCCATGCGTGCAGCATCGGCGCACTGTGGTGAGTACGACGTCATGGCACCGCACTGCCCCGTTCACATGCTTGCGGGCGTACCTATTCAAGAAGCGCGTGAGGACGCCGCTAACGGCAATGTTGCGGCCGCATCGCCACCGCACTGGACTTCCCGCGTGCCCCTGCATCCACTCCGCCAGCCTGCGCATTACCTGTTCGTGCTGCCCGCCGTGCTGGTCGTCCTGGTGCTGTGGATGGCGCTGGGCACCGAGGATGTGGCCAGCCCGGCCCAGCGCATCCTGCCCTGGCTGCTGGCCTGCCTCGGCGCGGGCCTGGCCCTGCTCTACCACCAGATGCGCACGCTGTGCCTGCTGCTGGTGGCGGCGGTGGTATTTGCCCTTCTGCACCGGGACGTCGGTGGCTACCTGCGCAGTGGCCATGTCGACGCCTTGACCCCATTGCGCTTCCACGCGATCTCGGCGTGGGTGCCACTGCTGTTCGCCGGACTGGCGCTGTGGCCGGAACGCGGACGCCGACGCCAGGACCTGCTGCTGCGCAGCGTGGTCTGCGGCGCGGCGCTGGTGGTCTTCCTGCTGCTGGCGGCACAGCAGCCACAGGGCATGCACGATCTGCTGTCGAACCGTCACTGGGCCTGGATTCCCGCCGACTGGAACGCGCTGGCGCAGCTGCCGGCGCTGCTGTTCCTGCTGGCGACCGCAGCGTTGGGCTGGCAGGCATGGCGGCATCCGCGGCCACTGCACACGGCAATGCTGCTGGCCCTGCTATGCCTGTGGTGGATGCTGCCGCGGATCTTCCTGCAGCCGGTACTGCTGCCGGCGCTGAGCAGCGCCGCCCTGCTGCTGATGCTGGGCGCGATGCTGCAGGAATCCTTCCACATGGCCTTCCGCGATGAGCTGACCGGCCTGCCAGGGCGGCGCGCGTTCAACGAGACCCTGCAGCGGGCGCGCGGCACCTACAGTATCGCGATGGTGGACGTGGACCACTTCAAATCGTTCAACGACACGCATGGCCACGACACCGGCGACGACGTGCTGCGCCTGGTGGCGTCGCGGCTGGCGCGGGTTGGCGACGGTGGCCGTGCGTTCCGCTATGGCGGCGAAGAGTTCGCGGTGGTGTTCCTGGACCGCCCGGCGGCGGCCTGTATCGACGCCGTGGAAGCGCTGCGGCAGAGCATCGAGGACACCCGCATGCAGCTGCGCGACCGCAGCACCCGCAGCCGTGACGACGAAGCCGGCCGCCAGCAGCGCGGACGCGGCGGCAACGGCCAGGTGGTGCAGGTGACGGTGAGCATCGGGCTGGCCGACAGCCGCGTGGATCCGCGACCAACGGCAGTGGTCAAGGCCGCCGACCAGGCCCTGTATGCGGCCAAGGACGGGGGCCGCAACCAGGTCCGCGCGCACGGCGGCCCGCGCGTGCTGGCCGCATCAAACGCATAGGGCTCAGGCCGCGTCGAGGTAGTACCAGCGGCCGTCGATGCGCTGGAAGCGGCTGTGCTCGGTCATCTTCACCGCGCTGCCGCCGCCCACCCGATAACGCGCGGTGAACCTGACCTCGGCACTGTCGGTACCGGTGATCGTGTGGTCATGCACGGTCAGGCCCAGCCAATGCGTACGCTGGCCGGGGGCATCGTCCAGCGACAGCTCGGCCGGACGCGTATCCGGATGCCAGCTCTGGCGCAGGTAGTCGGCCAGGCCACGCACATAGGCGCTGTAGCGCGAACGCATCAGGTGCTCGGCATCAGGCGCGGCTTCGCCGGCATGGAAACGGCCACAGCAGGCGGCATAGTCGGCGGGAAGGCCACAAGGGCAGGGATCGGCGGGTTTTCGGCTCATGCCGGCATTGTCGCCGGGTTGCAGGGATTGATCCACGCGCGGCGGGAGTCACCTGGCGCGGGACAGGCGTATGCTGTCGCGCCCCCACATTGATTGATCGCCGTGCTGGAACTGGTTCCCCCTGAGTTGTGGTGGCTGGTGGTGATCGCCTTCATTGCCGGTCTTGTGGATGCCGCCGTGGGTGGCGGTGGGCTGGTGCAGCTGCCCGGCCTGTTCACGGTGCTGCCGCAGCAGACGCCGGCGATGCTGTTTGGTACCAACAAGTTCAGTTCGATGTTCGGTACCGGTGCGGCTGCCTGGCGCTATGCGCGCAATGTGCGCTTCCCGTGGAAGCCGGTACTGTTCGCGGCCGGCACGGCCTTCATCTTCTCCTTCGCCGGGGCCACTGCGGTAAGCCTGCTGCCCAAGGACGCGGTGCGACCACTGGTGCTGGTGCTGCTGATCGCGATGCTGGCCTACACGCTGTGGAAGAAGGACTTCGGCGCGTTGCACCGGCCGCAGGAGATCGGCCGCCGCGAACTGGTGATCGCGCTGGCGATCGGTGCGGCGATCGGCTTCTACGACGGCTTCTTCGGGCCGGGCACCGGCAGCTTCCTGATCTTCCTGTTCGTGCGCTTCTTCGGCCTGGATTTCCTGCACGCCTCGGCGGCGTCGAAGGTGGTGAACCTGGCGACGAATGTTGCAGCGATCTCGTTCTTCGTGCCGACCGGCAACATCCTGTGGCTGTTCGCACTGCCGATGGCGGCGGCCAACATCATCGGTTCGGTGGTGGGCACGCGCCTGGCGCTGAAGGGCGGCACGCCGTTCATCCGCAAGCTGTTCGTGGGGCTGGTGGTGGTGCTGATCGCACGGATGGCGTGGGATACGTTCCGCGGTTCGTGAAGGGTGTTGCCGGCCAGCGGCCGGC
>DQIG01000357.1 GCA_003525885.1 Stenotrophomonas sp.
CCGAGGTGGGCATGGTGTTCCAGGGCTTCAACCTGTTCCCGCACCTGACCGCGCTGGAAAACATCATCGAAGCGCCAATCGCGGTTCGCGGCGTGCCCCGTGCGCAGGCCGAGCAGCAGGCGCGGACATTGCTGGAGCGCGTGGGCCTGGCCGACAAGGCCGATGCGTTCCCGCGCCAGCTATCCGGCGGCCAGCAGCAGCGCATTGCGATTGCGCGGGCACTGGCACTGCAGCCGAAGGTGCTGCTGTTCGACGAACCCACTTCGGCGCTGGACCCGGAACTGGTGGCCGAGGTGCTGAGCGTGATCGAAGAACTGGCCCGCTCCGGCACCACGCTGGTGATCGTCACCCATGAACTGAGCTTCGCCCGGCGCGTGGCCGACCACGTGGTGATGATGGACCAGGGGCGGGTGATCGAGCAGGGCACGCCCGAGACCCTGTTCGAGCGCCCGCGCCAGCAACGCACCGCCGATTTCCTGGCCAAGACCCTGTGACCCCGGAAGGAACACCATGAGCCCTGCAGCACCGCGTCGAATCTCACGCAGCGCCCTGTTGATCGGAGGCGTTCTGGTCATCGGTATCGCCGGCATCGTCTATTCGCGCGTGCGCCAGCCACCGGATGCCGGCGTCGTGGCCGCGACCAGCCTGGCCGGTGCGAACACCGCAGTGCTGAAGGGCACATTCGACCCGAAGGCGAGGGCGTTGATTCCCGCGGGTTATCACTTCGTCACTCCAGGTGCGTTTACCGTAGCTACCCATCCGGGGCAGCTGCCGCTGGCCGACTACGGTGCCGACAGCAAGGACGTTGTGGGCATCGAGCCGGACATCGCGCGGTTGATCGCCGATGGATTGGGCCTGAAGCTGGTGATCGTGCCGGTGGCATGGCCCGACTGGCCGCTGGGGCTGGAGTCGGGCAAGTACGATGCCGTGTTGTCGAACGTGACGGTCACCGAGGAGCGCAAGAAGAAGTTCGATTTCTCCAGCTACCGTTACGACCTGCTTGGCATCTACACGCGCAGCGATGGGCCGATCCAGAGGATCGAAAAGCCCGCCGACGTTGCCGGGCTGAAGGTGGTGGTGGGTGCCAGCACCAACCAGGACCAGATCCTGCGGCAGTGGGACCAGCAGAACATCGCCGCTGGATTGAAGCCGGTCGAGTACCAGTACTTCGATGACGCCGTGGTCGGCCGGCTGGCGGTGATCACCGGTCGCGCCGATGTCTCGTTCGAGCCCAATGCCACCGGCGCGTACTCAGCGCGCGATGGCAAGGTGCGGCGCGTGGGCCTGTTCCCCGGGGGCTGGCCGAACGCCGCGGCGATCTCGGTGACCACGCGCAAGGGCAGTGGCCTGGCCGACGCGGTGACGCAGGCGCTGAATACCCAGATTGGCAGTGGCACCTACGCGCAGGCCCTGAAGCGCTGGAACGTGGCCGAGGAAGCGGTGCCGCAGTCGCAGACCAATCCGCCGGGGTTGCCGACGCTGCAATGACGCCGAGCATGACCCGGCGCCACCGCCGCTTTTGTAGAGCCGAGCCATGCTCGGCTGCAGTTCGCGCGGTGCGCGATGAGTCGAGCATGGCTCGACTCTACAGGAGCATCCACGCATGGCGTGGATCTACTCGCGGAGTCTGCTTTCGGTAGAGCCGAGCCACGCTCGGCTGCTCTACCAACGCGCTTCCAGCGTCCGGAACGGCTTCGCCAAGCGCACGCCCTCGGCATCGAAGCCGGAAACGCTACGACCATCGACATGCACCGTCTTCGGCAGGGTGCGCTCCGGCCACCAGACCTTCACCGCCGTTCCGCTGCGTAGCCCCTCGCCAAGTGCCACCGTCAGCACCCCGTCGTGCTGCCGCGCCTGCATCTGCAACGTGCCATACGCCGTTGGCAGGCGTTCCACCGCCAACCCATCCCCCGCGACCCACGATGAGGGCGTACCTGGCAGCAGCGAGAGGGCATCATCGTCTTCGCGCATCAGCATGCCGAACAGCGTGCGGCCGTACTCGGCGCCGATCCAGGTGTGCGGCATGTCGCCCAGGTAGCGCGGGAAACGCAGGCGCGAGTGCACGACCTCGGCCAGCACCTGCCACTCCAGCGGGCGGCGGTCATGCAACAGACCCTGCAGCAGCTCATCGGCTGCCTGTGGCTGGCCCAGGTGCACATAGCTCAGCACGTTGCGGATCTCATACGGCGTGTAGGCGTACAGTGCGGCTGGCTGGCTGCGCTTGCGTACATCGTCCAGATAGCGCGCGAACGTGGTCCGTAGTGCTTCGGCGGGCAGCACGCTCTGCGCGCCGGTCGGGTCCAGTGCGATCGATACCCCAGTGGGGTCGCCATCGCCAAGATCGGCGGAGGACGGAATGAAGTCGATGCCCTTCCACGCCATCGTCGCCCGGATCGAAGCATGCAGGGCGTCATACAGCGCCTTGTACTGCGAGCGTGCCCACACCGCAGTCTCGTGGTCGCCCAGCGCCTCGGCCAGCCATGCGCCGTCGTGCCATCCCTTCAGGCCCCAATAGTCGTCCCAGTAGCTGTGGGTGGGAGACGGATAGCCCTCATGGCTGATCGACGGCGCAAGGATGCCAGCGAAGCGCTCCGGCGCCGGCTGGTCGGCCTTGTACCCGGGCACCAGCGTGCGTTCGCGCAGTTCCTGCAGGAAGTGCAGCGCGGCCTTCACCTTGGGCAGGTAAGCACGCACCGATTCCGGTCCGCCATCGAGGCGCGCGACATCGGCCACCAACGCGACGTATTGCCCTTGGCTGTCGTACTCGATGTCCGATCCAAAGCCGGTGTTGACGCTGCCATCGTCGTTGAGGATGGGCGAGACCAGGCCGTTGCCATGCACGCCGTGTTCGCTGTACCAGGCCAGATAGTCGCGCGCGACCTTGGCCTCGCCCATGCGCAGCAGCACTGCCGAGGTCGCCATGCCGTCGCGGATGAAGGAGCGGTTGTAGTTGCGCGGGCCGGGCTGCATCGCCGGGCCGGTCTGGTTGATCAGCATGTAGGCGGCCTGCGCGCGCAGCATGTCGACCAGTGATGGATCGGGCAGGCGCAGCCCGACCTGGCCCAGCCGTGCCTGCCAGTCCGCGGACGCCTGCGTGGCCAGTGAATCGAACGCGGCATTGGCATCGCGGGGCAGCGTGGCCAGATCCAACGCAGGCGCTTCGGGCAGCACGCCATTGGCATCCGCAGCGGCGGTGCCCAACGGGAACGCGACCACGATGGCATCGCTGGTTCCCGGCGCCAACGAGATGCGGTAGTTCAATGCTGCCGAGGCAAGACCCTGGTCGTCATGCGCCTGTGGTGCGGAAGGCAGATGGCCGGCAGCGATGTTCGCGGTGATTTCCGTTGCGCCATCCTTGCCGAACGGCGCCGCGCCGGACGTAGCCACCGGGGTGAGCGACTGCAGCAGCGTGCGGCCATTGACGCGCACGGATTGCCTATCGATGGCCACATCGCGGATCGGTGACAGCCCGCCGTTCTGCCACGGCGGATTCATCTGCATCGGGCGCACGACCAGGCTGAGCGTGCCGTCGACGCGGGCCTTTCCGGTGTTGTGCAGGCGATGGCGGAGAAAGGTCACCGGCTGGCCATCGCGCTCGATGGCAAACACTTCACTGCGCAGCTCCAGGCCAGGTTGCGGTGACCAGGTGGCGGAGGGCATCGGCTTCCAGCCGTCGCGCAATGCGTGCTGTATCGGCTGTCCTGCCGCGCCAGCGGCGCGCCCGTCAGCACTTCGCCAGAGGGGCTGCACCAACGGCGCGCCCTTGAAGGCTTCCAGATTGCCGTACTCGTCGAAGATCGATTTCTGTCGTCCTGCGTGCACACCGACGGCCGTCCAATAGGCCTGCTGCATCTGCAGCGACGCCGGAAACAACGCGCGCTGCGCGCCGCTGGCGGCGATCTGATACTGCTTCATCGGTGTCATCACGGCTTTCGGGCCGAGCAGGCGCAGGCGAGCTACCTGCGGGGCAGCGCCGTCCACGCTCAGGCGGAATGCACGCAGTGGTTGTGCTGCGGTGGCGGCCAACCAGCTTTGCCGATGGCTGGCCGCCTGTGCATCGTGTGCAAGGTCCTGCCATCTGCCCTGTTCGTCCTGCCCCTGCAGACGGGCGGCGCCGCGCGCGCCATCGGCCCACTCGACCACCAGGCCAGCCGTCGATTGAGCCTGCGGCAGCGTGATCTCGATCGTATGGGATCCACCTTTTCCGGGCGGCATCGCGACGGTGCCGCCGCCTTGCCAGAGCGCTGCTGCCTGCGTTGCATCGATACCGCTGATGCGTGCGCTGAGCGTGCTGTCCAGCGGTTCCATCTCGAAGATCGACACACCCCAATCGGAGGTGCGCTGCGGGCTGGCCAACCGCAGGTAGCGCGCCTGCCGCGGCGCGAAGTACAGCGTTTCAACGTCGCCCAGCGAATCGGCCATCGTGTACGCGGTCTGCCACTGCGTGCCGTCCACCGAGGTCTGCAGCGAATAGCCCTCCGGATTGGAGACATCCCAGGTGAGGCGCGCGCCGGCCAGCAGTGTGGGCGTGCCCAGGTCGATCTGGAACCAGTGGCCGGGGCTGAAGGCACCGCCGGTCACGGTCTTCGGGTCGCCATCGATCAGGTGGCCAATCGCCATCGCCGGCACCTGCTGCGAGGAGGCACTGGCCTGCCACTGAGTGCGTGGCGGCAAGGTCTGTGCGTGGGTGGCGAAGCTGAAGGCAGCGAGCAGCAGGGTTGCGGCAGGTCGCAATGGACGGGGCAGATGGGAGACCTTGGAACGTTCAGCGCGCAACGCCATTGCGGACTGCCTCGCAGGTTCGACCGGTATCGGACAGGCGCTACGCTAGCAAGGGATGTAATCGGTTACATGACGCGCTGCAATAGCGTCTGGATCGGCGTGGCGTATCGAAGGCACCGGCTCGTTGACGGCTATGGCTCTGGACGCGCCCGCAGGATGGGCTAGCTTCGGTCGAGGCCAAGGAGTTCGATGCGGGTTGTCAGTTGACAACCTGTATTGGGCAGGTGCAGACTTCGGAGAACAGCGGATGTCTCGTGTGCGTCACCCAGACAAGGATATTGAAGCGGCATTGCGCTTCGCAGAAACCCGGGGCTGGAAATTGCGGGTAGGCGGCAGCCATGCATGGGGGCGGATGTACTGCCCCTACAACGACAGCGAATGCCGGTGCGGGGAATTCTGCGTCGTCAGCATCTGGAGCACGCCACGCAACACCTGCAATCACGCCAGAGCGCTGCGTCGTGTGGTTGAGAACTGCAGCCGCGAGCAATGAGAAACGGTCCGAGCCGAAGCGAGGTGGGCAGATGATGGAATTCAATTTCACCCTGAAGTACCGCGTCCCGGACGCGTACGACGACGGCGGCATCCTGGAGCAGCGCCTTGTGGAATCGGGCTGCGATGATGCGCTGCTCGGCATCGGCCGCCCGGGCAAGATGGCGCTGGCCTTCTGCCGTGAGGCAGCCAGCGCCGGTGCCGCCCTGCAGTCAGCGCTGGATGATGTGCAGCGTGCCGTGCCGAGGGCCGAACTGGTCGAAGTGAGCCCCGATCTGGTGGGGTTGACCGACGTGGCCGACCTGCTGGGAATGTCACGCCAGAACATGCGCAAGCTGATGCTGGCCAATCCACAGTCGTTTCCCTCGCCGGTCCACGAGGGCACCACCTCGATCTGGCATCTGGCCGACATCCTCGGTTGGCTGCAGGCGCGCGGCAGCGGCAAGGTCACCTCGGAAATGGCTGAACTTGCTGCCGCGGCGCTGCAGCTGAACCTGGCCCGTGAAGGGCGCAGGCTGCAGCCAAAGGTGTAGTGCCGGGCACGGCCAGCACCCACCCGGAAGTTGGGGCGCTACAGCTCCACCGTCTCCCACCATCGCGTACCGGCCTGCGGCGCCTGCATGTCCAGCGCTTCGCCCATCATCGGCGTGGCGACCGGCACATTCTTTGCGGCCGCCAATGCGGTGATGCGCTCGAACGGCTGCTGCCATGCGTGCAGGGCCAGGTCGAACGTGCCGTTGTGAATCGGCAGCA
>DQIG01000356.1:0-10013 GCA_003525885.1 Stenotrophomonas sp.
CGGCGCAGGCGGTGCCGGCGGCACCGGTGCAGCCACCAGTCGCATCGGCGCCACGCCCACCACCACCACCACCGCGGTCAACGCCATCGCCAGGATGCGCGGGCAGGACCTGCGCGACTGCAGCGAGAGCAGGCGACGCTTGAGGCTGGTGGTGCTTGGTGCGGCGCTGGCCACGCCCAGGTGCGGCTGCGGTGCCACGCCCAGCTGCAGCAGCAGGCGGCCATAGGCCTGGCGGCTGGCGCCGTGCTGGCCGACCACCGCCGCATCCACCGCTTCCTCGCGGGCCTGGGCGTATTCGCGCACAGACAGGCGCAGCAGCGGGTGGAAGAAGAACAGGTGCTGGGCCAACGCGGGCAGCAGGCCCCACTGCAGGTCACGACGCTGCAGGTGCTGCAGTTCGTGGGTCAGCGCCAGGTCCAGCGCGTCACCCTGCAGGGCGCTGTCGCCGGCCGGCAGCAGCAGCACCGGGCGGAACGGCCCGACCAGCTGCGGCGAGTCCACCTTCGCGCTCATCCACAGCCGCGGCGCAGGGCGCACGCCGTGCGCGTCGGAGGCCAGCTGCAGGGCCTGCACCAGCGCCTCGTCCTCACAGGGATAGGCCGCTGCCAGCAGCGCGCGGCAGCGACGCCACTCACCGAAGGTACGCACGGCCATCAGCAGCACGCCGGACGCCCACAGCGCGGCCAGTGCGACGGCCCACCATGCCACCGCCGGCACGTCCGGCGCCGGCATCGGCATTGCGGCCAGCAGTTGTGCCGAAGCTTCCGGAGCCAGCGGGTAAACCATATCGGCAGCCACATCGGTCGCGGTCATCGCCACGGCCTGGGGGGCCGGCAGCCAGGCCAGCTGCAACGGCTGGCTCCAGAACAGGCCGAGCACGGCCTGCAGCGACACCAGCCACCACAGGCGGCAGCGGGTCGCCGCCGACAACGAGGGCAGCGCACGGCACACGCCATACACCAGGGCTACCAGCAGCACGGTCTGCAGACTGGTCCAGCCCAGGCGTTCCAACATCGGGATCAGCATCGTGGTGTCCATGGCTCAGCCCTCGTGGCGGCGCGATTGGAGTTGGGCGACCAGCGCTTCCAGCTCGGCCAGTTCGTTGTCGCTGACCTGCTGGCGCTTCGACAGGTAGGCCACGAACGGCGACACCGAGCCCTGCAGGGTGTTGTCGACGAACTGTGCCACCGCGCCCTGCAGAACGCTCTCCGGGCCACGGGTGGCCTGGTAGCGGTAGACGCCGTCCTGCTGCTGGCGCTGAAGATACCCCTTCGCCCGCAGCCGCTCCATCATCGTCAGCACGGTGGAGCGGGCCAGGCCGCGGGCCTCGCCGTAGCCACTGGCGACCTCGCCGACGCTGGCCGGCGCATGCTCATCGATGTACTGCAGCAGGGCCAGTTCCTGGTCCCCGATCGTCTTGCCACGCATGACACCACTCCCTTGACTACACGTGTCGCCACTGTCTGCGTGACGACAACTGTAGTCAACCCCCCGAAAGTCATGGGCCGACGAACGGTAGGGGGATGAGCTACGGCCTCAGCGCCCGATCACGAACGGATCCCCCTTGCACGGCAGCAACGGCCGGTCATCGCAGGGCCACAGCGTTGCGGGAACGGTCCTGGCCACCTCGAAGTGATCCTGGTTCCAGCGCAGGAAACCGCCGTGAACGGCATTGCCATGGTCAAAGCTGCGCGCATCGGCGGCCAGTGGCTGTTCGGGATCGACCTCGGCCGCCCAACGCAGCACCGGCACCTTGTCCAGCTGCCCGATGAAGGCGAACAGATCGCCCGCGCCCTTGCTCTGATAGGCCGCCATCGCCGCCGCGTCGGGCAGCTCGGCCTGCGCCAGCAACGATGCGGTGACATCCTGCAGCGGTGCCGCTCCCTGTGCGATGTAGGCGCGCATGCCCGTGGTGGTTGCCGGACAGTCCTGCAGCTGCACCAGATACCCGGTGGTTCCGCCACTGCCGGAGAACGACCGTATCCAGTAGCGGAAACGCGGCCCGCTGCGATCAGTGACCATGAAATCCTGCTGGCCACCCTGCGCGGGAATGGAAAGCACCTGCACGTTGCTGGTGCCCTCCACGTTGCACTTCAACTGTGCCAGCACCTGCCTGGCCGGTTCCGGCAGTGCTTCGTAGCGACCGCCGGGGTAGGCGCTGCCAGAGGCTTCCGGCAATGCGGGCAATCCACGATCAGAAGGCAGGGACTGCGCTGGTTGAGCTGGTTGGGTCGTGGGCGCTGCTGGCGCGGCGCGCTCCCCGGCAGGCGCACAGGCGCTGCAGGCCAGCAGCAGCATCAACGAAACGCTCGGCATCAGGTGTGATCGGATCATCGCTCAACGCCCTCCCATCGCCGGCGCTTCCTGCGGTTGTGCAGGCGCGGGTATGGGTGCAGCCTGTTCGCGCGATTGCTGCTGCAGCTGGCGCAGGCTGGATTCCACCGCGGTCTCGCGCACCTCGGCCGCATTGACCCCTGCGCGCAGCGCCGCAGGATCGCCCGGGCTGCCCTGCACCAGGAACAGTGTCTCACCCGCCGCGCGGCCAGCGCTGGGATTGCTGGCCACGATCTGGTCGACCCGGGTGATGCCCGCGGCCTTCGCTTCGCGCAGCATCACCAGACTGTAGTCCTCGGCATGCTCGGCGTAGCGTCCGCCCAGGGCCTGCAGGCGCGTGCTGATCTGCTGCTGCAGGGCATGATCGCGATGCTGCGGCTGACGGGGGTCGTCGTTGGCCGCGAGCGGCACGTCCTGCCCCAGCTCGCGCATCTGGCCGGGTGCAACCGAGGTCAGCACGTACTGCCAGCGGTTCTGCCCAGGCGTGCCGCGCACCGTCGACACGAAGTCGTCGTACTCGCCGCCGCCGATGGTCTGGCAGCCGGCCGAATCGGTGTTGGAGCGGCTGCCGCGATGGATCTTGAAGGTGTCGTTGAGGTCCTGCACGCCCTGGGTATCGCGCGCATCGAACCAGCCGTCGCCATTGCTGTCGCGCTCCACCCGGCCGGCACCCGCCGTGATCGCCTCCTGCGAGGGACGCAGCGCGAACTCATCGGGATGGCCGTTGCGCGGATGGGTGGTCGCGCGCATCTCGGTGGTGCCTTCGCCCAGGCGCCCGAGGTCCTTGACCCGGTCACCGTTGACATCCTCACCCTCGGTCTTGGTGCGCGGCGCCACGTCGCCGAACCCCGGGCTGCGCGGCGTGGTCTTGGCATGACCGTCGTACTGGGCGGTCGGCTCGGTCGTGGCCTGGTTGAACTCGCGCACATGACCATGGCCCTGCGCATCCTTCCACAGCACTACGATGCGATCGTCATAGACGCCACGCCCACGTGCCTCGGTGGTGCGGTTCTCGTCGCGCAGTCCCAGCACCACGCGGTCCTGCGTTGCCATCGCGTCATTCGCCGCGGTGTTGCCGCGCTGGGCCACGATGCTGCCGTACACGTCGTACTGCTGGGCCTGGCTCAGGCCTGCAGTCTCAGCCGCATCGGGCATCCGTGGTGGACGCGCCGCGTTGCCCAGACGGTCCAGCATCGGGTTCACCGTGGCCGCATCTGCTGCGGCAACACCCCCGCTGCGCCGCAACGCCTCAAGCTCGGTGGCGGCGCGCACCGACACGTAGCGATCCAGCGCTTCCTGCACCACCGCAGTCTGGCCGTTGTGCAGGGCGTCCAAGCGGGCGGCGGCACCGCGCGCGTCGTTCTGCCGCAACAGGGCAGCGACTTCGTTGGCCGCTGCGTTGATATCCATCTCCGGCATGATCTTTCCTTGAACGTGATCAGTAGGGTGCAGCCTACCCCAGCCAATCGGACGGGGCTTTGACACGCCGCACACCCGCGCCGTCGCTGCGATGCGGGAGGGCCATTCATGCGATCACCACACGTCGGGCGTCACGCTGGCGCCCTCATCACCACGGAGCAGGACCATGATGCGCGCATTCAGCGTGGCTGTACTCACCGTTGCCGTTGCTGCCTGCAGCAGCACGCCGGTGGCCCAGGTGCAGCCGATCGACGGGGTGATTTCCGGCCAGTGCCACAGCGACATGGTGCGCGGCGCACTCGGTCTTGCTGCCTCGGATGCCACCGTGGCCCGTGCACGCGTGGACAGCGACAGCCTGCACGTACGGGTTCTTCGGCACGACGGTCCGCGGGTGCCTCCGGCACATGAGGGCGGCGACCGCCTGACCATCGAGAAGGGCCGTACCAACAACATCGTCGCGATCTACTGCGGCTGACGACTGCGGCTGAGCCGGCGTGCCCTGCGCAGCACGCGCAGGGTGGCCTGCTCCCACTGGCGCGGCCCGCGCAGGCCGGCCAGCCTGGCCAGTTCGCCGCGCTCCCAGCCGGCAAACACGCAGGGGTCGATGTAGGCCTTGCGACACACGGCTGGCGTGTTGCCCAGCAGCGATGCCACCTCACACACCACCGCGCGCTGCGCCTGCGCCAGTGCACGCTGGCTGGGCGGCTCCGGCAGCTCGGTGGCGGCGAACGCCTGCACCGCCGCCACCGTGCCACCCCAGGTGCGGAAATCCTTGGCGGTGAAGTCCTCGCCCATCACCTCGCGCAGGTAGTCGTTCACCGCACCAGAATCCACCGGCTGCAGCGCGCCGTCGTCATCGCGGTACTGGAACAGCGCCTGCCCCGGCAGCTGCTGCAGGCGCCGCACCAGCAGCCCCAGCCTGCGATCGCCCACGGTCACCTCCTGCAGCTGCCCGGACTTGCCGCGGAAGCGCATGCGCACGCGGCCGCCGCGCAGCAGTTCCAGATGCCGGTTGCGCAGTGTGGTCAGCCCGAACGAACGGTTCTGCTGTGCATAGGTTTCGTTGCCGATCCGCACCAGCGTATCGGCCAGCAGCGCGACCACCATCGCCAGTACCTTTTCCTGCGGAAACCCGGGCCGTTTGAGATCCCGCGACAGCCGCCGCCGCAGCGTTGGCAACGCCTCGCCAAAGGCGATGATGCGGTCGAACTTGCCGGCGTCGCGCTCCTTCGCCCAGTTGGCGTGGTAGCGGTACTGCTTGCGCCCGCGGGCATCGCGGCCGGTGGCCTGCAGGTGGCCATTGGCGTGGGCGCAGATCCACACGGCGGTATACGCAGGTGGAATGGCCAGCGCACGGATGCGCTGCAGGGTGGCGGCATCGCGGACCGCGTGGCCATCGGCATCGCGATAGCTGAAACCCTTGCCGGCGCGGCGCCGGCTGATGCCCGGCTGGGTGTCATCGACATAGCGCAGGCCGGCAGCACGCGCGGCCTGTCGTTCGGGGGTAGAGGGGGTTGGCATGCCCGCAGTGTCGCCGCCGCGATGCCGCGAACCTGTCGATAACACAAGACAAACACGTGAGGGTCGGTTCGCCGCTATGCTCGGGCTTTCACAATCCCTTCCGGAGTCATGATGTCGTTCCCGATTCGCGCCCGTTCGCTCTCCGCCCTGCTGCTGCCGGCCGTGCTGGCCCTGACCGCCTGCCAGGCACCGGCGCTGGATGAACAGGATTCGGCCACGGCCCATGCCCAGCAGGCTGCCGAAGCCGCCAAGGCACCGGCCGATGAGGCCGGCAAGGCCACCGAGGCACCGCCGGTTGGTACCTGCGATGCCAGCCAGGTGCAGAGCCTGGTCGGCCAGGCCTACGCCGACGCGCTCGGCAAGCAGGCGCAGGAAGATGCCGGTGCCCACCAGCTGCGTGTCATGAAGCCCAATGATGTGGCCACGATGGAGTTCCTCGGCGACCGCCTGAACATCGAAGTGGACGACAAGGGCCTGGTCAGCGGCGTGCGCTGCGGCTGAGCCCGACCCCGCGCCGGCACTGGGTTGCCGGCGCGTTCTGTTGCACCTGCAACCGTGTATTGCGGCGCTGCAGCAACCTGTGATCTAGTCGAGGCATCCGGTGGCCTCACGATGCGCTCCAGGGATTGAGCGGGCTTGAGTGTCCCCGTTCAATTCATTCCGCATCGAGGTAGAGATGGCCCCCCGCAACCGCCAAGGGCTTTACGACCCGCGCTCCGAGCGCGATGCCTGTGGATTTGGCATGGTCGCCCAGCTCGACGATCAACCTTCGCGCCTGCTGGTTGATACCGCCATCGCAGCGCTTTCGCGCATGACCCACCGTGGCGGCGTCGCCGCCGATGGCCTGACCGGTGATGGCTGCGGCCTGCTGCTGCGCCGCCCCGATGCGTTCCTGAAACTGCTGGCCAGCGAAGCCGGTATCGCCACCACCGCGCGCTTTGCCGCTGGCGTGGTGTTCCTGCCGCATGACACCGACGCGGCGCAGGCCTGCCGCACCGAGCTGCAGGCGCAGGTTGAAGCGGTCGGCTGCAAGGTCGCCGGCTGGCGCGAGGTACCCACCGACGACAGCGTCTGCGGCCAACTGGCGCGCGATACGCTGCCACGCATCGAGCAGGTGTTCGTCGATGCCGGCGTCGGCCAGGACGATGCCGGCTTCGCGCTGGCCCTGTTCCTGGCCCGTCGCCGCAGCGAACAGCAGCTGCGCGAACACGCCGATTTCTACGTCACCACCCTCACCCCGGATGCGATCAGCTACAAGGGCATGGTGCTGCCGGACAAGCTCAGCCGCTTCTATCCGGACCTGCAGCGCCGCGAACTGGCCTCCAGCGCGATCGTGTTCCACCAGCGCTTCTCCACCAACACGCTGCCGCGCTGGCCGCTGGCTCACCCGTTCCGGATGCTCGCCCACAACGGCGAGATCAACACCATCGAAGGCAATCGTCGCTGGGCGCAGGCGCGCAGCAAGGTGTGGAAGACCCCGCGCTTCGACATTGGCGAGTTCGACCCGGTGATCTCCATGCACGGTTCGGACTCGCAGAGCCTGGACAACATGCTGGAGCTGATGGTGTCCGGTGGCATGGAACTGATCCAGGCGCTGCGCATCCTGGTACCCCCGGCCACCCAGTCGCTGGAGTTCAAGGACCCCGACCTGGCCGCGTTCTACGAATTCCATGGCCTCAACAGCGAGCCGTGGGACGGCCCGGCCGGCATCGTCGCCTGCGACAGCCGCTACGCCGTATGTACCCTCGACCGCAACGGCCTGCGTCCGGCGCGATGGATGCTGACCGCCGACCGCCACTTCCTGGTCGCCTCCGAAGCGGGCGTGTGGGAAGTGCCGACCGAGCGCGTAGTGCGCAAGGGCAAGCTGGGCCCGGGCGAGATGATCGCCATCGACCTCAAGCGCGGCGACCTGCTCGACTCCGACGCGGTGGATCGCATCAACCGTGGCCGCGCGCCGTACAAGCAGTGGCTGCAGCAGGGCGTGACCTACCTGCAGACCGAACTGATCGATCCCTCGCTGGTGGAGGAACCCTTCGACGAAGCCACCCTGCGCAGTTACCACAAGCTCTACCAGCTCAGCAGCGAGGAAGTGGAACAGGTGCTGCGTCCGCTGGCCGAGACCGAGCAGGAAGCCACCGGCTCGATGGGCGACGACACGCCGATGGCGGTGCTGAGCCAGCGCAGCCGTCCGCTGTACGACTATTTCCGCCAGGCCTTCGCGCAGGTCACCAACCCGCCGATCGATCCACTGCGCGAAGACTGCGCGATGTCCCTGTCCACCCAGCTCGGCAAGGAGACCAACATCTTCCATGCCGGTCCGGAGACGGTGAACCACGTCATCCTCAACTCGCCGGTACTGAGCCAGCGCAAGCTGCGCCAGCTGCTGAAGATGGACCAGTACGTGCAGGCCAACCGCCTGCTCGATCTGTCCTACAGCGATGACGAGGGCCTGCGTGCCGGCATCGAGCGCATCTGCGCCGAAGCCGAACAGGCCGCGCGCGAGGGCATGGTGATGCTGCTGCTGTCCGACCGCTACCCGGTGGCCGGGCGGCCGATGGTGCATGCCCTGCTCGCCACCAGCGCCATCCACCACCACCTCTCGCGGCTGGGCCTGCGCTGCGACGTCAACCTGATCGTCGAGACCGGCACCGCGCGCGACCCTCACCAAATGGCCTGCCTGCTCGGCTTCGGCGCCACGGCGGTGTATCCATACCTGGCCTACCAGACCCTGTTCGATCTGGGCCGCCGCGGCATCCTCAAGCTCAGCAAGGGCGGCGAGCAGTCGCAGATCGGCCGCCGCTACCGCAAGGGCGTCTACAAGGGCCTGTCGAAGATCATCTCCAAGATGGGCATCTGCACCGTGGCCAGCTACCGCGGCGCGCAGCTGTTCGAGATCATCGGCCTGGAACCGGAAGTGGTGGACCTGTGCTTCCCGGATACCGCCTCGCGTATCGGCGGCGCAGGTTTCGCACGCCTGGATGCCGACGCGCGTGAGCTGTGCGCGCAGGCCTGGGACGCGCAGCAGGACGTGGATGTCGGCGGCCTGCTGAAGTACGTGCACGGCGGCGAGTACCACATGTACAACCCGGACGTGGTGACCACGCTGCAGCGCGCGGCGCGCAGCGGTGATCCGCGTGCGTGGCAGCAGTACTGCGATGCGGTGCATGCGCGCCCGCCGTCGGCGCTGCGCGACCTGCTGGAACTGGTGCCGGCCGCCACGCCGACGCCGCTGGACGAGGTGGCCCCGGCCAGCGCACTGTTCCCGCGCTTCGATACTGCGGCGATCAGCCTCGGCGCACTGTCACCGGAAGCGCATGAGGCGCTGGCGATCGCCATGAACCGCCTTGGCGGCCGCAGCAATTCCGGCGAAGGCGGCGAAGACCCGGCACGCTACGGCACGCAGCGGCGCAGCAAGATCAAGCAGGTGGCCTCGGGCCGCTTCGGCGTGACCGCCGAATACCTGGTCAACGCCGAGGTGCTGCAGATCAAGGTCGCGCAGGGCGCCAAGCCCGGCGAAGGCGGCCAGCTGCCGGGGCACAAGGTCAACGAACTGATCGCCCGCCTGCGCTACGCGCGGCCGGGCATCGGCCTGATCTCGCCGCCGCCGCACCACGACATCTATTCGATCGAAGACCTGGCGCAGCTGATCTACGACCTCAAGCAGGTGAACCCGACCGCGCTGGTGTCGGTGAAGCTGGTCAGCCATGCCGGCGTCGGCACGATTGCCGCCGGCGTGGTCAAGGCCGGTGCGGACCTGATCACCATTTCCGGCCACGACGGCGGTACCGGTGCCTCGCCGGTCAGCTCGATCCGCTATGCCGGCGTGCCGTGGGAACTGGGCGTGGCCGAAGCGCACCAGGCGCTGCTGGCCAACGACCTGCGCGGGCGCACCCTGCTGCAGACCGACGGCGGCCTGAAGACCGGCCTGGACGTGGTCAAGGCCGCGCTGCTGGGCGCGGACAGCTTCGGCTTCGGCACCGCGCCGATGATCGTGCTGGGCTGCAAGTACCTGCGCATCTGCCACCTCAACAACTGCGCCACCGGCGTGGCCACCCAGGACGAGCGCCTGCGCGAGAACCACTTCACCGGCCAGCCCGAGCGCGTGGAGAACTTCTTCCGCCTGCTGGCCGAGGAAGTGCGCGGTTGGCTGTCCTACCTGGGCGCGCGTTCGCTGGAAGAGATCGTCGGCCGCACCGACCTGCTGCGGCAGATCGAAGCGGCACCGCGCGACGGCGTGCGCGTGGACCTGTCGCGCCTGCTGGCCGACAGCCACTACGAGGGCAGCCACTGCGCCGCGCAGCGCCTGTACGAATCGCCGGACAGCCTGGCCACGCAGATGGACGGCCTGCTGGCCCCGGCCATCGAGCACAAGCGCGGTGGCGAGCATCGCTTCCTGATCCACAACACCGACCGAAGCATCGGCACCCGCCTGGCCGGGGCGGTGGCGCGCGCGCACGGCAACCAGGGCATGGCCGAGGCGCCGCTGGAACTGCGCTTCCGCGGCAGCGCCGGGCAGAGCTTCGGCGCCTTCAACGTTGGGGGCCTGCACCTGGAAGTGGAAGGCGAAGCCAACGACTACGTCGGCAAGGGCATGGCAGGCGGCCGCCTGGTGGTGCGTCCGCCACGCGGTGCCCGCTTCGAAGCACGCAGCACTGCGATCATCGGCAACACCTGCCTGTATGGCGCCACTGGTGGCGAGCTGTTCGCCGCGGGCCGCGCCGGCGAGCGTTTCGCGGTGC
>DQIG01000356.1:10164-10596 GCA_003525885.1 Stenotrophomonas sp.
CCGGCGAGCGTTTCGCGGTGCGCAATTCCGGCGCGCTGGCGGTGGTGGAAGGTGCCGGTGACCACTGCTGCGAATACATGACCGACGGCGTGGTGCTGGTGCTGGGCAAGGTCGGCCTGAATTTCGGTGCCGGCTTCACCGGCGGCCTGGCCTACGTGCTGGACGTGGACCGCGATTTCGTCGATCGCTACAACCACGAACTGATCGACATCCATCGTGTCTCCGCCGAAGGCTTCGAGAACTACCGCCAACACCTGCACCGCCTGATCGGCCGCCACCGCGAACTGACCGGCAGCATCTGGGCCCAGCAGATCCTGGACGAGTTCCGCGATTACATCGGCAAGTTCTGGCTGGTCAAACCGAAGGCCGCCAGCATCGAGTCGCTGACCGAAACCCTGCGACGCGCCGCATAACGGTAGTGCCGGCCGCTGG
>DQIG01000047.1 GCA_003525885.1 Stenotrophomonas sp.
ACCCAGCCTGCGCCCGCCGCCAACGCGCGAAACACAACACCTGCATCACCAGCATCGCCGCCAACCCCAGCGGCCACGCCCACCACAGACCCGTCAGCCCATGCTGCACCTGCAGCCACATCGCCAGCGGCAGCTCCAGCAGCAATACCGCCACCATACCCAGCAACGCTGGCAGCCATACCGTGCCGCTGCCGCGCATCACCCCGACCAGCACCGCGCTGATACCCATCGCCAGCACGCCCCACACCACGGTGCGCAACTGCAACGCGGCCAGTTCGCGCACGTCGGTCGCCGCCAGGATCAGCCCGGTCAGCCAGGGCGCCAGCGCCACAACCAGTACCACCACCCCGCTCAGCATCGCCAGACCCAGCATCACGCCGGTGCGGGCAATAGCGGGCAATCGTGCCGCACGCCCTGCTCCCATCGCATGCGCCGCGAGGATGGTGGCGGTGATCCCCAGCGACATCGCCGGCAGCTGCACCCAGCTCATCAACTGGTTGACCGCACCGTAGGCGGCCGTGGCCGTGTAGCCATAGCGGTTGATCCAGCCCAGCAACACGATTTCGGCAATGGCCAGGCTGAGCATCTGCAGCGAAGACGGTACGCCGATGCGGAGCATCGCGCGGATGAGCGCGCCATCGAAACGAATGGCACGCAGCAGCTCGCGCCCTGGTGCCAGGGGATGACCTACCCGACGCCAGCGCCACAGCAACCAGCCCAGGGCCAACAGCGAGGCGAACGCCGCCGATACGGCCGCACTGGCCGAGCCCAGCCGCGGCAGGCCGCTCCAACCCAGGATCAACAGTGGCGTGCACATCAGGCCGACCACCGTGGCCAGCAGCAGCGCATGCAGCGGCGTCTTCGCATCCCCCACTGCGCGGCTCACGGCGGTGGCCAGCCACAACAGGAAGAACACCGGAGCCGCCAGCAGCAGGACGCGCGCATAGACAATGGACTCACTGAGGACCGGCGCCGGCGTGCCCAGTGCCGACAGCAACTGTGGGGCGAAACCGCCGCCCACTGCCATCACCAGCACTGACAACAGCAGGATCAGTGCCACCGCACTGCCGGCCACCGCTCGCGCTTGTTGCGGTCGGCCAGCGCCCCAGGCCTGGCCGATCAGCACCATCGCGCCGGTCGCCAGGCCCATCACCAGTGCCAGCAGCAGGAAGAAGACCGGGAAGAACGCCGCGGCGGCAGCCACTGCCTGCGTCCCGAGCAGATGGCCGAGGTAGATGTTGTCCAGCGTGCCTGCAGCCAGCTGCAGCGCATTGGTCAGCAGCATTGGCAGCAGCAGGGCCAGGTAGGTGCGCCACAGCGGCGGCGCGACCGGGGGGATTGGCTGTGCGGGAGTGTCCATGGGGTTCTCTGGGCAAGGCGCTGCCCTGCCCGGCGGTTCCGCCAGCAAAGCAAGCACAGGGAGCGGGTTGTGGCCCGCAGTCAGGTGGCGCCGCCGCTCAGCGACGGCGCGATGGCTCAGCCGTCGGCGCTCTCGAATGCCAGGCGCAGGGCGTGGTCGCGCACGTCCCCGGGCCAGGAATGCAGCGCCGCTTCCAGGCCCGCGCGGTCATGCGCGAACAGCACGCGGATGGCCTCCTCGAAGCCCGGCAGGTCACCGGCGATGGTCTGCAGGAAGTAATACGCACGCTCGCTGTCACGGCGCTGCCGGTCCTTGTCTGCACCGGCCCGGCTGGCCGCCTCCACCAGCTTGCGCAGCACCACCGAGGCCCCGCCGGGCTGCTCGGCCAGCCACGCCCAGTGGCGCGGCAGCAGGGTCACTTCGCGGGCGACCACGCCCAGTTTCGGGCGGCCGCGGCCACGCGGGGTAGCGGGCGCATCTTCGGCAGTAACGTCGGCATCCGCCTCCGCGGCAGCGGGAAACGCTTCGATGACCCGCGCCAGCAGTTCTGCGTCACTGCCGCGCGTATCGAAATCGCGGGTGCGGCCGGTGGCGTTGTCGAACACCAGCAAGGGTCCGGCAGCGTCATCGGCGCGCAGCTGCTTGAGGGCCAGCGCGGCCACTTCCGGCGTACCGGAAGCGACCAGGCGATGGCCGTCGAAACAACTGAAGGGAGGGAGTCGGGACGCAGGCATGGCAATGGCATCAGGGGCGATGCGCGAATATTGCCCGGGTAATTCTCTCGAGTCAATATTGCCCGGGTATTAATTCACCAGAAGAGCGTGCCAACCAAGGTTGGCACCCATCCGATTCGTCGAGTCACAGCCGACTGTAGGACCAGCTGACCATGCGGCCGTCCTTGTACGGCATGACGCCGTGGAACGGGCGCGGGTCGGCGTCGAACACCAAGGGCAGGAAATTTCGGTCGCCTTCCCACATCGGCAGTGTGTCCAGCTTGTCCAGGTCCACCCACTCCAGCGTGCCTTCGTGGTTGCCACCGTGCGGGGTGCCTTCGAAGGCGTCGATGACGAACACGAAGCCCAGCCAGTCTTCGCCGTGCTTGCCGAATCCCGGCCAGCTGATGGTGCCGCGCAGGCGCATGCCGGTGCAGTCAATGCCGGCTTCCTCGGCGATTTCACGGCGCATGCTGGCCGCCACATCTTCGTCTGCTTCGATCTTGCCGCCCAGCCCGTTGTACTTGCCCAGGTGGTGGTCACCCGGACGGGTGTTGCGGTGGATCATCAACACCTGGCGACGATCGGGCGACAGCACGTAGCCCAGGGTGGCGACGATCGGGGTGTACGGCATGGGGCAGCATCCAGCGGCAGGTCAGCCGTGGATTATGGCCGATCAGCGCACCAGCGACAGGCGGCGCTCGGCGGGTGTGCCTGCACCGTCGGGATCGCGGCGCAGGGTAGCCACGCCATGGCCGCGCTCGGCCAGGTATTCCAGCCATTTGCCGAGGAAGGTGTTCATCCGCATGCGGTGGCTGATCAGCTCCGCCGGCGGCGGGTACAGGCCCATCGTGTCCTGCCAACGGCGGCCGACGTAGCAATGGGTGGTCTCGGCTTGGCGCGCGTCACGGTACAGGCGCACATAGGCCGACGGATCCGGCTCGCCGGTGACCGGGTCGGCCAGGTCGTAGGTCAGGCGCAGTTCCACCGTGTAGCGATGGCACTCGATCACGTCCAGGCGGACATCCAAGCCGTCGCCGATCGAGGAGATGTAGCTGCCCGCCACCAGTCCGGCCGGTTCGAACAGGCGCACCAGGTGGCGGTAGTTTTCCGCGTACAGGCCCATGAGCCAGCTCAGCCGGCTCAGGCGGGGAATGCGTTCGGTGCGGGGCGAGGCTTGGGCCATGGGTCGATCCTACACGTTGGTGCTTCAACGTGGGGGCGGGATCGCCCTGACCAAAGGGGCTCGGTATCGACCAACGGTCGATACCCAC
>DQIG01000256.1 GCA_003525885.1 Stenotrophomonas sp.
CCCGCCGCGAGTGCGCCCACGACGCCGGCGGCGACCACGCCAACCGACAAGCCGGCCGAGCCGGTCAAGCGCGCGCGCTATTCGGTCGCCATCATCCAGGCGCTGGACAAGGTCACGACCGAGACCATGAAGTTCGAGGCCCCCGTGGGCCAGCCGATCCGCTACAAGACCCTGATCTTCACCGTCCGCGCATGCGAGACCACCACGCCCGACGAGGACGCGCCGGACTCCATGGCCTATGTCACGGTCGACACCCAGCCCAAGGCGCTGCCGGGCCGCGTGGCTCCGCCCGGACGCCAGATCTACAAGGGCTGGATGTACGCCAATTCGGCGGGCCTGAACCCGCTGCAGCACCCGGTCTATGACGCCTGGCTGATCGCCTGCAAGACCTCGGTCCCGGCCGCGCCCGCCGCCAGCCGGTAGAAGTCGGCCTGGCCCAGCCAGGCCCGCCCCAGCCGTCGCTTGTAGTCGGCGCGGGTGATCTCGACGGTTCCGAACTGCTCCAGGTGCTCGGTGATGAACTGGGTGTCCAGCAACTGGTAGTCGCCCGCGACCAGGCGGCCGACCAGGTGCATCAGGGCCACCTTGCTGGCGTCGCGGCGGGTGGAGAACATGCTCTCGCCGAAGAACGCCGCCCCGAACGACACGCCGTAGAGCCCGCCCACCAGTTCGCCGTCGTCCCAGCACTCCACGCTGTGCGCCTGGCCCCGGGCGTAGAGCTGGCCGTACATGCGCTGGATGGGGCCGTTGATCCAGGTTTCCAGCCGCCCGGGCCGCGAGGCGGCGCAGGCCTCGACCACGGCGTCGAAGGCCGTGTCGATCTTCACTTCGAAGGGTTCGGAACGGATCGTCCGCGCCAGGCGCCGGGGCACGTGCACACCGTCCAGCGGCAGCACGCCCCGCCGCTCTGGATCGATCAGAAAGATGCTCTCGTCATGCCGGGCGTCGGCCATCGGAAAGACGCCGCGCTCGTAGCAGGCGATGAGATCATCGACCGTGAAGGCGTCGTCATCCATGAGCGCGTGTCAGTCGTTTCAGCGGGCCGTCGGCATCCTAGCCTCCCGAGCGAACGCCGGGACCCGGATTCACGATCCAGGTCCCGGCGTCTCGGTCGGGAGATCCGACAACCAGGCTTCCGCCTCAGCCCTGCGCCTTGATCCAGCGCTCGAGCCAGTGGATGTCGTAGTCGCCGGCCAGGATGTCGGGCTGGACCAGCAGGTCCTGGAACAGCGGGATCGTGGTCTCGATGCCGCCCACGACCATCTCGCCCAGGCAGCGGCGCAGGCGCGCGATGCACTCGGCGCGGTCGCGGCCGTGCACGATCAGCTTGCCGATCAGGCTGTCGTAGTAGGGCGGGATCGCATAGCCGGTGTAGATCGCCGAATCCAGGCGAACGCCCAGGCCGCCGGGAGCGTGGAAGTCGGTGATCGTGCCCGGCGAGGGCGTGAAGGTGCGCGCGTTCTCGGCGTTGATCCGGCACTCGATGGCGTGACCCTCGAAGGCGACGTCTTCCTGGGTGAACGACAGCGGCAGGCCGGCGGCGATGCGGATCTGCTCACGCACCAGGTCGATGCCGGTGATGGCTTCGGTGACCGGGTGCTCGACCTGCAGGCGGGTGTTCATTTCCATGAAGTAGAAATCGCCATCCGGGCCGGCGATGAATTCCACGGTGCCCGCACCCTCATAGCCCACCGCGCGCGCGGCATCGACCGCCGCCTGGCCCATCGCCGCGCGACGTTCGGCGCTCATGCCTGGGGCCGGCGCCTCTTCCAGCACCTTCTGGTGGCGGCGCTGTACCGAGCAGTCGCGCTCGAACAGGTAGACCGCATCACCGTGGCTGTCGCCGAACACCTGGATCTCGATATGGCGCGGGCGCTCGACGTACTTCTCGACCAGCACGTGGTCGTTGCCGAACGCCGAGGCTGCCTCGCGCTGGCAGCTGGCCAGCGCATCGACGAAGTCCTCGCTGCGCTCGACCTTGCGCATGCCCTTGCCACCGCCGCCGGCGCTGGCCTTGATCAGCACGGGGTAGCCGATGCCGTCTGCCTGCGCGCGCAGGAAGTCCGGCGCCTGCTGGTCACCGTGGTAGCCCGGGGTCAGCGGTACACCGGCCTTGGCCATCAGCGCCTTGGCCGCGCTCTTGTCGCCCATCGCGCGGATGGCGCTGGCCGGCGGCCCGATGAAGGTGATGCCGGCGGCGGCACAGGCATCGGCGAACTCGGCGTTCTCGGACAGGAAGCCGTAACCGGGGTGGATCGCCTGCGCGCCGGCCAGGCGTGCGGCGTCGAGCAGGGCATCGCCGCGCAGGTAGCTCTCACGCGCAGCGGCCGGGCCGATGTGGATGGCTTCGTCGGCCAGGCGCACGTGGCGTGCGTTGCGGTCGGCATCGGAATACACCGCCACGGTGGCGATGCCGAGGCGGCGGCAGGTGGCGATGACGCGGCAGGCGATCTCGCCGCGGTTGGCGATCAGGACTTTGGTGAACATGGCAACAGGCTCGGTCATGGCACGGGTTACATGCGGAACACGCCGAAGCGCGTCTGCTGCGGGGCGGCGTTGAGGCTGGCCGACAGCGCCAGGGCCAGCACCCGGCGGGTGTCGGCCGGATCGATCACGCCGTCATCCCACAGGCGGGCGCTGGCGTAGTACGGGTGGCCCTGCTGCTCGAACTGGTCGCGGATGGGGGCCTTGAACGCATCTTCCTCCGCTGCCGGCCACTGGCCGCCCTTGGCCTCGATGCCATCGCGCTTGACCGTGGCCAGCACGCTGGCGGCCTGCTCGCCACCCATCACGCCGATGCGCGCGTTCGGCCACATCCACAGGAAGTTGGGCGAATAGGCGCGGCCGCACATGCCGTAGTTGCCGGCACCGAACGAGCCGCCGATGACCACGGTGAACTTGGGAACCTTGGCGCAGGCCACCGCCATCACCAGCTTGGCGCCGTCTTTGGCGATGCCGCCCTGTTCGTACTTGCGGCCGACCATGAAGCCGGTGATGTTCTGCAGGAACACCAGCGGGATGTTGCGCTGGGTGCACAGCTCGATGAAGTGCGCGCCCTTCAGTGCCGATTCGGAGAACAGGATGCCGTTGTTGGCGATGATGCCGATCGGGTAGCCGTTCAGATGGGCAAAGCCGGTCACCAGCGTTGCGCCGTAGCGCGGCTTGAATTCATCGAAACGCGAGCCATCGACCAGCCGCGCGATTACTTCGCGCACGTCGTAGGGCTTGCGCGTATCGGCAGGGATCACCCCGTACAGTTCGTGTGCCGGCAGCAGCGGTTCTTCGGTTGCCTGCACCGCCATCGCCGGTTCCGGCTTGCGCCAGTTGAGCTGGGCGATGATCGCGCGTACCCGCGCCAGTGCCTGCAGATCGTTGTCGGCCATGTGGTCGGCGACGCCGGAAATGCGCGTGTGCACATCGGCACCACCCAGTTCCTCGGCGGTGACCACTTCGCCGGTGGCCGCCTTCACCAGTGGCGGGCCGCCGAGGAAGATCGTGCCCTGTTCGCGCACGATCACGGTCTCGTCGCTCATCGCCGGCACATAGGCGCCACCGGCGGTGCAGCTGCCCATCACGCAGGCGATCTGCGGAATGCCCTGCGCCGAGAGGTTGGCCTGGTTGTAGAAGATGCGGCCGAAATGGTCGCGGTCGGGGAATACCTCGTCCTGCAGCGGCAGGAAGGCGCCACCGGAATCGACCAGGTAGATGCAGGGCAGGTGGTTCTGCTCGGCGATCTCCTGCGCGCGCAGGTGCTTCTTTACCGTCATCGGATAGTAGGTGCCACCCTTGACCGTGGCGTCGTTGGCCACGATCACGCATTCCACGCCGCTCACCCGGCCGATGCCGGCCACCACGCCGGCGGCGGGTACGGCGTCTTCATACATGCCATGCGCGGCCAGCGGTGCGATTTCCAGGAAGGCGCTGCCGGGGTCGAGCAGGGCGTCGATGCGGTCACGCACCAGCAGCTTGCCGCGCGCGGTGTGCTTGGCGCGCGCCGCCTCGCTGCCACCCAGCGCGGTGCGGGCGAGGGTGGCGTGCAGGTCGTCGACCACGGCCTGCATGGCCGCGCGGTTGCTTTCAAACGTTTCGCTGCCCGGTTGCAGCTGGCTGTTCAGGACGGTCATCGCATTGGCCTTACAGGGTGCGCTGGAACAGTTCGCGGCCGATCAGCATGCGGCGGATCTCCGAGGTGCCGGCGCCGATTTCATACAGCTTGGCGTCGCGCCACAAGCGGCCGGTCGGGTATTCGTTGATGTAGCCGTTGCCACCGAGGATCTGGATCGCCTGGCCGGTCAGCCAGGTGGCCTTCTCGGCGGCGTACAGGATGGCACCGGCGGCGTCCTGGCGGGTGGTGCGGCCCTGGTCGCAGGCGCGTGCCACGGCATAGACATACGCACGGCAGGCACCCAGGCCCACGTACATGTCGGCGATCTTGGCCTGGATCAGCTGGAAGCTGCCGATCGCTTCACCGAACTGGTGGCGCTCGTGCACGTAGGGCATCACCACGTCCATGGCCGCGGCCATCAGGCCCAGCGGGCCACCGGACAGCACCACGCGTTCGTAGTCCAGGCCGGACATCAGCACCCGCACGCCACCGCCGACCTGGCCCAGCACGTTCTCTTCCGGTACTTCGCAGTCCTGGAACACCAGCTCGCAGGTGGGCGAGGAACGCATGCCCAGCTTGTCCAGCTTCTGCGCGGTGGAGAAGCCCTTCATGCCCTTCTCGACGAGGAACGCGGTGATGCCCTTGGCACCTGCTTCCATGTCGGTCTTGGCGTAGACCACCAGCACGTCGGCGTCCGGGCCGTTGGTGATCCACATCTTGTTGCCGTTGAGCACGTAGCGGTCGCCGCGCTTGTCGGCGCGCAGCTTCATCGACACCACGTCCGAACCGGCGCCGGGTTCGCTCATCGCCAGAGCGCCGACCAGGCTGCCATTGCACAGGCCGGGCAGGAAGCGCTGCTTCTGTTCTTCATTGCCGTTCTTGCGCAACTGGTTCACGCACAGGTTGGAGTGCGCGCCATAGGACAGGCCGATGCCGCCGGACGCGCGCGAGATTTCTTCCATCGCCACCACGTGGGCCAGGTAGCCCATGCCGGTACCACCGTATTCTTCTTCCACGGTGAGGCCGAGCAGGCCCTGTTCGCCCAGCTTCGGCCACAGCGCCAGCGGGAACTGGTTGCTGGCATCGGCCTCGGCGGCCAGCGGTGCGACCTCGGCGGCGGCAAAATGGGCCACGCTCTGGCGCAGCAGGTCGATGTCTTCGCCAAGATCGAAGTTCAGGGATGGCACGTGCATTGTGGTGGCTCCACGGGGGATGGCAGGAAATGGACGCACCCGGCGGGGGAGCGGGAGGCGGTGTACAGGACCGCCACCCGCACGGGCGATAGGACCCAGCGTAGCGGGGTTCGGGTAAGAAGTGAATACGAATTCAAAAATTGAAACTAGAATCAGAACATGGCCTATAAACGCTCTGCATTGATGGAAGAACGCCTGGCGGGCGCCCGTGAACGGATCCTGCTGGCCACCCGCGAGCTGGTCGCCACCGGCGGCTGGCGCAATGCCCCGGTGACCGCCGTGGCGACCCAGGCGGGGGTGTCCACCGGCCTGATCTATCGCCACTTCCCGTCCAAGGCCGAACTGTTCGTGGAAGTCCTCAATGCCGCCGTGGCCCACGAGGTCGCGATCATGGAGCGCATCGCCAGTGGCCCGGAGGTGGCCAGCGAGCGCCTGCGGTTGGCGATCACTGCCTTCGTCCGCCGCGCCCTGGCCGGGCCGGGGCTGGCGCACGCCTTCATCGTTGAACCGGTCGACCCGGACGTGGAAGCCGAACGCATGCGCGGCCGTCGCGCGTTCGGCGATGTGTTCCTGCGGTTGGTGGAGGAAGGCGTGGCGGCCGGCGAGCTGCCGGCGCAGGACGCGCATGTGGCCGCCGCCTGCCTGGTGGGTGCCTTCACCGAAGCGATGGTCGGCCCGACCGCGCCCAGCCGCGAAGCACACCGCGACGAAGATGCGCTGGTGGACGCGATCTGCAGCTTCTGCCTGCGCGCGATCGGCGCCCCGGTAATCCGGTAGAGCTGGCCGCTGGCCGGCTTCTGATGCGGGGGTCAGATCCCTTTTGCGGCGCAAAAGGGATCTGACCCCAGCCCCCGGCATGTTGCGCCGCACCAGCAGTGACGCCTGTTGTCGCACGCGAAGCGCGTTCTATACTCGGTCCATCACGCAGTCGCTCAGCCGTGGTCCAACGACTATCAGCCAGGGGTAACGAAGAGTGCGGAATTACGATCTGGAGTTCCTGAAACGCTTCTCCATGGTGATCGCGCTGCTGGCGACCATCACCCTCGGCCTCATTCTCCTTGCCGCCTACATCCACACCCGGATTCCGCCCGAGGTGTCGCCGACCGCAGCCAAACGCACCGAACAGCGCATCTCGCCCACCGGTGCAGTCTATGCCGGCAGCACCGGCGCCGCCGCGCAGGCTGCCGCCAAGGCCGCCGCGCTGGCCAAGGCCGCGTCGCAGGTGGCCTACGGCGGCACCAAGGATGGCAAGGTGATCTTCGACAACCTCTGCACTGCCTGCCACACCAACGGCGTGGGCATGGCGCCGACGCTGGACCATTCGCACTGGGACAAGCGCATCGCGCAGGGCAAGGACACCCTCTACAAGCACGCCATCGAGGGCTATACCGGCCCCGACGGCGGCATCATGCCGCCCAAGGGCGGCAACCCGGCCCTGACCGAGGAGCAGATCCACGCCACCGTGGACTGGATGCTGGGCAACCTGAAGTAGTGCCGGCCGCTGGCCGG
>DQIG01000255.1:0-877 GCA_003525885.1 Stenotrophomonas sp.
GATCCACGCCGCGCGTGGATGACGACAACGCTGCAACGGAAAAGGCCGGGCAATGCCCGGCCTTTTCCTTTACGTCGCGCACCGGGATTCAATGCGCGGCGGCAAAGCCCGCATCACCCAGGGGCGGCAGCATCGACCCACGCGGCTCACTGTCCGCGCTTTGCCCGGCGGCGCTCAACGCCTGCTGGTAGGCCTTGGCCGTAGCGGTATTGAACGCCACCAGCACGATGCGCATCGGTTGCGCATGGCTGCGCTGCCAGGCCAGTGTTTCGGTGACGGCGATCTGTGCCGCCTGGTACAGCGGATAGCCATACACGCCGCAGCTGATCGCCGGGAAGGCGATCGACTGCACGCCCAGCGATTCGGCCAGCTGCAGCGACTTCCAGTAGCAGTTGGCGAGCAGCGCCGGTTCATCGCGCTGACCGTCGTGCCAGACCGGGCCCACCGTGTGCAGTACATGGCGCGCCGGCAACGCATGGGCGTCGGTGGCGCGCACTTCGCCGGTCGGGCAACGCACGCCCGGCCGCAGCTCCGGCAACTGCTCGCACTCGGCCAGCAATGCGGGGCCGGCCGCGCGATGGATCGCGCCATCGACACCGCCGCCACCGAGCAGCGTTTCATTGGCCGCGTTGACGATCGCATCCACCGCCAGGGTCGTGATGTCGCCCTGCCAAACCTCGATCTTCATGCGTCCGTCTCCTGCCTGTGAGGTGATCCGCGCAGCATCTGCGCCGGCTGTTCCCACGGTAGGGGACAGGGCATCGATACTGCGTCATGACCGTCTCACGCGCTGCGATCCAACGGTCTTCACGCACGATGGCGGGCGACGCCTTCACGCAGGCTGAAGCAGAACGCGGTCGGAGCCCTTTCCCTGCGG
>DQIG01000255.1:1031-1279 GCA_003525885.1 Stenotrophomonas sp.
AGCCCTTTCCCTGCGGAAAAGGGATCCGACCCCAAGCATGCAGCAGGATGGGGTCAGATCCCTTTCCGGATGGAAAAGGCTCTGACCCCGGGTGTCACGGCAGGCCGGCCAGCCAGTCGTCGTCGGAGCCTTCGTTCACATCAGCGAACAGCGGTGTGGAGAAATAGCGTTCACCCGTGTCCGGCAGCATCGCCAGGATTAC
This sequence comes from Stenotrophomonas sp., assembly GCA_003525885.1. GTDB lineage: Bacteria > Pseudomonadota > Gammaproteobacteria > Xanthomonadales > Xanthomonadaceae > Stenotrophomonas. The sequence goes on from DQIG01000255.1 coordinate 1,234, forward strand.
CGAACCCGGTTCGGCGCGCGCGGCCACGTCCAGCGCGCTGGCCACG
>DQIG01000255.1:1429-2298 GCA_003525885.1 Stenotrophomonas sp.
CACGTCCAGCGCGCTGGCCACGGTGGCGCCGGCGGAGATGCCGACGAAGATGCCTTCCTCGGCGGCCAGGCGGCGCGCGGTGGCGATCGCGCGGTCATCTTCGACCGAGACCAGTTCGTCCACCACATCGCGGTTGAGCACATCCGGCACGAAGTCCGGGGTCCAGCCCTGGATCTTGTGCGGCTTCCAGTCGTCGCCCTTGAGCAGGGCGGCCCCGGCCGGCTCGGTCGCGATGATGCGGGTCTGCGGACGTGCCACCTTCAGCACTTCGCCCACACCGGTGAGCGTGCCGCCGGTGCCCCAGCCGCTGACGAAGTAGTCCAGTCGCTTGCCTGCGAAATCGCGCAGGATTTCCGCGGCGGTGGTGTTGCGGTGATAGGCCGGGTTGGCCGGGTTGGCGAACTGGCTGGCCAGGAACCAGCCGTGCTGCTCTGCCAGTTCGGCTGCCTTGCGTACCATGCCGCTGCCACGCTCGGCGGCCGGGGTCAGGATCACCTTGGCACCATAGGCACGCATCAGCTTGCGGCGCTCGACCGAGAAGGTCTCGACCATGGTTGCCACGAACTTGTAGCCGCGTGCGGCGGCGACCATCGCCAGCGCCACGCCGGTGTTGCCCGAGGTGGCCTCCACGATGGTGTCGCCCGGCTTGAGCAGGCCACGTGCTTCGGCGTCGAGGATGATCGCCAGCGCCAGGCGATCCTTCACCGAGCCACCGGGGTTGAACGACTCGACCTTGGCATAGACGCTGACCTGTGGCGGTGCCAGGCGCTGCAGCCTGACGATGGGGGTGTTGCCGACGGTATCGAGAATGGAGTCGTACAGGGCCATGGAAGCGCTCCGGAAACGGGGCCGCGCCGGGCTTCGGCGGG
>DQIG01000255.1:2448-2951 GCA_003525885.1 Stenotrophomonas sp.
GGCCGCGCCGGGCTTCGGCGGGCGAAGGGGGAGGGCTGGCTGTTCAGGCCAGCGGCTGCCGGCTGACCGTAGCGCCGGCATATGACGCCCGGAAATGACCAGATACCTTTCTTAAACAACCTTTGGTTATAAGCTGGTGACGGCAATTGACCCTAGAGTGGACCTCCGCCCCACGCCGCCTGCCTGCCCATGACGCTGACCCAGCTGCGCTACCTGGTTGCCATCGCCGACGCCGAGCTGAACATCACGCTGGCCGCCTCGCGCGTGCACGCCACCCAGCCCGGCCTGTCCAAGCAGCTCAAGCAGCTGGAGGACGAGCTCGGCTTCCTGTTGTTCGTGCGCAAGGGTCGCAGCCTGGAGTCGGTCACCCCGGCCGGCACCGAGGTGATCGCCCGCGCCCGCGCGGTGTTGGCCGAAGCCAACAACATCCGTACCTACGCGGCCAACCAGCGGCGCGAGAGCCAGGGCCAGCTGATCCTGACCACCACCCACACCCAGGCGCG
>DQIG01000255.1:3098-3819 GCA_003525885.1 Stenotrophomonas sp.
ACCACCCACACCCAGGCGCGCTTCGTGCTGCCGCCGGCGGTGGCGGCGATCAAGCAGGCCTACCCGCAGGTCAGCGTGCACCTGCAGCAGGCCGGAGAAGCTGACGCGCTGGATCGCCTGAACCAGGGTGACGCGGATATCGCCATCATCAGCACCGCTGGCGGTGAGCCCACCGATGGCATCGCGGTGCCGCTGTTCCGCTGGCGACGCCTGGTGGTGGTACCCAAGGGCCACCCGCTGGACCGTGCGGGCCGCGCACCGGACCTGGCCGCGTTGGCCCGCCAGCCATTGATCAGCTATGAATCCTCGACGCGCCCGAATTCGTCGCTGCAGCGCGCTTTCGCCGCACAGGGCCTGGTGCCCGACCTGGCACTGACCGCGCTCGACGCCGACCTGATCAAGACCTACGTGCGCACCGGGCTGGGCGTGGGGCTGCTGGCTGAGATGGCGGTCAGTTCCAACGACGAAGACCTGAGATCGTGGCCGGCGCCGGCGCCGATCACTGAGTGCATTGCCTGGGCGGTGCTGCCGCGCGACCGGGTGCTGCGTGATTACGCGCTGGAGCTGGTGCATGTGCTGGCACCGCAGATTGATCCGCGCGATCTGCGAAGAGTTCTGGATGGCAACCAGGCTGCCGCGTGGCCGGTGCCGCCGACGTGGGAATCGCTGACCCAGACCATCACGGTGTGAGGTGGGTCGGGCAGGGCTTGCAGCCCTGCAC
>DQIG01000262.1 GCA_003525885.1 Stenotrophomonas sp.
TAGCGCTGGAAGATGAAGCCGAAGTGCTCGCGGCGCAGTTCGGCCAGTTCATCGGGCGACATCTGTGCGGTTTTACGTCCATCGATCTGGTAAGCACCCGCCGAAGGGCGATCCAGGCAGCCGAGGATGTTCATCAGCGTGGACTTGCCCGAGCCGGACTGTCCCACGATGGCCACAAGTTCGCCTGCGTGGATATCCAGGTCCACGCCATCGAGCACGACCAGGGTCTGCTCGCCGGCCGCGAACTCGCGGCGTACGCCGCGTACGCGCAGCAAGGGGGTGGTGGCGGATGTGCTCATTTCGAAGGCACGTGTGCAGTGGTGGCCTCGTCCTGGGCCTGCGCCAATACCACCTGTTCGCCCTCTTTCAGGCCGCTGCGTACTTCCACCTGGATCTGGTCGTCCAGCCCGGTGGTGATGCGGCGGGCATGGGCGCGCCCGTCTTCACCACGCACCTGCACGCTGTAGCTGCCATCGGCCGCACGTGCACCCAGTGCGGCGGAAGGAAGTGTCAGGACATTGTCGGCGCGGCCCAGCACGATGCGCACCTGCGCGGTCATGTAGCTGCGCAGGCGGCCATCGGCGTTGGCCACGTCGAACTGCCCGTTGTAGTACATGGCGGTGCGGCTGCCACCGGCGCTCGCGGGTGAGGCGAGGACGGAGGTGTCTTCCTGGGTGATCGATTCGGGAGCCGGCGCGATGTCGCGCAGCGTGCTGCTGTAGCGACGTCCTGCGTCGCCAAGAATGGTGAAGAACGCTTCCTGGCCAACGGACGTGTGCACGACATCCGCCTCGGAGATTTCCGCGTAGACGGTCATCACGTCCTGGTTGCCCAGCATCACGATGGTCGGTGCGCTCTGAACAGCGTTCACGGTCTGCCCCTGGCGCGCCACCACGGCCAGTACGGTGCCGTCGGTGGGGGCGGTGATACGGGTGTACTCGAGGTTGGTCTGTGCGATATCCACGTCGGTCTGCCGCTGCACAATCTCACCTTCCAGCGCGGCGATCTGTTCCCGCGTGGCATCCACCTTGGCCTTGGCCGCATCGACGTCGGCGCGTGCCACGAGCTGCGAGGTCACCAGCACCTGTTGTCGGTGCAATGTCAGCTCGAACTGGCGCAGGTCGGTGGCCAGCGCGTCGCGGTTGGCGCGCGCAGTGCGCTGTGCTGCCTGCGCACTCAGCAATGCGTTGCGCTGGGTGCGCGAATCGATATCGGCAATCGGATCGCCGGCCTTCACCTTGTCGCCCAGCTTCACATGCAGGGTCTCGATACGGCCGGACACCTGCGCGCCCACGCTGACCAGCCGCGAGGGTTTCAGTGTTCCGGTGGCTTCCACGACCTGTTCAATGCTGCCCCGGGTTACCGGTGCCACCTGCAGCTGCGGTGGTGGTGCGGGCCGGAGCCAGGCGACGAGCGCGAGCGTGGTGCACAGGAGTGCGGCGGCAATGATCAGCACACGGCGGCGGTTGCGCGGTGCGGCGCTCATCGGCGCGGCATCCAGAGGGGACAGGGCATCGTGGATCCTCGGGACTGTTGGAATTCACGCCTGGGGTGACAGGTGTGGATGGTGGTCGAGTCTCGATGCGCTGGATTGCGCGAACCTTGCGGTGGTGCGGGCGTTTCAGTGAGAAATGCCGAGCGTGAGCAGTGCCATCGCAATGAACTGGAGCATGCTGCCGAGTGCCAGCAGCGCGTGGCGCAATCGTTGCGTCGCCGTGCGCAGGCTCCAAAGCTGCAATAACGCGCCGGCCAGGAGCACGGCACATACAGTGGCGGGCAGTCTCGCGGCAGTTGCGCTGATCGCGATGATCAGCAACGAGGCAGCAAGCATCACGGCGGCTGCATGCGCATCAAGGGCATGCAGGATCGGCGGGGCGGGGTGCGATACAGCTCTCCGCCATACTGCCAGCGCGTGCAGTGTGGCGTGCACGGCGACGAGCACGACTACGGCAGTGGCCGTCGCGTACGCATGCCGGTACGTGGAAGCTACCAGCGCAATGCCCGGGAACAGCAGGAAAAGCGCGGTGAACAGGCGGATCAGCACGCCTGCCCGCTCGCGTTCGGGAGTCATCCGCAGCCAGTGCGGCCAGTGTTGCAGCCCACGCGCGCGGCCTGCATGCGCGCGGCAGTTCCATGCTGCGGCGGTCAGGCTGGGCGTATTCCGAGGAGGCGGGGTGGGTGTGGAAGAGGGCGGTGGAGAAGCTCCCTGTGTCACATGCAGGCTTCCTGTCAGATCCGGACGCAGCACCTGCAGGGGTGCCACTCGCCTGGATGCTGGGCGGCGAACATTGCCGCAACCTTGCGCATCAATCGCAGTCGCGGCACGTGGACAGCCTATAGTCATCCGCACGTAGTCATCCACGTGGAGGCGGTGCGCTCAGTGCTCCGGCGCTGACGCGCGGGTGACGCCTGGATGCAAGGGAAATTCGACGCGGATCAGGGCGCCGCCACCGGGCGCATCCAGAATCGTGACGTGGCCGCCGTGGCGGTCGATCACCTGCCGCACCAGGTTCAAACCCAATCCGGCGCCTGTCTGCCGGGGGCGCAGGCGTTGGAAGGGTTCGAACACGCGTTCGCGCTGGTCAACCGGAATGCCGGGGCCATCGTCTTCGACCTCAAGGCAGCTGCCCTGCACGCGCACGATGATGTGGCGCCCACCATGTTCGGCGGCATTCAGCACCAGGTTGGAGAGCACCCGTTCGATGGCGCCGGACTCGCCCAGCACCGGGAAGTTCGGTTCCACCGCCACGGCGACCGTCTTGTCGGACTGGATCAGCAGGGGGGCCAGATCGGCGACGACCCGCTTGGCCAGGCGGGCCAGGTTGAGGGAGTCCTTCGGCCCATCAGCTTCCATGCGGTGCAGGTCCAGGAGCTGCTCGGCCAGCGTTGCCAGCCGAGCGATCTCCACGGCCAGGCTGCGCGAGGTGGAATCGTCAGTGGCGTCGATCTTCACCCGCAGGATGGCGATCGGCGTACGCAGCTCGTGGGCGGCGGCGGCGATGAAACGGCGCTGCCGTTCGTGCCCTTCGTCCAGGCGGTCCAGCGCTTCGTTCACCGCGGTTACCAGCGGTGCGATCTCTACCGGTACGGCGGTCTCCGTCAGCCGGATGCCGCGACGGCTGGCGGAGATGTTGCGGGCTTCCTGCGCGATGCGTTCGACGCCGGCCAGCGCGCGACGGACGATGATCGGGGTCAGGATGATGGTGGCCAGGCCCAGCAGCAGGAAGATCGGCAGGGTGATGATGTGTGCGGCCAGCGCCATCTGCCAGGTCAGCGAATCGGTTTCGCCATGCGCCATGATGGTCAACTTGCCGGCAGGGCCGCTGTGCTGGCGTATCACCACGGCCAGTCCGTCGTTGCGGCCGCGTCCGCGCAGGTCGCCATAGGGAATGCCGTCGAGTGCGCCGACCAGCGATGCGTAGGCGGGCGGGACAGGGCCGAACGTCACATGGCGCCCATGTTCATCCTCGGCGATGAACCACGCGCCGGGGACGATCTTCAGCAGCTCGGCCAGCTCCGGCGTGTGTTCCACATACAGTTCGCCCTTGCTGTCGCGATGAACGGCCTCTGCCGCCACCGGGGCGAAGGTCTGGATGGTGTAGTAGCCGCCGCTGTCGACACGCACCAGCACCATCAGCAACGCGAAGAACGCCACCAGCAGTGCGAGCAGCTGGTAAATCAGCGTTTTGACAATCAGCGGGCGTTTCAGCGAGGGACGAAGCGCCATTACTTCGTTTCCCGCATCAGGTAGCCGACACCCCGGATGGCATGGATTTCCACCCCCGCATCAGCGTCGGCGAGCTTGCGCCGCAAGCGTGAGACGTGCGAGTCCAGCGTATTGGAATGGATGCCGTCGTCGAAGCCGTACACCGCCATTTCAATGGACTCGCGCAGCACGGTGCGGCCCAGCCGGCGGGCGAGGGCCGCCAGCACGCGGATCTCGCGGCGCGGAAGCTCCAGTCGCTGTCCGCCCACGCTGGCTTCGCCCGAGGTGGGGTCGAACAGCAGCCGGCCGATGCTCACCGGCTCCACCTGCATGCCGCTCGGACGGCGCCCGGCCGCGCGGATCCGCGCGAACAGTTCTTCCAGCGCGAAGGGCTTGGCCAGGTAGTCGTCGGCGCCCTCATCCAGGCCGGCGATACGGTCCGGCAACTGCCCCAGCGCGCTGAGCACGATGATCGGCACCCCCGGATTGCGCCCACGCAGTATGGGAATGAGCCCCAGCCCGTCACCATCGGGCAGGGTGCGGTCCAGCAGCACCAGGTCGTGTGACCCGGAAAGCGCTGCTTCCCTGGCCAGTGCCAGGGTGCTGGCCAGGTCCACGACGTAGCGCTCGCGCTGCAGGGCAGACTTCAAGGTGGTAGCCAGTTCGGCTTCGTCTTCGATCAGCAGGATGTGCATCGGCGGGGGGGACAGGCGAGAAAGGGAGCTCAAGGGGGGCGGCACGCGCCGGCAACGTATTACAGGAACATTGCGTGAACATGGCGTGCCTCGGCCTGCCGGTGGCGCCGCATCGCCGCTGCGGCGCGGGTCGCCTGGCGCAAGGTTCGCGCAATCCGGGCATTCCAGCCTTGGCGCCCGTTCGCTGATCCCCAACCCCTGGAGTGGTTGCTACGAAAAGGCCGGGCAGATGTGCCCAAGCGGCTATGTGGTCTTCAGCAAGGATGGAGATGAAGGAAACGCCATCGCGGTGGGCAACAAGAACGGCTTCACCTCCACCCAGATGACCACCCGCTCGATGCTGGTGTCCTGCTCGCACTGACGCGGGCAGGGGAGGTGCGTTGCCACCTCCCCTTGGCGCGCTCTGCCGCGCGGTGTCAGAAGTTGTACGCCGCCTGCACATACACCCGCCGCGGCTCACCCGGGAAGTGGCCGTTGCGTTCGATGAAGCCACTGGCCGCGTACACCTTGTCGAACAGGTTCTTGACGTTGGCCTGGAACTGCCACTGTTTCCACGTGGTCTTCCAGCTCATGTCGAACACTGTGTAAGCCTTGACCGCCTGCCCATCCAGGCTGACACGCTCGCCCACATGGTCGGCGCCGAAGCCGATGGCCGAGTTGATCGATGGCAGGTCGTAGCGTGTCCACAGGCCGAGCTTGTTGCGTGGCGCATTTGCGAAGCGGTCGCCGGAGGCATTGGTGATGCCGTTCGGTCCGGCATCCTTCACCCGTGCGTCGTTGTAGGCGTAGGTCAGGTTCACCACCCAGTGCTCGGTCACGTCGGCCAGCAGGTCCAGTTCCATGCCCGTACTGCGTACCAGGCCCAGCGCGGCCAGCTGGTTCACGCCGTCCCGTACTTCACCGGTGGTCTGCACGATCTTGCTGCGGTCGATGCGGTAGGCCGCCATGTTCAAGGTGACGCGGTCTGCGAGCAGGGACTTCAGCCCGACTTCCCACTGCCTGCTACGCTCGGCGTCGAACGGTCCGCCGGCCGCGGGGTTCTGGTTGGCGGCACTCTGCGGCACGAAGCCGCTGGCGATGTTGGCATACAGGTTCAAGCCGTCCCGGACGGTAAAGGTGCTGCCCAGACGCCAGCTGAGATCGTTGCCATCCACGCTGCTGCCACCCATGCGGTCCTCATCCTTGAAGCCATCCCAGCGCAGTCCGGCCAGCACATGCCAGCGCGTGCCCAGTGCCAGCTCATCCTGCAGATATCCGCCGTAGCGCTTGCTGCGGGTGGCGGTGCTGCGCCAGGGCAGAGCGGCCAGGTTGTAGTCGTGCCAGGTGCTCGCGCCATAGACCGGGTTGAACAGATCGATGCCGCGCACCGGGCCGGCGCCGCGTGCCAGGTCGGCGCTGTTGGCGGTCTGCGCGGTGAAGTCGGCGTCGAGCTGATACACGTCGGCACCGAACAGCACCTTGTGTTCGATACGGCCGGTGTTGATCCGCCAGACGGCATTGCCGCTGGCGGTGAAGGCGGTGTTGTCACGGATCTGGTTGCGCAGCTGGCGCGTCATCCACTCGGCCACGCCGTCGCGATCACGATCAATCAGCCCCATCGGCTCGTGGTACATCTGGTGCTCGTTGTTGCTGAACCAGCGCGCGGCAATGTCCACGTCGAGGTTGTCGCGCGGTGCGAAGCGATACTGCGCCAGTGCGACCCTGGCGCGCATGTCGAGAAAGTCACTGGCCTCGTTGTGGTTCCAGCGGCGGTCGGTCAGGAAGCTGCCGGCATCGTTCACCGGCACGCCGCGCAGGCGGTTGCCGCCCAGGTTCTGGGTGATGTCGGTGAACTGCAGCACCAGCTCGCCGGTCTGGCCAACGTCGAAGGCCAACGATGCATCGCCGATCACGCTTTCGCTGTCGGCATTCCAGCGA
>DQIG01000221.1 GCA_003525885.1 Stenotrophomonas sp.
CTCGCCGGGCATGGCCCGGCGGAATATGTGGACCCCGCTGGCCGCTGGCCCGGCGCAGATTCGATCCGCAGAAACAGCCCCTTGTTGTTCAAGGGGCGCGCCGACAGGCGGGGATAAGGTTGAATGCGTGGACCCCGGTGGCCGCAGGCCAACGGGGTATGCGTTGCAACATCCCCTTGCGATAATGACGCGCTGAACACCCCTGTTGCCGCATCCTTGCCGGGATCGCGGCTTTTCTTATCCCGCGGGAGCTGCGATGGCTGAAGCTGTACGCCACGACAAGACTGCGCGCCAACTGCGGATGTTGTCCGATGCACTGGACAGCGGCCGGCTGGGCCCGGTGCGCCGCTTGGTCAACACCCTGGCCCCGGCCGAGATCGGCAACCTGCTTGAATCGCTGCCGCCGGGCAAGCGCGAGGTGGTGTGGGGCCTGGTCGATCCGGAAGATGACGGCGAGGTGCTGGTCCACGTCGGCGAAGACGTGCGCGAAAGCCTGCTCGCGGACATGGACCCGGACGAGATCATCGCCGCGGTCGAAGACCTGGACATCGACGATCTGGCCGATCTGGTCGAAGACCTGCCGGATACGGTCATCGACGAAGTCCTCAAGTCGATGGACCGCGAGAACCGCGAGCGCCTGGAACAGGTGCTGTCCTATCCCGAGGACAGCGCCGGCCGCCTGATGAACCCGGACGTGGTGACCGTGCGCGCCGACGTCAACGTCGACGTGGTGCTGCGCTACCTGCGCCTGCGCGGCGAACTGCCGGACCACACTGACCACCTGTTCGTGGTCAGCCGGCGCCATCAGTACCTCGGCCGGGTGTCGCTGGCGGCACTGGTGACCCACGAGGACACCACCCCGATCAACCGCCTGATCGATGACGAGCAGCCGGCCATCGACGTCGGCGAGAGCGACCAGGAAGTCGCCCGCCAGTTCTCCGACCATGACTGGATCTCCGCCCCGGTGGTGGATGAGAACAACATCCTGGTCGGTCGCATCACCATCGATGACGTGGTCGACATCATTCGTGGCCAGGCCGAGCACCAGGCGCTGGGCGCCGCCGGCCTGGACGAGGACGAGGACCTGTTCAGCCCGGTCTGGCGCGCCATGCGCCGCCGCCTGATGTGGCTGTCGGTGAACCTGTGCACGGCCTTCCTGGCCTCCAGCGTGGTCGGCCACTTCGAGGGCACGATCGACAAGCTGGTGGCGCTGGCGGTGCTGATGCCGATCGTGGCCGGCCTGGGTGGCAATGCCGGCACCCAGGTACTGGCGCTGATGGTGCGCGGCCTGGCATTGGGCCAGGTGGGTGCCTCCAACGCGCGCACACTGCTGTGGAAGGAAGTACGGGTGGCCGCGCTCAATGGCCTGCTGCTCGGTTCGATCCTGGGCCTGATCGTGCTGGCCTGGTTCCACTCGCCCGGGCTGTCGGCGGTGATCGCCATCGCGCTGACCTGCAACCTGTTGTTTGCGGCACTGGCCGGCGTGCTGGTGCCACTGACCCTGAAACGCTTCGGCTTCGACCCGGCACTGGCCAGCGGCATCTTCCTGACCGCCGTGACCGACTCGATGGGCTTCTTCACCTTCCTCGGCCTGGCCACGCTGGTGCTTCTGCACTGAACCCTGCAGGGTCGGATCCCCGCCACGCGGGGCTCTGACCCACTTCCCTTGCTGGAACATCCCATGGCAACAACGATCGAAAACTATTTCCAGCCCGGCTGGCGCGACCAGCAGCACACCTGCCCGGCCTGCGAATGGAAGGGCTGCTCGCGCGCCATGGTGATGGAGCTGGACGAGGACGCCACCGAGTACGACTGCCCGGTCTGCGAGAACCCGCTGCTGGTGGTGCTGCACCCGGACATGGCACAGGTGCAGGCCGCGGCCGCCGAAGGCAATGCCGAAGCACAGGAGCAGCTGGACATCATCGCCAGTTTCCCTCGGCCGGAGTGACGCGGCGCATGATGCTGCGTTGACCTGCGGCGGACTAGGATGCAGCTGACCTCGCTACCGTGGGAAACGCCATGCTCCGTTCGATTCCGCGCTGGCTGCCCTTGCTGGCGGTCCTGATGGTGACCGGTTGCGCTTCGATGCCGGACGGCGCGCGCGGCCACTTCGAGGGCCGCGCGGTGAAGGTGGATGGCGAGACCGCCTACTACCAGGTCTTCATTCCGGCTGGGGTGCGGGCAGGAAATCCCGCACGCCCCGGCAGCAGCGGCGGCGTCCCGGTCATCCTGTTCCTGCACGGCTCCGGCGAGCGCGGCGGCGACGGCATCAAGCAGACCTATTCGGGGCTGGGCCCCTACCTGCGCGAGCATCCCGACTTCCCTGCCCTGGTGGTGTTCCCGCAGGCACCGCGCCATTCGGAATGGAGCGGCCGCAACAACCGCATGGCGGTGGCCGCATTGGACGCGGCGATTGCCGAATTCGGCGCCGACCCGGCGCGCCAGTACCTGACCGGCATGTCGATGGGCGGCTACGGCAGCTGGAACATCGCGCTGGATGACCCGTTCCGCTTTGCCGCGCTCGTGCCGGTATGCGGTGCCGTCTTCGCACCGCGCGCGAAGCGGCCGACCCTGTTCGTCGAACAGGTAGCCCAGGAATCCGATCCGTATGCCGTGATCGCCAGGCGTCTGCAGCACACCCCCATCTGGATCTTCCACGGCGCGCTGGATGACGTGGTGCCGCCGGATGACGACCGCAGGCTGCACACCGCGTTCCAGAACACCAACGCACGCGACGTGCGCTACACCGAGTACCCGGAAGGCAACCACAATGCCTGGGACGCCACCTATGCGGACCCGGCGATGTGGGATTGGCTGTTCGCGCAGAAGCGCTGAACCACAACGTCCGGTGGTTGCCCACTAAGGTTGGAGCCTGGTTTGGGTAGGTACCCACTAAGGTTGGAACCTGCTTTCGGTGGGTGCCAACCTTGGTTGGCACTATCTGTCCGCCCCCATGAACTCCGCCTTGGCACAGGAACCTTCGAGTTCCCACTCACACCACGCATGCGGGTACTCGCCAAGCTGCGTTGCCAGCCCCGCCCTGATCGGATTCGCCATCACATACATTGCGTGCCGGAACAGCGATTCATCAGAGCGGATCGCGTGATCGTGATAGCAGGACTGCCAGAAGCGCCCCACCCTGCCCAGTACCCTGTTTGCGTACACCGCCGTACGCGACTTGAAGCGCTTCATGACAACGTCGAGCGATGCCGCGCGCAGCTGCATCAACCAGTGGATGTGATCCGGCATGACCACGTAGGCGATCGAATGGGTCAGACCTTCCAGATCCAGACGCTGGAACTGCTGCATGGCGGTAACCGCAACGACGTCATTGGCGAACAGAGCCGCCCGGCCATGCACGTTCGTCGTGAGGATGTAGCTCTGGCCGATACTGGAATGACGGCCTAGCAGGAGACGGGTGCTATTCATGCAGAAGAGCATGGGCGGGCGCATGTTCCCTGAACATCGGGAAATCACCTTCGCCCGGGTAGGCCAGTGCCAACCAAGGTTGACACCCACCACACCTGCAGTACCAACCAGGGTTGGTACCCACTACACAGCAGTGCCAACCAAGGTTGG
>DQIG01000091.1:0-1678 GCA_003525885.1 Stenotrophomonas sp.
CGCGGCAGGCTGTCGTACTTCCAGTCGCCGACGGCGCCGAACAGCACGGCGTCCGCCTCCTTGGCCAGCTTCAGCGTGGCGTCCGGCAGCGGATGGCCGCTGGCCTCGTAGCCGGCGCCGCCGACCGGCGCGGTTTCCATTTCAAATGATTCGCCCAGCACATTCAGGACCTTGACGGCCTGTGCGACGATTTCCGGGCCGATGCCGTCGCCCGGGAGGATTGCGATTTTCATGTCTTTTATCTTTAGATGACGTTAGCCAACCATGGTTGGGTTGCCAGATGACGCGCTTCGTATTCGCGGATGGTGTCGGCGTGACGCAGCGTCAGGCCGATATCGTCGAGGCCGTTCATCAGGCAGTATTTGCGGAAGGCGTCGATCTCGAAGGGATAGGAGACGCTGCCGTTGCTGGTGGAAATGCGCTGCTGCTCAAGGTCGACCACCAGTTTGTATCCGGGGAAGGCCTTGACTTCGTTGAACAGATGATCGATCTGCGCTTCAGTTAAGACGATGGGCAGCAAGCCGCTCTTGAAACAGTTGTTGAAGAAGATGTCGGCGAAGCTCGGCGCGATGATCGCGCGAAAGCCGTATTGCGCCAGCGCCCACGGCGCGTGCTCGCGCGAGGAGCCGCAGCCGAAGTTGTCGCCGGCCACCAGCACGGACGAGGCCTTGTACTCCGGCTTGTTGAGCACGAAGTCCTTGATCTCGTTCCCTTCGCCGTCGAAGCGGAAGTCGTAGAACAGGCCCTTGGCCAGGCCCTCGCGCTCCACGGTCTTGAGGAACTGCTTGGGGATGATCTGGTCGGTGTCGATGTTGGTCTGTGCCAGCACCACGCTGGACGAGGTCAGGGTACGGAAACCGGCCATCACGCCACCTCCTGTGCGAACAGTTCGCGGGTATCGGCAACGTGCCCGTTCACTGCGGCCCACGCGGCACTCATCGGCGAGGCCAGCAGCGTGCGCGAACCGGGACCCTGGCGGCCTTCGAAGTTGCGGTTGCTGGTGCTCACGGCCAACTGGCCGGGTGCAACCAGATCGCCGTTCATGGCGATGCACATCGAGCAGCCCGGCTCGCGCCACTCGGCCCCGGCCGCGCGCACGATCTCATGGATGCCTTCGGCCTCGGCCTCGCGCTTGACGATCTCCGAGCCCGGCACCACCAGCATGCGCACCCGGTCGGCGACGCGACGGCCGCGCAGCACCTGTGCCACCTCGCGCATGTCACTCAGGCGGCCATTGGTGCACGAGCCAACGAACACCACGTCCACCGGCGTGCCGGCCAGTGCTTTGCCGGCCTGGAAGTGCATGTAGTCCAGGCCCTTCTGTGCGGCTGCATCGTTGGCTGCGGGAATCGGTGCATCCACCGCGATGGCGGTACCCGGATGCGTGCCCCAGGTCAGGGTTGGGCGGATGTCGGCGGCGTCGATGTGCACTTCGCTGTCGAAGCGTGCGCCGTCATCGCTGCGCAGCTGCTGCCAGCGTGCGACGGCGGCGTCGAAGTCGGCGCCCTTGGGCCCGCGTGGGGTGGCGGCGACGAAGTCGAAGGTGACCTGGTCCGGGGCCACCATGCCGGCACGCGCGCCGGCCTCGATCGACATGTTGCACAGGGTCATGCGCTGTTCCATGTCCATCGCTTCGATGGTGCTGCCACGGAACTCGATCACGTGGCCGGTGCCGCCG
>DQIG01000091.1:1817-2606 GCA_003525885.1 Stenotrophomonas sp.
GATCACGTGGCCGGTGCCGCCGTTGACGCCGATCACGCCGATGATGTGCAGGACCACATCCTTGGCGCCGACGCCCGGTGCCAGCGGGCCATCGACGGTGATCGCAAACGTCTTCGCCTTTCGCTGCAGCAGGCACTGCGTGGCCAACACGTGGCCGACTTCGCTGGTTCCGATGCCGAACGCCAGCGAGCCGAAGGCCCCGTGGGTGGAGGTATGGCTGTCGCCACAGACGATGGTCATGCCGGGCTGGGTGAAGCCCTGCTCGGGCGCGATCACGTGGACGATGCCGCGGTTGTCCGAGGCCATGTCGAACAGTTCGATGCCGTGCTCGGCACAGTTGCGTGCCAGCGTGGCGACCTGCGCTTCAGAGGCTGCGCTGGCGTAGGGCAGCGTGCCGTCGGCAGCAGCCGGCAGGGTCGGCGTGGAGTGGTCCATCGTCGCCTTGGTGCGATCCGGGCGGCGCGGCGACAGGCCGCGCTCGCGCAGCTCGGTGAACGCCTGCGGCGAGGTGACCTCGTGGATCAGGTGCAGGTCGATGTACAGCACGGCGGGCGCGCTGTCGGATTCGGGAACCACCACGTGGGCGTCCCACAGTTTGTCGTACAGGGTGCGGGGTGTGGAAGTCATGCGTATGCCTGGCAGAAGTACGAAGTAGCGAACATCAGAAAAGAAGGTGGAACGGTCAAGTCAGCGACGACGGGCGAGCACGCGCAGGCGCACGTAGTCGGCCAGCGGCTGGCCGGCGGCGTTGCGCGGCAGCTCGGCCAGCAGGGCGGTGGCGGCCTCGCG
>DQIG01000264.1:0-3696 GCA_003525885.1 Stenotrophomonas sp.
CGGAAAACGGATCTGACCCCAGGCCGTGTAGAGCCGGCGCTTTTTCGCCTGCAATCTCCGGCACAATCGCAGTTCTGAGTCCCCCAGAAACGGTGAACGTGCAATGCGCATCCTGATCCTCGGCGCCGGCGGTACCGGCGGTTACTTCGGTGGTCGCCTGGCCCAGGCTGGCGTGGACGTGACCTTCCTCGTGCGCTCGGTACGCGCTGCGCAGCTCGACCACGATGGCCTGGTCATCCGCAGTCCGATCGGCGATGCCTGCTTCCCGGTGCAGCACGTGACCGCCGACGCACTGCCCGCGCTCGCCGTGCAGAAGCCGTTCGATCTGGTCATTCTCAGCTGCAAGGCCTACGACCTGGACAGTTCGATCGATGCGATCGCCCCGGCTGTGGGTGAGAACACCACCGTGCTGCCCATCCTCAACGGCCTGCATCACTACAACGCGCTGGATGCGCGCTTCGGCCGCGAGGCAGTGCTCGGCGGCCTGTGCTTCATCAGCGCCACCAAGGCCGCCGACGGCGCCGTGCTGCATCTGGGCAAGCCGGCCAAGCTCACCTTCGGCGAGCGCGATGGCGGCGCGATCTCCGCACGCGTGCGCGCCTTCGCCGCTGCCTGCGCACAGGCCAACCTCGACCACCTGGCCAGCGAGCGCATCGGCCAGGAGCAATGGATCAAGTACACCTTCCTGACCGCACTGGCCGCCGCCACCTGCCTGCTGCGCGCGGACATCGGCACCATCGTCGCCACCGATGATGGCCAGGCCATCGTGCGCGGCCTGTACGACGAATGCCTCGCGGTGGCAGAAGCCGCCGGCGAACCGATTCCCGAAGCCGCGCAGGACACCGCGCGCGGCACCCTGACCCAGGCCGGATCTGCCCTGAAGGCGTCGATGCTGCGCGATCTGGAAGCCGGCCAGCAGGTGGAGGCCGAACAGATCGTCGGCGACATGCTGGCGCGTGCACGCAAGGCCGACCAGGAAGCCCTGCTGCTGCAGGTCGCGTACAGCAGCCTGCAGGCTTACCAGGCACTGCGCGGCGCGTGAGCCTCACCTCGCAGGCCACCGCGCTGCCGTCGCGGGTGCTGATCTTCGGCCTGGGCTGGAGCGGACATGTTCTGGCCACCCACTTGCAGGCGCAGGGCGTGCGCGTGACCGGCACGGTGCGCGACCCGTCGTTGGCACCGGACGATGGCCTGCTGCGGCATCCACTGCACAGCGACAACCCGCCATCGCCTGCCCTGCTCGATGAGATCGCGCAGGCCGATGCAGTGCTGTGCAGCGTGCCGCCGGATGCCGAGGGCGACCCGGCACTGCGCCTGCTGCTGCCGGTACTGCAGGGCAGCCCGGCACTGCGCTGGGTCGGCTATCTGTCGTCCACGTCGGTGTATGCCGACCGCGCCGGGGGTTGGATCAACGAGCGTAGTGAGGCTGATGCCACCGAAGTGTCCGGCGTGCAGCGCAGGCGCGCCGAGGCGCAGTGGCGTGCCCTTGCGGAAGAACGTGGTATCGCATCGGCGGTGTTCCGCCTGCCGGGCCTGTATGGTCCAGGCCGCAACGCACTGCTGCAGTTGGCCGAGGGCCGTGCCCGCCACGTGATCCGCCCGGGCCTGGTGTTCAACCGCCTGCATGTGCAGGACCTGGCAACCGTCATCACCGCAGCGATTCGGCGACCGACCCTGCAGGGGCTGTACCTGCCCAGTGACGACGAACCGGCGGCGCCGCAGGAGGTGCTCGCCTTCGCCGCGCAGCTGGGCGGGTTTGCGATGCCGCCCGCCGTGGCCTGGGATGATCCGGCGCTGAGCCCGACATTGCGGCGTTTCTACGAGAGCAACAAGCGCATCGACAGTCGTGTCACGCGTGAAGCATTGGGCTGGCAACCGCGCTTCCCGAGTTACCGCGAAGGCCTGCGCGACCTGCTCCGGTAGTGCCGGCCGCTGGCCGGCAATCGCGCGATGATTGCGGCGTTCATGCTGTTGCCGGCCAGCGGCCGGCACTACCCGATCAACCCGCGTCGGGCAACCGGAAGAACGTACGCGTCGCGGCAGTCGCGTTGGCCGCAGTCACTGCCACGTCCTCGCCACGGTCACGTGCCAGTTCCTCCACGATGTGCGAAAGGAACATCGGCTCGTTGCGGCGGTCCTTCGGCATCGGCTTCAGCGTGCGCGGCAGCAGGTACGGCGCGTCGGTCTCGATCATCAGGCGGTTGGCCGGGATGTTCTTCACCAGCTCGCGCAGGTGCGCACCGCGGCGCTCGTCACACAGCCAGCCGGTGATGCCGATGTACCAGTCCTGGTCGAGGTAATCGAACAGCTCATCGCGTTCGCCGGTGAAGCAATGCACCACCGCCGGGCCGATGCGGCCTTCGAAGTTCTTCATCTGTGCCATGAAATCGGCATGCGCATCGCGCTGGTGCAGGAACAGCGGCTTGCCATTGTCCGCGGCCAGCTGCAGCTGGCGCTCGAAGGCGCGGTGCTGGGCCGGGCGCGGCGAGAAATCACGGAAGTAGTCCAGCCCACACTCCCCCACCGCCACCACTTCCGGATGGGCATGCAGCGCGCGCATCTCGGCATCACATTCTTCGGTGTATTCCACCGCGTGGTGCGGGTGCACGCCGGCGGTGGCGTACAGGAAGCCGGGGTGCTGCTGGGCCAGCTGCACGGCCAGCGGTGAGTGCTCGCGGCTGGCACCGGTGATGACCATCTGCACCACGCCGGCCTGGCGCGCGCGGTCCAGCACGGCATCGCGGTCGCGGTCGAAGGAGTCGTGGGTCAGGTTGGCGCCGATATCGATCAGGTGCATGGTCATCGCGGGGGAAAAGTGCCCGCGCATTGTACCTGCGCCCGCCGTGGCCCCTTATCCTTTGCACATGAACACCCCGCTCTTCCCGATTTCCCCGCTGCTGCCGCAGATCCAGCAGCACCTGGCCGCGCAGCCGCGGCTGGTGCTGGAAGCGCCACCTGGCGCCGGCAAGACCACCCAGGTGCCGCTGGCCCTGCTCGATGCACCGTGGCTGCAGGGGCGGAAGATCATCCTGCTGGAACCGCGCCGGGTCGCCGCACGCAGCGCCGCGCTGTTCATGGCGCGGCAGCTGGGCGAAGAGGTTGGTGGCACGGTCGGCTACCGCATCCGCTTCGAGAACAAGGTTTCGGCGCGCACGCGCATTGAGGTCGTCACCGAAGGCATCCTGACCCGCATGCTGCAGGACGACCCGATGCTGGAAGAGGTCGGTGCGATCCTGTTCGACGAATTCCACGAGCGCCATCTCAGCGGCGATCTGGGCCTGGCACTGGCGCTGGACGTGCAGGCGCAGCTTCGCGATGACCTGCGCCTGGTGGTGATGTCGGCCACGCTGGACGGCGAGCGGCTGGCGCGCTTCCTCGATGCCCCCCGACTGAGCAGCGAGGGGCGCAGCTATCCGGTGGTGATCAGCCACTTCCCGGCGCGCCGCGATGAAGCGCTGGAGCTGCAGGTGCGCCGCGCGGTGCAGCAGGCCCTGGCCGAACACCCCGGTGACCTGCTGGTGTTCCTGCCCGGGCAGCGCGAGATCGCGCGGGTGCAGGCGGGCCTGCAGGAATCACTGGACGCCGGCGTCGAAGTGCTGGCGCTGCACGGTGAACTGCCGGTGGAACAACAGGCGCGCGTGCTGCAGGCGGCCAGCGATGGCCGCCGTCGGGTGGTGCTGGCGACCAACGTCGCCG
>DQIG01000264.1:3846-4019 GCA_003525885.1 Stenotrophomonas sp.
GCTGGCGACCAACGTCGCCGAGTCGTCGGTGACGCTGCCTGGCGTGCGCGTGGTGATCGACAGTGGCCAGGCACGCGAGCCGCGCTACGACCCCAACAGCGGTTTCACCCGGCTGGACGTAGTGGCCATCGCGCAGGCATCGGCCGACCAGCGCGCAGGCCGCGCAGGCCGCG
>DQIG01000268.1:0-13941 GCA_003525885.1 Stenotrophomonas sp.
CAAGTCCCGCACCGGCATCGATCACGGCCGCGCCGCCCGCTCCGGACGCGCCACCGGCGGACTTCCAGGCCGGCGCCGCCAGCGACCAGTGGGAAGCCCGCCTGATGGCGCGGCTGGAGCGGTATCGCTACTACCCTGCCGCCGCGCGCTCACGCCGCCAGCAGGGTACGTCCTGGGTCAGGGCCAGCATCGACCGCGCCGGCCGCCTGCTGGCCCTACGGCTGGAACAGTCCAGTGGCCAGCCAATGCTCGACGACGCCGCGCTGCAGACCTTCCGCCGCGCGCAGCCGCTGCCGCCCATTCCCGATGAACTGAAGGCACCGCAGGAGCTGGTGGTGCCAGTGGAGTACTACCTGCGCTAGGCGGCATAGGCCTCCGCCTCGATCTCGAACAGCATGCCGTCCAGCGCCAGCCGCGGCACGGGGATCAGGGTGCAGGTCGGTGCCGGGCGGTTTGGCCAACGCCGCCGTACCTGATGGGCGATGATGCCCAGCCGGTCCTCGTCGTGGTCGACCACCAGGATGCGCAACCGTGCGACATCGGCCAGGCTGGCCTGCGCCGAGCGCAGCGCGATCTGCAGGTTGTCCAGCGCCTGCCCGACCTGTTCCTCGAAGCCGGGGGAGAGATGGCCATCGGCATCCTCACCGCCCTGCCCGGCGATATGGATCACCCGGGCGGGAAGGCGCACCACCGCCACGTGCGAGTAGCCATTGGCCGAAGGATCGTAAAGCCCCGCGGGATTGAACAGTTCCAGCAGGCCATGGCCGAGGTCCGGGGTGGTCAACAGGTTCATGCCGCATGCCTCAAGGGGGTTGCGAGGCAGTCTGTGACCTGAACATTGGTTGAGGTCAAACAGATCCAATGCAACAGACCGGTCCGCCACGCGCAACGATCGCGGTCCTGAGAAGCCAGGTCACGTCCATGCCGGATCTGCGGTGAAATCGATGGTCAGCCAGAACATGCTGCCGCGCGCATCCAGCCGCACCGCGATCTCATCGCGCATCGCATCGACCTCGCCCACCGAACCCAAAGGCGTGCCCGGATCGGCCAGCACGTGGATCTCGATGAAACGCATCCGGCCCATCTTCGCCACGTGGCTGGTAAAACCCGTATAGCCACGCTCCGCCACGAACGCCTGCATGACCTGCTGCACGCGCCGGTCCAGATCATCCGGTGCTACCTGCAGCACTTCCCGCATGGCCTTCCATGCACTGCGCGCGGGTACCGGCAGTACCGCCAGGCTGATCAACGCCAGCACGATCGAATCCAGGTACGGCACCCAGTGGTGCCACTGGCCGCCGTGCAGGACCAGCGCCAGCACGAAGGCCAGCACCACCGCCAGGCTCATCAACCCACCCAGCAGCCAGCCCCGTACATCCAGCCACAACAGCGCCGAACGCAGCTGCCGCGCCCGCTGCGCGACGAACGCCGCCATCGCCAGGTTGCTGGCACTCAGCAGCGCCGCCCACCACAGTGCGGGCCCGAACTTCACTTCGTGCCCGCCCGTGGTCAAGCCAATGACCGCGTTGGCCAACGCATACACGCAGGCCAGCGACAGGATCACACCGCCCAGTGCCTCGACCATCGGCTCCAGGTGCCAGTAGCCGTACTGGAAGCGCGGGCTCTGTTCCCGCGCCACCAGCCGCAGTACCGACAACGACACCAGGGTCAGGGCGACGTCGACCAGGCTGTAGACACCGTCGAACAGGATGGCCTGCGATCCCACCAGCAGGCCACCGCTGAAGCCGACAGCGCTCACCGCGATGGTGACCCCGATCGAGAACTTCAGGATGCGTTGCTCGCGCGCGGTATCCATGGTTCGCCGAAGGGCCGACCGTTGCGGGTCAGGCCTTCAGTACCTCCACCTTGTACGAGGTCACATCGCCGTCCTGCTCGATGATCAGCCCGTGCACATCCGACTCGAAGCCCGGGAAGCGCGCGTTCTGCTCGCGGGCGATGCGCAGCGACTGGATGATCGGTTCGTCGCTGTCGCCGAAGCGCTCGCCCGGCATGATGGTCGGAATGCCCGGCGGGTACGGCACCAGCATGGTCGCAGCGACGCGGCCACTGATCTGCTCGATGTCGACCCGCTCGATCTCGCCCTTGACCAGATGGTTGTAGGCATCGGCCGGGGTCATCACCGGGGTCGGCAGATCCACGTACATCTCGCGCATCACCTTGGCCACCGCGAACTCCTGGTTGAACGCATGCAGCGCGTCGCACAGGTCACGCAGGCCCCAGCCGGCGTAGGCATTCGGATAATCGGCCGCCAGCGTCGGCAGTGCCTGGCTCAGCGGCGCATTGCGGTCGTACAGTTCCTTGAATGCCATCAGCTCGGTGACCAGGGTGCTCCACTTGCCCTTGGTGATGCCCATCGAGAACAGGAACAGCACCGAGTACAGGTTGGTCTTTTCCACGGTGATGCCGCGGCCCCACAGGAACTTGCTCAGCACT
This sequence comes from Stenotrophomonas sp., assembly GCA_003525885.1. Classification (GTDB taxonomy): domain Bacteria; phylum Pseudomonadota; class Gammaproteobacteria; order Xanthomonadales; family Xanthomonadaceae; genus Stenotrophomonas. Next base: position 2,455 of record DQIG01000268.1, read on the forward strand.
GCCGCCGGGATGCCCAGCTTGCCCATGCTGCCGTCCATTGCCAGGCCCGGGGTCAGCAGGGTCACCTTGATCGGATCGATCAGCACGTAGTCGTCGACCAGGTTCTCGAAGCCGTGCCAATGGGCATCCGGTTGCAGGTACCACTCCTCGCGCTTGGCCACCAGCGGCGCCGGCGTATCGCCCTTGTCCAGGCTGCGCTCGACCTGGGTCGGCTGCCACACGCTGAACCACCAGTCGTCGCGGCCCAGATCGTCACGGACGTGCAGCATCGCGCGGCGGAACGCGATCGCCTCGTCGTGCATTTCCTGCACCAACGAACGTCCGGCGTCACCTTCCATCATCTTCGAGGCCACATCGCAGGCCGCGATCACCCCGTAGTGCGGGCTGGTCGAGGTGTGCATCATGAACGACTCGTTGAAGCGCTCCGCGTCCAGGTTGCGCTGCGCCGAGTTGCGTACGTGGATCATCGACGCCTGCGAGAACGCCGCCAGCAGCTTGTGGGTGGAATGCGTGGTGAAGATGATCGCATCCTGCTCACGCGGCTTGCCCTTGGCCATGCCGTAATGGTTCTCGTAGAACGGATGGAACGCGGCGTAGGCGTACCAGGCTTCGTCGAAGTGCAGGAAATCGACCGCGCTGCCAATCTCGTCGGCGATCTTCTCGGCGTTGTAGCACAGGCCGTCATAGGTCGAGTTGGTGACCACTGCGATGCGCGGCTTGGAGCCGGCCTGGTAGGCCTTGCTGGCCAGCGGATTGGCAGCGATGCGCTGCTGCAGCGATTCCGGCGTGAACTGGTCCAGGCTGATCGGGCCGATGATGCCGTGGGCATTGCGGCTGGGTGTGAAGTACACCGGCACCGCACCGGTCATGATCAGCGCATGCAGCAACGACTTGTGGCAGTTGCGATCGACGAACACCACGTCTCCACGGGCTACCGTGCCGTGCCAGACGATCTTGTTGGCAGTGGAGGTGCCATTGGTGACGAAGAAGGTATGGTCGGCACCGAAATTGCGAGCCGCCTCGTTCTCGGCGTCCTTGATCGGGCCAGTGTGGTCGAGCAGCGAGCCCAGCTCCGGCACCGAGATCGACAGATCGCTGCGCAGGGTGTTCTCACCATAGAACTGATGGAATGCACGGCCGACCGGCGACTTGGTGAACGCCACGCCACCCGCATGACCCGGCGTATGCCAGGAATAGTTCGACTCCGCCGCATGATGGATCAGCGCCTTGAAGAACGGTGGCAGCAGGTTCTTCATGTAGTCTTCGGCCGCGCGCATCACCTGCCGCGAAATGAAGCTCTTGGTATCTTCGAACAGGAAGATGAAACCGTGGATGTACTTGAGCAGCTTGCTCGGCACCTTTTCGATGGTGCGACGCTCGCCGTACAGGAACACCGGCAGATTGGCGCGGCGCGCGCTCTGCTCGCGCAGGAAGGCGGTCAGGCGCTGGAACTCGCCATCAACCTCTTCGCTGCCGTCGATCGAGATCAGCACCGCCGAGGCCGCTACGTAGGTGCGGGCACCGGCACGGGCATCGTCCAGGTTCAGGCCGCACAGCACGCGCTGGTCGTTGCTGCGCAGCTCTTCCACCAGGGCGCGGATCAGGATGCCGCCGATGCGCGGCGACTCGTAGTCGTTGTCGATGACAATGACCGGGTAGTCCAGGGACTTGAAGTACACGTTGATTCTCCTTGTCGAACTCAGGAACGCTGGGCGCCGGCGCTGATGGCCGATGCCTCGCGGGCGCGCTGCCGCTGCTGGCGGCGCTCCTCGCTGAAGAAGGGATAGAACACGGTGATGAACAGCACGAACAGGAAGGCGTACTGCACGATGGTTCCCGACGAACCGTAGATCGCCCACAGGCAGTACACGACGGTCAGGCTGGTCAGGGTCCAGAACGCACCGGTGTGGACCAGGGTGTGCGAACGCTCGACCACGAAGTAGCAGGCCACGCACGAGTAGATGTACGGCAGCAGGGTCAGCACCACGGCCGCCGATGTGATCACGTCGAACTGGGCCGACGCGGTTTCCGACGTGGAGGTGACCAGCACCGCCAGGGTCATCAGCACAGCCACGATCAGCACGCCCTTGACCGGCACGTCATCCTTGTTGGTTTTGCTGAAGATGCTCGGGAACAGGCCATCATCGGAGGCCGCCTTGGCACTCTGTGCAGTCAGCAGGATCCAGCCACCCAGCGAACCGGCAGCGCCGATGAAGGCGCACAGGCTGACCAGCGCACCGCCCCAGCCACCGACGGCCTTGGCGGCAGCCAGAGCGAACGGGGCATCGGAGGTCTGCAGTTCGCCGTTGGGCACCATGCCCATGATCACCGACGAGCTCGCGATGTAGGCGATGGCGGCCAGGAACACACCGGCCAGGGTGGCGCGGGCCACGTTCTTTTCCGGGTTCTCGACCACGCCGGCGGTCACCGAGGCCGACTCGACACCGATGAAGGCCCACAGGGTCAGTGCCGCAGCGCTGGAAATCGCGCCGAAGTTGGATTCACCGGACACGTTGTAGGCGCCCTTGAAGATATCCGCATCGAAGAAGAACCAGCCAAAGATGGCAATACCCAGGATCGGCACCAGCGCAAAGCTCGTGGTGACTGTCTGCACGCGGCTGACGAAGGCCGGGCCGATCATGTTGGCGAAGCTCAGCGCCCACACCAGCACCAGCACCGCGATGCAGCGCACCAGCGGCTCGGACAGGATCGGGAAGAAGTAGCTGAAGTAGCCGACCGCCGCGATCGGGATGGCAACGTTGCCGATCCAGTTGGCGAACCAGTAGATGGTATTGGTCTGGAAGCCCATGTAGGGCCCGAACCAGTCACGCGCATAGGCATAGGGGCCACCCGCCTTGGGGGCCAGCTTGCCCAGCTTGGCGAACACGAAGGCCAGCAGCAGCGCACCCGCGGTGGTGATCAGCCAGCCCCAGATCGAGGCGGTACCAATCTTGGCCAGGCTGGAGGGCAGCAGGAACACGCCTGATCCCATCATGTTGCCGGCGACGAGGAAGGTGGCTCCGACCACCCCGATTTTCTTTGCTTCTGCCATGACAATCTCCTGTACTGGCATGAGCCCGGTGCGGCCGGGCGTGGGGACGGTTACGCTGGCGAACGACCGCTGGCGCCTATTTGATGAAGTTGTATTGCAGGCTGCCCTGCACCCGGACCGTGTCACCGCGCGCACCCGCCTGCTGCTCCAGGCGGCCGTACAGCAGCTCCATGCCCATCGTCCACGACGGTGCCGGGCTCCAGATCAGGTTGAACACGCCGTAACGGCTCTGCCGGAAGGCATCGGCCGCCAGTGCGGCGTTCCGCTCCAGGGTCAGCTGGCCGAAGATCAGGTTTGATCGCCACAGCTCGGACCAGTAATGGGTGTAGCCAACGAAGCCGCCGTGCAGGTCGAGCGCGTCGAGGCGGCCATCAGCACCGACCACCGCGTCCAGCCCGGAGCCGGTCAGGTCGGCGGTGTAGCGGCTGAGACCGCGCCCGCCGAGTACGCCGAACAGCAACAGATCGCGCTCGCCTACCGATGCCGAGCCACTGAACTGCAGGCCGCCGGCCATACGCCGGTCACGCTCGCCGTCACCGTCATAGGCCAGGCTGCGTGCCACGGCCCCCAGCTGCAGGTGACCCCAGTCGCGCTCCATTCGTGCGGTCACGGTCACGTCGGGCAGGCGGTTCACTGCCGCTCGCAGGTCGCTGGCGCCGGCAAGTTCAGTCTTCGGATCTTCGGCGGCGACGGTCAGGGTGTTGCCCTTGCCCATTGCAAAGCTGTGATGGATGCCGGCCACCAGCAGGTAACCGGCACCACCGGGGCCAGCGAAGTCCAGCGTGTCGGGCAGGCTGTCCGGGTCCATGAAACTGGAATAGCCATAACCGGCGTAAGTATTGCCAAGCTGGCCGTAGGCATGGCGCAGGCGGAACTCGTAGCCATCGCTGCTGCCGAAGAAATCATTCTCCAGGTAGAAGCGCAGGTTGCCGTGCGTGGTCGGGCGCCGTGCCTCGAAGCTGAAGCGGGTCTGCTTGGCATGGATGTTGAAGTTGGAAACATCGCGATGGCTGCCGCCGACCGGCATCGACGATGGGATGAACTGGTCCTCGTCACCGGCCGCGCGTGAGTCGGCGATGGCATCGAGCTTGGCGTAGCCACCGATGCGGATCACCGTATCGGTCCCCGGAATGGCGAAGAAGCCCTTCAGGTCGGGGTCGGTCGGGCCGGCTGCACTGTCTGGACGTGATGCAGCGGTGGACGGATCGGCCACGGAGTCGCGTTGCGGCAGCACCGGCTGCGCCACGCCCGGCACCTGGGTGCGATGGATCACACCTGTCGTGGCCGCTGTCGCAACGGGAGCTGCCGATGCAGCAGGTGCCGGCGTCTGCGCCACCCCTGCAGCAGGCGCGGCGTCCCGCTGTTCAAGCCGATCCAGGCGTTGCTGCATGCCTTCCAGCGCCTGGCGCATGGCGGCAATCTCACGCCGCAATGCCTGCGCATCGTCTGCATCGCCCTGTTGCGCATACGCTGGCGAGATCGCCAGTGCACCCAGACACGCCAGACTCAGTACCGCCAAACGCATTGCATCCTCCCCGGACGAACACTCGCATCACGTTCCCGGAGCGCACGCATGCGCCGCCCTGGCTTCGCGTTGCCGTTGCTGAAAATGCGGGTACTGCGTCGACGACACCGGGCAGCCTGCGCGTGGCAGGCAACAGGACGATGACACTGCCCCGCCCGCACCGGTGTCGACGCCATCAAGGCCGCGCTGCCAGAGAGGTGGCGACCGCAGTGGTCTGGGTAACAACCAGGGAGTGAGAATGTCGTGAATGGCTGTGCCGACCGCCCCGCTTCAGGGCATCTCAGGCGCGGCATCCATGGCGCGTTGACGCTGTATTCCATGCGTCACAGGCTAACCCGCCTGTCGTTTTTGGCCTTGATTGGAATCAAGGCGCGATGCTTGATGTCAGTCACGATTCAGACGTGACGCCGAACAGGTGGTGCGCAGCCTGCATCGCCCGCACGTGTGGCGAAAAGCAACAGGCCCGCATGCTGCCATGCGGGCCTGTGGGGTCACATCACGACTTGGGTACCGGTCAACGCGGGCCCAGCACCGTCTGCAGGTCAGCGCCCTGTGGCAGACCGGCGCGACGCTGCACCTGGCCCTGTGCATCCTGGAACAGGATACCCGGCGTGCCCTGGAAGCCCATCTCGATCATCAGCACCTGGTTGGCATCGAGCTTGCCGGCGATCTCGCGGCTGATGCTCGGCAGGGCCTTGATACCACCCCGGTCGAACTGATGTTCGTTTTCCAGCAAGGCCGCACTCGGGTCACGCGCGGACAGGATGGCCGCAGCCTTGGCCGGGCTGTCCTCGCGGATCACGCCGACCATGATGTGGCGCAGCTGCACCTTGCCGGCGTCGACCCACGGACGCGCCGCTTCCCAGAACTTGTGGCAATACGGGCAGTTGGCATCACTGAAGGTATAGACCACGCGCGGTGCATCGGCCTTGCCGTCACGCACCCAGGCACTGGCTTCCAGCTTGGACCACATCTTGGCCGACATGGGTGCAGCGACCAGCTTCTCCACCGCCTCGGCGGCCACGTCGTTGCCCTCGGCATCGAACAGGCTGCCTACCAGCACGTGCTTGCCGTCGGCGGTGACGTAAGCGGCGGCCGGCTGCTGCCCGCCCACCACGCCAGCGAAGCCACGCAGGCCACCCGGCGCATCGAACTCGGCAACGACTTCGAAACCGTGCTTCTCGATGCCTTTCAGCACTGCGGGGCGGTCACCCTTGGCCGCAGTGGCCGCAGCACTGGCGGCCGGAGCTGCGGCCGTCTTGCCCGGCGGGGTCTGGGCCTGGCTGCAGGCGGCCAATGCCAGCATGACCGGCAGCAACAGCATCGCCGGAGCGATGCGCAGGGAAGTCGACAACATGGGAACTCCGTAGTGAGATGCCCGCGCAGGCTACCGCAGCCGGCGCAGTTTGTGTTCAAGGCCCGCGGCAGTCAGTTCGCCAAGGTGCAGTTCACGCAGGCGCCCTTCGGCGTCGAAGAACAGCGTCGACGGGTAGGCCTGCACACCCAGCACGGTTGACGCGGAGGCGGTGTCGTCCAGCAGTACATTGCCCAGCCAGAGCTGTTCGGATGCGATGAAACCCTTCACTTCGTCCAGGGTTTCCCCCTGGTTGAGGAACACGAACTGCACGTCGGTGTGGGTCTGCTGTGCGGATGCCAGCACCGGCATCTCGCGACGGCAGGGTCCACACCAGCTGGCCCAGAGATTCAGCACCACCGGTTTGCCCCGGAACTGCTGCAGGTCGATCGTGCGCCCCTGCAGATCGGCCACCTGTACTGCCGGCAGCGGCATCCGCTGCTCCTGCCAGGCAGCCAGCAGGTGGCTGCCCGCCGCCCACAGCACGACGCCCACCAGCGCCCCCGCCAGCACCGGCGCACGTAGCGCGCGCCACGGCCGCAGCCGCCAGGTGCCCCACGCCAGGCCCGCAACCAGCACGACTGCAAGGTGATACCCACCATCGGCGATCTGCAGGATGCTCCAGGGAGCCTCACGGTAAAGCGCGAAGTTCATGACCACGAAGCTGATGCGTCCGCACAGCAGGCCGATCAGCAACATGTCCAGGACCAGGCTGGCTGCGGAAGGCACTGCCATCCCGTCCTTCCGACGCGGCCACAGGTGTGCCACCGCCATGGCCAGCAGCACGCACACCAGGATCAACACCACCGGCATCGGCACCGGTCCAACACTCGACATCAGCCCACCTGCCCCATCATCCGTTACCTGCATGGTCGAAGCGTCGCGCCCAGGTTGCAAGCGCGACGCCCACCGCAGGCATCAGGCCGCGCTGCGCGGCATCTGCACGCCGGTCGCCGGTTGCAGCCCGCGCAGGCTGCCCGCCACCGATGACAAGAGCGGTCGCTCGCGCCGCTTGTTGTTGACCAGCCGGCGATAGTTGGCCGGCGTCATTCCAACAATGCGCAGGAACAGGCGCCGGAATGCGCTCTGATCGGCATAGCCCACGCCCCATGCCACTTCATCGATACCCGACCCCTGCTGCAGCAACGTCTGCGCCTTCGCGATGCGCAACCGCTGGCAATACTCGATCGGGCGCAGGCCGGTGGCTTTCAGGAAGCGCCGCTGCAGGGTGCGCGGCTCCAGCCCGGAAATCTCACAGATCGCACCGAGCGTGGCGCCGCGCGCAGCGGTGGTGTGCAGCCAGCGTTGCGCCTTCAGTACGTCGCGATCGCCGTGGGCGAAGTTGGCACTGAACCGCTCGAGATCCTGCTGGATTGCCGCCGGCACCGTGATCCCCAGCTGCTGCGCAACGGAACTCGCCACGCCCTGGCCGTGCAGCCGGTACAGCAGGCGCAGCGCGAGGAAACGCCACGCCTGGGAACCGGCCACCGTCAGCAGGTCGCCGTCATCGACCAGCGCGCGCTCACTGGGCACCCAGCTGGCCGACTGCCCCTGCAGGCCAGGATGGCGCCCGAGGTCCGGACCACTGACGGTGCGCCCGGCCAGCAGGCCGGCGCGCGCCAGCACGCTGACACCATCACCGGCTGCAGCCAGCAGACTGCCACCGTCGTAATGCGCGCGCAGCCAATCCAGCAGGACCTCATCGGCGCGCAGGCAGACGCCCTGACTGATCTGGCCAGGCACGGCGATCACGGCGGGAATGTCCGCCTCGAGCATCTCCGCGCCGGCAATGCGATGCACGCCGGTCTGGCTGGCCGGCACGATCCAGCGGGTCACCAGGACACGCTTGAACGGACGGCGCTGCTGCTGGGCAAGCCGGTTGGCGACATGTGCCATCTCGGTCAGCACGGAGGCGGCCGACGGGTCGCCTCCCGGGTACTCGACCACCGCGACCTCGACGAATCCTTCGTTCCTGAATCCTTCCACAGACCATCTCCTCGGTTCGTTGCAGGCCATCCAGCGGCCGGTTCAGGCGCAGGGTAGGAACTGCCACGACGGTGGGGCTATGAAGAAAGTTGCAAAGTGCGCTGAATGCGCCGTCAGCGACGGGACCTTGACCCTGGACCACACTCAAGGCTTCACAATGAGCGGCAGCATCCGCAGGAATCCGCCATGAACATTGGTCAACTGGCGCGCCAGGCCGGCGTGCCGATCGATACGGTGCGCTACTACGAACGCCAGCAGCTGCTGCCCACGGCGGCACGCTCGGCCGGGGGCTACCGCATCTTCGGTGAGCAGGACCTGCGCCGGCTGCGTTTCATCCGCCGCGCCAAGACGCTGGGCTTCAGCCTGGAAGAAATCGCCGAACTGCTGGCACTCAGTGACCGCCACTCGCAGGACATGGGCAGTGTGCGCGACACGGCGCAGGCCCGGCTGCAGGACATTGCACACCGCATGGCCGAACTGCAGCGCATGCACAGCGCGCTTTCTCAGCTGGTCGACGCCTGCCCCGGCCACGGCACGCTGGATCAGTGCCCGATCCTGGCGGCGCTGACCGACGACGCGGCATGAGTGCGGGCGACCGTCATCCACCTCGCAACACGCGTGAAGAAAAGTGCAACAAATGCTTGCCAACCCCCTGGGGCAAGGCTATTATTTCGCTCCTCAGCGACGTGGGGCCATAGCTCAGCTGGGAGAGCGCCTGCATGGCATGCAGGAGGTCAGCGGTTCGATCCCGCTTGGCTCCACCAATCTTTCGGCATTAGGCCGTCGAAAGGTCGCTAAAGAACATTGATGAGAATTGCGTCCCCATCGTCTAGAGGCCTAGGACATCACCCTTTCACGGTGGCGACCGGGGTTCGAATCCCCGTGGGGACGCCACTCATCACGAACAACGAGGACCCGGCCGATAACCGGGTCTTTTTTGTTCACCGCCTACCGGCATTCAGGTTGTGGCGTTGCGGTTCCCCTGCCCTCGTGGCGACGGTCGAACCGGAACGAAAAAAGTTTAAAAAAAGCTTCCACAAACGTGAACACGCAGGTATGATAGGCGGCTCGGTAACACGGGGCCATAGCTCAGCTGGGAGAGCGCCTGCATGGCATGCAGGAGGTCAGCGGTTCGATCCCGCTTGGCTCCACCACTTTCGACATTAGGCCGTCGAAGGTTCTACAACTTGAAGTTTTTCGTGCGTCCCCATCGTCTAGAGGCCTAGGACATCACCCTTTCACGGTGGCGACCGGGGTTCGAATCCCCGTGGGGACGCCAGTTTCAAAACGGATTCTGCTCCCGGCAGATATCCGATGTTTCATGGGGCCATAGCTCAGCTGGGAGAGCGCCTGCATGGCATGCAGGAGGTCAGCGGTTCGATCCCGCTTGGCTCCACCACTTCGACATTAGGCCGTCGAAGGATCTACAACTTGAAGTTTTCGTGCGTCCCCATCGTCTAGAGGCCTAGGACATCACCCTTTCACGGTGGCGACCGGGGTTCGAATCCCCGTGGGGACGCCAATTCTTGAAAACCCCGACCTCGGTCGGGGTTTTTCTTTGCCTGCGATTCCTGGGAAGTCCCTATCCACGCCATGCGTGGATGGCGTCACCCCGCTCACGGCTCAGAACCGCCGATACATCCCGATCGATGCCGGTGCGGTGGGCGCGAAACCAAACTGTGCATACAACCGATGCGCCTCGCCATCCGCCAGCAGGCTGACATACGCCGACGGCGGCAGGTTGGCCCGCATCCAGCCATCCAGGCGCCGCATCACCTCCTTGCCCAGGCCCTGCCCCTGCAACCGCGGCAGCACCGCGATGTCACAGACCTGCAGGTGGCAGCCGCCATCGCCGACGATACGGCCCATCGCCACAAGTTCTGCGCCCTGGTAGGCACATACGCCGAACAGCGTATTGGGCAGCGCGCGCGCAGCTGCTTCCCGGGTCTTGGCACTGAGACCTGCGAGCACACGCAACTGGCAGTAGTCCTCGACCGTGGGCACGGCTTCGCGGAACTGGCAGGTGGAATCATTCATGCGGCATCTCCTGATCGGTCGGGCTATCCTGCCGCATCCACGTCGCAGCCGCTGCGACCCAGGCCCGCAGAGTCCCATGTGCTATTCCGCCCTGATCCGCGCTGACTACGCCAAGCTGGTACGCGAGTTCGGCGCCATCCTGTCGCTGGAAGAGTTCGCCGAACTGTACGCACACGATCCGGGCAAGAAGCGGCCGAAAACCCCGAAGGCGATGGATGACGGATTCGCCGGTGCGCGTACCGAACAGGGACGGGACATCGTGGCGAAGATCCAGCAATGGCATGCGCAGGAGCAACAGTCACTGGAGGCCGAACTGGCCCGGCAACGCGAACGACGCGATATTGCACATGCCACGCTGGCCACCCGGCCCACGCAGAAGGCACGCAATGACCTGCGCGTGGCCGGCAACCGCATCGAGCGCGCGCAGGCCCGACTGGAAGACCTGCATCGGGTGCAGTTGCTGCCGCGCGACAACCGCATTTTCCCCGGCACCTACGCGCCAGTGATGGTCAGCGAGAACGGTCAGCGGGTGATCAAGCCGATGCGCTACCAGTGCCGGCTGCCGGACAAGCCGGCACGCAACGACGTGCTGTACCCCGGCACCTACAATGCGCGGCGCGACAGCCTGGAAGGCTACTGGCGGGGTGCGTTCGGACTGCGCCATGGGGTGGTGGTGGTACAGGCGTTCTACGAGCACGTGCCACGCCACGCCATCGCCGGCCGCACCCTCGGTGCCGACGAAAAGGAACAGGACGTGGTGCTCGAATTCCGTCCCGATCCGCCCCGCGACCTGCTGCTGGCCTGCCTCTGGGCAGAATGGGAAGGACCGGAAGGCCGCCTGCTGTCGTTTGCCACGATCACCGACGCGCCCCCCAGCGACGTCGCCGCTGCCGGGCATGACCGCGGCGTGGTGCCGATCCGCAAGGAACACCTCGACGCCTGGCTCAATCCCGACCCGGATGACCTGGCACGCCAGTACCGCATCCTCGATGATCGCGAGGAGATCTGTTACGTGTACGAGGAAGCGGGCTGAGCGCCACCCGCAATTGAAAAACCCCGCCTGGGCGGGGTTCCCGGATCAGGGGTTGCCGCCGCACATCGCCTCTTCGCAGAAGGCTTGTTCCTGCAGGCACTGCTCAACGTCACCGCCGCGCGCGATGCAGCTCTTGTAGAGCTGGAAACAGGGCTGGCCGCACCATGCGGCAGACGCCGTACCACCGAAGACCGCCATCGAAAGGACACCCGCAGCAACCATGCGCTTGATCCACTTCTTCATGCCACTCTCCTTGTAGGCCTGAGCATTCAGGCCTCGGCAGCATACCCCTCCTGGCGGTCCGCAGCGGGCTGCTCAGGCCTTGACGCTGGAGCGGCCAACCGCACGCGCCAGCGCGCGTGACAGATCGGCCGACAGGTAGGGCTTGACCAGCAACAGGCCGGCCAGCATCGGCGCCGGCAGCTGCTCGGCCAGCATCCCGGTGGCCAGCACGAACGGAATGCCACGCGCTGAAAGCGCTGCAGCCACTGGCTCGCTGG
>DQIG01000268.1:14091-26044 GCA_003525885.1 Stenotrophomonas sp.
CCCCCCAGCCACTGGCTCGCTGGTCTCATTGCGGGCCAACCGGTAGTCCAGCAGGACCACGTCCGGGGGGCTCTGCTCCAGCAGCTGCAGGGCCTCGGACACGCTCGCCGCAAGACCGACCACAGTCGCGCCGGCATGCACCAGCTGCATCTGCAGCAGGGCGGCGCTCATTTCGTCGTTCTCGACCACCAGTACCCTCAGGTCCTGCAACACTGTCATCTGCTACCGCTCCTGGAGGCAATTGCACGCTGGGAGTATAGCTACCAAGGAGCCAATGCCGACAGAAACCGCCCTCATAGGCCGTCCCACTATGCATCTCCCGCCGACCTCGGTTACACTCGCACGCTGCCTGCCGGTGTGGCGGAATGGTATACGCAGCTGACTCAAAATCAGCCGGGGGTGACCCCATGAAGGTTCGAGTCCTTTCACCGGCACCACTGCATCAAAGGCCAGGTCATTGACCTGGCCTTTTGCATTTCCCGGGCCCGAACGCCGACACTGGCATGCATGCCCCTGCATGCCCTGCCCACGCTTGCCGACACCCTGCCCGCGCAATTGCGCCCGCTGCGGGCGTCCGATCCGCCGCCTGGTCCCACTACTTCTCGCTGCCAGGGATGGCGACTGAACGCCTATCGCCATGTGCGGGGACAGCCACGCGACTTCTGGATGTACGCCCACGTCGCAGGCGTTGTGTCACCCCACTGAAACCCTAATGTGACGCTATGCAATATTTCAAATAGACATAGCTCACACTTTTCTTGCCAGCCTCACGTACTTCTGCCTATCGTGATCCCAGCCGGATCTGGGGGCGGGGGAATGCATGACGTTGCGTGCTGCACTGTTTTTCATGGTCACGCACGCGCTCGTCATTGCCTTGATCGGCCCGCAGGACCCGGTTGGCTCCTACCTGATGCTGATCACGGCCCCTCTTCTGGCTGCACTGGCCTGCGTGCGACGCGCGCGCGACAGCCAGGCGGCCTGCAAATGGCGAACGCTGGGCGCTGCCGTCGGCCTGTTCTCGCTCGCCCTGCTGGCCCTGCTGTATCGCAATGTGGCCGGCCTCAGCCCTGCGCAGATGACCATCTCGTCGCTGATCCTGTACGTGTTCTACCGGATCCCCCTGACCTACGTGGCTGCCAGCCCGGGCGGCGGCAACCGCGGTATCCGTGCGGTGGACCTGGTGATCATCGCGCTGCTGTGGTTGCTGTACTTCGTGCATACGCGGGCAATGGCACACCTGAACACCGCGTTGTGGACGCAATGCCTGCACACCATGAGCAACGTGCAGAACAGCCTGGTGTTCTGCTTCGCGCTGATCCGCTTCCTGGCCGAGGACAATGCCGACCGCCGCGACTTCTTCCGCACCTTGACGATCTACGCGCTGGGCTATTTCCTGCTGGCGTTCTACATCAATACCTGGCAGCCGCAGGTACCCGATGGTGGCTGGGGAGACCTGCTGATCAGCGGGCTGTTCGTGCTGCTGGCGGTGCTAGCCGGCAGCACGTACCGCCCACCGGCGGTGGCTGTGCCGCGCCACCTCCGCCGCATCGTCGATGCCGGTGTGCCGCTGATGCTGCCGTTGCTGCTGATGATGGTGGCGCTGCTGGTTGCACGCCTGCAGCCAACGCTGGCCACAGTAGGATTCATCGGCGCCATGCTCGGCTACGCCCTGCGCAGCGTGCTGACCCAGGTCCAGATCCAGCGCGAGCGCGACGAGCTGGCGCTGTTGGCCCGGCGCGATCCGCTGACCGGGCTGGGCAACCGGCGCAACTTCGATGAATCGCTCGGCAGCGCGCATGGCCGCGCGCGTCGCCAGGGCCTGGGGCTGGCGGTGCTGATGATCGACATCGACCACTTCAAGCGACTCAATGACACCTACGGGCACCCGGAAGGTGATCGCCGCCTGCAGGCGGTCGCCGCGATCCTCGATGGCTGCCTGCAACGCGGTGATGACCTGCTGGCCCGCTACGGTGGCGAGGAGTTCATCGCCGCCCTGCCCGCGCCCGACGCCAGTCACGCCCTGGGCCTGGGCGAGCGCCTGCGCGCTGCCGTGGAAGCCGCCGCCCTGCCCGCCGCCGAGGCCCACGTGACCATCAGCATCGGCGTGGCCTGGCAGGCCGCGCATGAGGCGGCCGACCCGCGCGGCCTGGTCGAGCGGGCCGACCAGGCCCTGTACCGGGCAAAGCATGCCGGCCGCAACTGCGTGCATGCTGCCCCGGCCACCGGGGCCGGGGAACAACACGCCAGCCGGCGGGACTAGACCGCGCGCAGCACCGCCGCGCCGTGCAGATGCCCGGCCCCGCCCTGCACCCGGAAGCTGGCCACGGTCTGCAGCAGCTGCGCCGACTGCTCTTCCATGCTGCGCGCCGCGGCCGAGGCTTCCTCGACCAGTGCGGCGTTCTGCTGGGTACCCTGGTCGATCAGATCGACGGCATGGTTCATCTGCTGGATGTCGTCGCTCTGCTGCTGCGCGGCCGTGCTGATCTCGGACATCAGGTCACTGACCCGGCGCACGTTGACCACGATCTCGTCCATGGTGCGTCCGGCGCTCTCAACCTGCGCGGTACCGGCGCCGACATTGGCCACCGACGCATCGATCAGCTGCTTGATCTCCTTGGCCGCACTGGCCGAGCGCTGCGACAGTTCGCGGATCTCGGTGGCGACCACGGCGAAGCCGCGCCCGTGTTCACCCGCCCGCGCCGCTTCCACCGCCGCGTTCAACGCAAGGATGTTGGTCTGGAAAGCAATGCCGTCGATCACGCCGATGATGTCGACGATGCGCCGCGAGGACGCGTTGATCACCGCCATGGTCTCGACCACTTCGTGCACCACGTTGCCGCCGCGCGCAGCGACATCGGCGGCGCCTCCGGCCAGCTGACTGGCCTGCCGCGCGTTGGTCGCGGTGCGCTGCACGGTCTCGGCCAGGCCCTTCATCGACACCGCGGTCTCCTCCAGCGACGCCGCCTGCTGCTCGGTGCGCTGCGACAGATCGCTGTTGCCCTGCGCGATCTCGGTGGCACCGACGGCGATGGTGTCGGCGGCGAACTTGATCTGGCCGATGATCGCGGCCATCGCCTCGACCAGCGAATTCACGCCTTCGCACAGCTCGGCGATCGGCCAGTTCTTGTCGGCGGTGGCCACGCGCCGGGTAAGGTCGCCCTCCTTGGCGGCCGCCACCACTTCACGGGTCTGCGCCACGGCACGTTGCATGGCCTGGTTCTCATGCACCTGCGCGGTGATGTCGGTGGCGTACTTGACGACCTTGAACGGCTTTCCGTTGAGGTCCAGGATCGGGTTGTAGGACGCCTGGATCCAGACCTCGCGCCCGCCCTTGCCGAGGCGCCGGTACTGGCCGGCATCGTACTCGCCACGGCCGAGCTTCTCCCAGAACTGGCGATACTCGGCACTGCCGCGATACTCGGGCTCGACGAACAGCGAGTGGTGCTGGCCACGCACGTCATCCAGGCTGTAACCGGTGGCGGCCAGGAAGTTGTCGTTGGCCGACAGGATGCGGCCATCCATGCTGAACTCGATCACCGCCTGCGACTTGTCGATCGCAGCCAGCTGCCCGGCCGAATCGGCCGCCTGTAGCTTCTGCGCGGTGATGTCGGTGGCGAACTTGACCACTTTGTACGGACGCCCCTGCCGGTCCAGCACCGGGTTGTACGAGGCCTGGATCCAGATTTCGCGCTGGCCCTTGCCAAAACGCCGGTACTGGCCAGCGTCATATTCGCCACGACCCAGCCGCGCCCAGAAGTCACGGTATTCGGCGCTGCGCGCCTGCTCGGGATCGACGAACAGGGAATGATGCTTTCCCTGGATCTCCTCCAGCCGGTAGCCCATCGCCTGCAGGAAGTTGTCGTTGGCCTGCAGGATGGTGCCATCGAGGGCGAACTCGATGACCGCCTGGACCCGGTGCAGCGCCGCGACCTGGGCCTCCAGCTCGGCGCGGCCATCGGCCATCGCCTCGACGCCGGCGCGGTGCTGGGGTGCCAGCGCGCCGAGCAGGGCACGCCACGGCGACCAACGGGTATGCAGCTCGGCCGGCGCCTGCGCGCCTGCCGTGAAGCCTGGAATGAGCATTGTCTGATCCTCGGTGTCCGACAAAGGGTTGCGACCCGACGGGCGGGATGCCCGGCGGCAACTTCAGTTGCTTGGGACTACAGGTGCCCTCAGGCACCCCTCGAGCGGCTGGCAAGAACATCTGGTGCGGGTGCGATCGGCATCTGGGAGCGGCGGAACACACAGCGCGGGCCGCCCATCGGGGGCAGCCTGGGGTCCTGCAGCGGGCGACTGGAGCGGGATCCAGAGGGAATATCGGCGATGCCGGCGGCGGCTTTAGCGAAATTCCGCGACATCCGTCGCAACTCGCGCTGCGGCCGCCGCGATGCGCTGGACAATTGCGGCGTACTTCACGCCACGCTCACGTGCTGCGGACACGGATGCAGTTCAAGCCAGAAAGGTTTGCATGACCAACGGGAGATACCCAACCACGTGAAAATGGCGAGCATGCAGCGATCTGCAGGACCGTTCACTGACAGGGAGATCACATGTTCGTTCGCTTGGGCAGCCTCATCCTCCTCGGCCTGTGCAGCACCGGCGCGTTCGCCGCCGATGCCGGCTATCGGCCCGCCTTCCATCCCGACCAGTTGAAGGGACCGCCTGCGGGCCGCCCGAACGAAGTGCTGGTGCTCGGTACGCCCCATCTTTCCGGGCTTCCGAAAACCTACACGCCGGACATTCTGCAGCCGCTGCTCGAGCCCCTGCTGAATCGCCTGCAGGCCTGGCATCCGACCGCCATCGCCGTGGAAAACCTGTCGGGCCTGCAGTGCGACTTCATGCGCCGCAACCCCACCCGCTACGCCGATAGTGTCGAGAGCTACTGCATCGATCCGGCACCGGCCCAGGCCGCAACCGGCCTGGACGTCCCCAGCGCCAACGCTGAGATGGAGCGTCTGCTCGCGCAGTGGCCGGCGGCCCCCACGCCCGCGCAGCGCCGCCGCCTGGCTGCCGTGTTCCTGGCCGCCGGCGAGAATGGCTCGGCGGTGGTGCAATGGCTGCGCCTGCCCAAGGACGAACGTCGCGCAGCCGACAGCCTGACACCGGAGCTGGTGCAGTTCCTCGACAAGCGCATGGCCAAGCGCGACGAAGTGGGCATGATCGCTGGCGTACTCGCCGCGCGCCTGGGCCTGGAGCGCTTGTGGTCAGTCGATGATCACACGGCCGACGCCCCTATCCCGAAAGCGCAGGAGAAGGCCTACGGTGCTGCCCTGCGGGCGGCCTGGGACAACCCGGCAAGTGCGGCACGGTTCGCCGCGGACGAACCGCTGGAGGCCAATCTGGGCAAGCCCGATGGCCTGCTTGCGCTCTATCGCAACTACAACGCCCCGGAAACGGCGATGACCGTGTACAACAGCGACTTCGGCGCCAACCTGGTCGAACCGTCACCCGAGGCTTTCGGCCGCAACTACCTCGGCTACTGGGAAACCCGCAACCTGCGCATGGTCGCCAACATGCGCGACGTGCTGGGCCAGCACCCGGGCAGCCGCATGCTGACCATCGTCGGTGCCTCGCACAAGGGCTACTACGAGGCCTACCTCAACCAGATGCATGATGTGCAATTGGTCAGTGCGGACGCAGTATTGCGTTGACGGGAATAGGTGCCGGCCATGCGCCGGCATATCCTGCAAGGCCCGATGTACAGGTGCCGACATGCTGAAAGTGATCGCCGAGGATTTCATCCATCCCGATGCCGTGGATACCGTGCTTCCCCTGTACCGGGAGCTGGTCGAATGCACGCAGCGCGAGCCGCTCTGCCTCGGCTATGAATTGTTCGTCGACCAGAAGGATCCGGGGCACTTCATCTTCATCGAGCTGTGGCCCGACCGCGCCGCGCTCGACCTCCACTGCGCCAGTGGACACTTCCAGCGCCTGGTGCCACAGATCAATGCCTACCAGTGTGCGCCGTGCCGTTTCCTGCTGATGGATGCGGCGCCGCTGTAGCGCCCGCATCGATGCCGCCGCGATCGTAGTCGCCGCCTCGCCACAGCAGCACGCTGGCTGCCACCGTGCACGCCAGGGTCAGTAGCAGCGACGCCACCACGCTCCCGTGCAGCAGCGGCAGCATCGCCTGGGCAAGGCGGTCGTCGCGCACTTGTTCCAGGCGCAGGCCACTGGCCAGCGCCAGGCACCAGCCGACCATGGCCGGCGCGTAGGCGGCGATGGCATTCCGATTCCAGGTGATCATCCTGTGCTCTCTTGTCCGGGAGGATGCGGCGATTGTTCCGCCCCTCCCTCTCACAGGCTGAGACCGTCTCCGGCTGCTATCGCGACCAGCCACCGCCCAGTGCCGCCATCAGCGCCGCACTGGCCTGCAGCTGCCGGCTCTGGATGTCCTGCAGGCCCAGCTGTGCCTGGCGGGCATCGGTCTGCGCGCTGACCACGTCCAGGTAGCTCACCGCACCGCCGGTGTAGCGGTCATGTGCGATCTGCTCCGCACGCCGTGCGGCCTCCACGGCCTCCTGCTCGTGGCCGCGCTGGGCATCGAGCTGACGCAGCAGGGTCAGCTGGTCTTCGACCTGGCGGATCGCCGCGAGCACGGCGGCGCGGTACTGCGCCGACGCTGCGTCGAACTCGGCATAGGCCTCGGCCTTGGCGGCCTTGCGGCGGCCGCCATCGAACACCGGCAATGCAGCCAACGGACCCAGCGCCCAGTATCGGTTGCCAGCATCCAGCAGGGCACTGCCACCCGAGGTCTGGCCACCCAGCAACCCGGTCAGGCTGAGCTGCGGGAACCACGCAGCGCGCGCCACACCGATTCCGGCATTGGCGGCGAACACGCGACGCTCGGCAGCCGCGATATCCGGCCGTCGCTGCAAAAGATTGCTGGGAAGGTCGGCCGGCACCGTTGGCAGTGCCGGCAGGCCCGCAGTGGCCAGGGCGAAGCCGCTGGCCGGCGCACCGACCAGTTCGGCAATGGCATGCCGCAGCAGGCCGTGATGCGCGTCGAGCGCATCCAGATCGGCCTGTGCGCTCGCCAGCTGATGCCGTGCACGGGACACATCCAGCTCCGAAGCGATCTCGCCACGGAATCGGTCTTCGGTCAGCGCCAGCGCCTGCCGGTAGTCCTCGATGCTCTCGCGCAGGATCACCTGCTGCGCCTCGACGCCCCTCAGCTGCAGATAGAGCCCGGCCAGCTGCTGTGACAGGCTCAGCCGCGCTGCGGCCAGGTCGTCGCCACTCGCATCGGCACGCGCCCTGCCGGCGGCCGCCGCGTTGCGCAGCCGCCCCCACAGGTCAAGATCGAACGACAGCGAGAACGTGGCGGTATTGCTGTCATAGATGGCTGGCTGGGTCGCGCTGCGCAGAGGCTTGTCATCGGATTGGCGCTGCCGGACCGGTCCGGTGCTGAAGCCGATCTGCGGCGCACGCGCCGACGCCACCTCGCCCGCAGCGGCACGTGCGGCATCGTAGTGCGCCACGGCCAGTGCCAGCGTCGGATTGGCCTGCTCCAGCTGTTGCTGCAGCTGGTCCAGCAGCGGATCCTGGAAGACGTGCCACCACGCCTCCTGCAACGGCGCGGTGGCCATGCCCGGTTCAACCTGCTCGTAGGCGGCCGGCATCGCCACCGACGGCACCTGATAGGCCGGCGCCAGCGAGCAGCCGCCCAACAGCACCACCGCCGCCAGCGCCACGGCACGCTCAGCCGCGGGCATGCGCGGGCTCCTGCTCACCGGCCACCACACGCACGTGGTCTCCCTCGCGGAGGGCATCGGGTGGGTTGGGAATGACCCGGTCGCCCGCCTTCAGGCCCCGGTCCACGCGTAGCGTGCTGCCCAGGTCACTGGCGATATGGATGTCGCGCAGATGCACGATGTCCTGGGCATCGACCACCGCCACCTGGGTGCCCTGGGCACGGAAGATCAGCACTTCGGCCGGCACGCTCACACCGGCGCCACCGCCCTGCAGCGGCAGGGTCACTTCCGCGTAGCTGCCAGGCAGCAATGCGCCATCGGCGTTGTCGACCACGAACTGCGCCAGCAGGGTGCCCGAGCTGCGGTCGATCGCACTGGAATCGCCCTGCAGCGTGGCGGTGAAATGGCGCCCTTCCTGGCCCGGCACCTGCAGCGTGGCCTGCAGCCCGGAGCGGATGCTGGCCGCGCCGTTCTGCGGCACCGGTACCATCAGGCGCAGGCGCCGGGTATCGGCGATGTTGAACAGCTCGCGGCCGCTGTCATCGGCACGGATCAGCTGGCCGACATCGGTCTGCCGCGACGTCACGGTGCCATCGAAGGGCGCGCGCAGGGTGCGGTAGCGACCGAGCTCCTGCAGCCGTGCATAGTCGGCCTGCGCCGCTTCCACGCTGGCCTGCGCGGCCACCGCATTGGCCTGCTTCTCGTCGGCCTCCTGGCGCGACACCGAGTGGCTGCCGAGCATGCCCTGCCAGCGCTCGGCGCTGACCTTGGCCAATGCCGCATCGGCCTGCACCTGCAACAGGTGGGCGTGGGCCTGGGCGATCTGCTGGTCCAGTTCCGGGCTGTCGATCACCGCCAGCACCTGCCCGGCCTTGACTGCCTGCCCGATGTCGGCGCTCCACGACTTCAGATAGCCGCCCACGCGTGCATGGATCGGTGCCTCGCTCCAGGCACTCAGGTGTGCCGGCAGGGTCATTGTTCCGGCAGCGCCCTGTCCACCGGCGACAACCACCTGCACGGACGGGACCGCCTGGCGCTCGGTCCACTCGACCACGGCGTGTGCCTGCTGTGCGCGCAGGGCAAGACCAGCCGCCACCAGGACGAGTGCAACAGCAGCGGCCAGAAGCAAGGGACGGCGCAGCGAGCGCTGCGGCAGCGAAGACTCAGACATGCAAGGGTTCTCCGGCAGGAGCAGTACGGGTTTTGCGGGAGTGGGCCAATGCGAACACCACAGGAACGAACAACAACGTGGCGCAGGTCGCCAGCAACAGGCCGCCGATCACCGCGCGGCCCAGTGGCGCGTTCTGTTCGGTGGACAGTGCGGTCGGCAACATGCCCAGGATCATCGCCAGCGCTGTCATGCAGACCGGACGGAAACGGGTGAACCCTGCTTCAAGCGCAGCCTTGGCCGCGTCACCATGCTCGGCCAGGCGCTCCCGGCAGAAGCTGACCACCAGGATCGAGTTGGCCGTGGCCACGCCCATGCACAGGATGGCGCCGGTCAACGCGGGCACCGACAGCGTGGTGTGGGTCAGGAACAACATCCAGACCACGCCCGCCAGGCCCGCCGGCAATGCGGTGATGATCACGAACGGATCGGTCCAGGACTGGAAATTGATGACGATGAGCAGGTAGATCAGCACGATCGCCGCCAGCAGGCCGTAGCCGAGTCCGGTGAACGCCACATGCAGCGCATCGATCTGCCCATGCAGGCCCACCTCGGTGCCCCGTGGCCGCTGGCCGGCCATGCCATCGATGACCTTCTGCACATCGGCCGCCACTGCACCCAGGTCACGGTCCTGCACGCTGGCATACAGGTCCAGCGTGGGCTGTACGTTGTAGTGGGTGACCACCGCCGAGCTGGAGCCTCGCTGGATATCGGCCAGGCCGCCCAGCACCTGTGGCGTACCGCTGCTGCCGGTCACCGGCAGCGCCTGCAGCGCCGCCAGGCTGTCCATGCGGTACTGCGGCGTGGCCGCGACCACGCTGTAGGAAATGCCGTTCTTCGGGCTCAGCCAGAAGGTCGGAGCAACCTGGCTGCTGCCGGCCAGTGATGCCACCATGCTGTTGGTGACATCGCGCTCGGTGATGCCCAGACCATTGGCACGCAGGCGATCGACATCCACCTTCAGGGTCGGATAGCCATCGGGCTGCTGCAGGCGCAGATCGACCAGGCCCGGCACGTGGCGCAGGCGACGCTGCAGTTCCTGTGCATAGGCCCGATTGCCAGCGGCATCCGGTCCGGCAATGCGCACGTCCAACGGCGCCGGCGAACCGAAATTGAGGATCTGGCTGCTGGTGTCGGCCGGCAGGAACGCAAAGCTGACGCCAGGGAAAGCCGCCGGCAGCACCTCCCGCAGGCGCCGCGTGTACTCGGCTGCATCGCCATGGCCCGGCTTCAGCGAGACCTGGATGTCACCATCCTGCGGGCCGATGGTGCCGCTGGCGCTGTAGGCCATGTTGATGCCGGTCATCGGCAGACCGAGGTTGTCGACGACGGCATCGATCTCGTGCGGCGGGATCTCCTGGCGGATGCGCGCTTCGATGCGATCGAAGGCCGCAGCGGTTTCCTCGATGCGCGTGCCCAGCGGCAGGCGCACATGCAAGGACAGTGCACTGGCTTCGGTGGCCGGGAAGAAGTCCTGGCCCAGGGTGGGCAACAGCGCGAAGGACAGCAGCACGCAGGCCATGAAGCCGACCAGGAAGCGGCCGCGGTGGGCCAGCGCCAGGCCGAGCAGCGCGTGGTAGTGATCGCGGGTGGCAGAGAAACCAGCCTCGAAGCGCTGCTGCCAGCGCACCAGCGTGGCCGTCAGGCGAGCGCGACGCGGCTGCGGATGATCGCCTTCGTGATGGTTGAGGAAGGCATCTTCGGGATGATGACCGGCGCCCCGCTCCACTCGATGTGGTTTCAACAGATACAGCGCCATGGTCGGCACCAGCGTGCGCGAGAGCACGAACGAGCTGGCCATCGCGAAGATCACCGCCAGTGCCATCGGCCGGAACAGGTAGCCGGCAATGCCATCGAGCAGGAACATCGGCACGAACACGATGCAGATGCACAGCAGCGACACGAATGCCGGGCCGACGATCTGCGCGGCGCCATCGAGGATCGCCTCGCGCACGCCCTTGCCCTGCTCCAGGTGCCAGTTGACGTTCTCGATGGTGACGGTGGCATCGTCGACCAGGATGCCCACCGCCAGCGCCAGTCCGCCCAGCGTCATCACATTGAGGGTCTGCCCGGCGGCCGACAGCAGCGCGATGGCCGACAGCACCGCCAGCGGGATCGAGGCCGCGATGATGACGGTCGAACGCCAGCTGCCGAGGAACACCAGGATCATCACGCTGGTCAGCAGCGCAGCGATGATGCCCTCGCGGGCGACGCTGCTGATCGATTCGCGCACGAAGGTGGAGGCATCGCCCAGCAACGAGATCTTCAGCGACGGCGGCAGCGATTCGCCGATCTGCGGCAGCATCGCCCGCACGCTGCTGACAAGCGTGAGCGTGGACGCATCGCCATTCTTCAACGCGGCCATCAGCACCGAATGGCCGCCGTTGACGCGCACGATGTTGGTCTGCGGCGGCGAGCCATCGCGCACGTGGGCAACCTGGCCGATGGTGACCACCGCACCATTGACGGTGCGGATTGGCAGGTCATTCAGCGCCTCGATTTCGGTGGGGCTGTTGTTGAGCAGCACGGTGAACTCGTTGCTGCCCAGCTTGGCGGTGCCGACCGGGGTGATCTGGTTCTGTGCCGCCAGCGCGTTGCCCACGTCCTGCGCCGACAGTCCCTTGGCCGCCATCGCCTGCGGGTCCAGGTCGAGAGTGATCTGGCGTTGCTTGCCGCCGTAGGGGGCGGGAATGGCCAGGCCGGGAATCGAAGTCAATGGCGGGCGGACCGTGTTCTGCGCAAGGTCACGGATCTGCGATTCCCCCAGCGTCGGGCTGGAGAACGCCATCTGCAGCACCGGCACGGTCGAGGCGCTGTAGTTGAGGATCAGTGGCGGCGTCATGCCGGCCGGCATCTGCTTGACCATGGTCTGCGAGATCGCGGTGATCTGCGCATTGGCGGTGCGGATGTCCACGCCGGGCTGGAAGAACACCTTGACCACGCCCATGCCGGCCAGCGACTGCGATTCGATATGTGCGATGTCGTTGACGGTGGTGCTGAGCGCGCGCTCGTACGGCGAGATCACCCGCCCGGCCATCGCATCCGGCGACAGGCCGGTGTACTGCCAGACCACGGCGATGACCGGGATGCC
>DQIG01000268.1:26246-26470 GCA_003525885.1 Stenotrophomonas sp.
GCGCTGAGCGGACCGACGATGCAGATGAAAATAGCCATCACCACAAAGGTGTAAGGCTTGTTGAGCGCGGTCCTGACCAACCCGAGCATGCGGCTCTCCAACGATGCCACTGCCCACCGTGGGCAGCGCAGGTTGGCAAGTATCGGCGCTGGCGACTAAAACAACGCTGTGCCGCGGATGAAACATATTTCATGAAAGGGGTGGGTTCGGCAGGGCTGCGCCCT
>DQIG01000350.1:0-449 GCA_003525885.1 Stenotrophomonas sp.
CTGCAACCGGCCAGACGGCCCCGCTGGATGCACCGCTCTTCAGCCATTCACAATTTGCTACACCGGCCCCGCTAGGCTGGTTTTCCACCGAGCGCGGCCGGGTGACAAACCCGGCAACTTTCGGCACTGTCGTGATGTCTGAACACCACGCAGTCTCCCCCTTGGCAAGGCGCCTTCGAGCACGTCAATGAAATTCAAAGCCCCCGCATTCCTGATGGCCCTGGCGCTGGTCGCGCCGCTGGCGCTGGCGGCCAAGGCCGACTCGCCTGCATTGCCCGCTGCGGCAACCGCCGATCAGGTGACCACCTCCAAGCTGGTGTATGGCCTGTTGTCCGACAGCCGTTACGCCTACCGCCCGCGCGCGCTGGACGAGGCCACCTCCAAGGACGTGTTCAAGCGCTACCTGGAGACACTGGACGGCGCCAAGCAGTACTTCACCCAGGCCGACG
>DQIG01000350.1:597-11267 GCA_003525885.1 Stenotrophomonas sp.
CAGTACTTCACCCAGGCCGACGTGGCGCGCTTCGCGCCGTTCGAAGCCAACATCTCCTCGGCCATCCGTGGCGGCGAGCTTGAGCCGGCGTTCCAGGTGTTCGCGGTCTACAAGCAGCGCGTCGGCGAGCGCGTGGCGTATGCACGCAAGCTGCTCAAGCAGGAGCCGGATTTCACCACCGACGAGCGCTTCGAGTACGACCGCAAGAAGGTGCCGTGGGCGGCCAGCAGTGCAGAGCTGGATGAGCTGTGGCGCAAGTCGGTGAAGAACGACTGGCTGCGCCTGAAGCTGGCCGGCAAGAAGCCGGACGACATCCGCAAGACGCTGGACAAGCGCTACGCGACGCTGGAGAAGTCGGTCAATGAACTGAAGGGCGAAGACGTCTTCCAGTTCTTCATGAATTCGTACACCAGCGCGGTCGATCCGCACACCGATTACTTCACCCCGCGCACCGCCGAGAACTTCAACCAGGCGATGTCGCTGTCGCTGGAAGGCATCGGTGCGCAGCTGCAGCGCCAGGACGATGTGGTGGTGATCCGCGAGATCATCGCCGGTGGTCCGGCTGCGGTGGACGGCACGCTGAAGCCGGGTGACCGCATTGTGGGCGTTGGCCAGGGCAAGTCTGGCCAGGTCGAGGACGTGATCGGCTGGCGCATCGACGATGTGGTGGCCAAGATCCGTGGCGCCAAGGACACCCAGGTCAAGCTGGAATTCATTCCGGCTGCCGAAGGTGCCGACGGCAAGCACCACACCCTGCTGCTGACCCGGCAGAAGGTGCGCCTGGCCGAGCAGGCGGCCAAGGGCGAGACCATGACCATTCCGGCCGCCAATGGTGAGCCGGCGCGCAAGATCGGCGTGATCAAGCTGCCGACCTTCTACCAGGACTTCGAAGGCCGTCGCCGCAATGCGGCCGACTATGCCTCGGCCACCCGTGACGTGGCCAAGCTGCTGGCTGGCTTCAAGAACGACAAGCTGGATGGCGTGGTGCTGGACCTGCGCAACAACGGTGGTGGTTCGCTGGATGAGGCGATCGAACTGACCGGCCTGTTCATCGAGCAGGGCCCGGTGGTGCAGGTGCGTGAGTCCGGTGGCCGCGTCACCGTCAACAGCGACCGTAACCAGGGCGTGGCGTGGGACGGGCCGCTGGCGGTGCTGATCAACCGCGGTTCGGCCTCGGCCTCGGAGATCTTCGCCGGTGCCATCCAGGACTACGGCCGTGGCCTGGTGATTGGTGAGACCAGCTTCGGCAAGGGCACCGTGCAGAACATCGTCGACCTGGATCGTTGGCCGAGTGGCGAGACCCAGCGCTTCGGCCAGGTCAAGCTGACCATCGCCCAGTTCTTCCGCATCAGCGGCAGCAGCACCCAGCACAAGGGCGTGGTGCCGGACCTGGCGTTCCCGGCCAGCGTCGATGCCACCGAGTTCGGCGAAAGCACCTACGACAATGCGTTGCCGTGGACCCGCATCGCTGCCGTGCCGCACACCCAGTACGGCAACTTCGCGCCGCTGCTGCCGAAGCTGGAAACCCGCCACGACGCGCGGATCGCGACCGACAAGGAATTCCAGTGGTGGAACGAGGACGTGCAGCAGTTCCGCACCGAGGCCGCGAAGAAGTACATCTCGCTGAACGAGGCCACCCGCCGCGCCGAGCGTGAGCGCCAGGACACCCAGCGCAAGGAGCGCCAGGTGATGCGCAAGGAGCTGGGCCTGGACCTGGATCCGCTGGCTGACGACAGCAGCGACGATGGCCTGACCGGCAACGAGCGCGACATCGTGAAGGATGCCGCCCGCGAGAAGGCTGCCGAGAAGCGTCCGGACCCGTTGCTGCGCGAGTCGGCCTCGATCCTGGCCGATGCGGTGAACCTGCTGGCCAACGACCGCCCGCTGTCGGCGCAGGTGCTGCCGCAGTCCACCGGCGCGGGGCGCTGGGCGGATTGAGCCGGCGACAGCATGTTGTAATCCCGAGGGGGCCGGCATTGCCGGCCCCTTTTTCGTCTGGGGACCTCATCCCGGCGCTACCGGCGCATGAACCGGGAGCAACGTGGAGGGCCATGTCGACCTGCCGCACACGGGAGCGGGACTACCCTTGGGGCTTCTGTTCTCGCAGGAGTACCCATGCGGGCCTCCCGTCTTTCCAGCGCTGCTGTGGCGTTCGCCGGTGCGCTGATCCTCTCGGCCTGTGGCGGCCGTGCCGCCGACAGCACCGTGCTGCGCGAGTCCTTCGATTCCGGCGATACCTTCTCGCGCACCGTTGAGGGCCGCCCCGGCGAAGCCTGCGAGGCTGCGCGCCGCACGCTGCTCAGCCAGGGCTATGCCATCGCCCGTTCCGATGACGCGCAGGTGGAGGGCAACAAGAACTTCCAGCCGCGCGAGGATGACCACGAGCAGCTGGTGCTGCGCATCTCCTGCGCCCCGCGTGGCAGCCAGACGCTGGTATTTGTCAGTGCCGTGCAGGATCGCTACGCGCTGAAGAAGAGTCCGACCTCGGCCAGTGTCGGCGTGGGCGCGCTGGGCTCGGTATCGCTGCCCTTCGGTAGCAACGACGACTCGCTGGTGAAGGTGGCCAGCAGCACGGTCACCGACGCGGAGTTCTATCGCCGCTTCTTCCAGCGCCTGCAGCAGTATCTGCCGGCCGAGGCGGGCAAGCCTGCGCCATCGCCATCGCCATCGCCGGCAGCGGCACCGGAACCCGCACCGGCGGTCACGGACCAGGGTTGAGCGTGCGCGGCAGGTGGCTGATTGCAGCCCTGCTGCTGGCGCCAGCGTGGGTCGTGGCAACGCCATCCCCAGACTGTGCGCAGGGCCTGCTGCAGCGATTGGGGTGGCGCTTCGAGGACGCGTCTCTCAGTGCGCCGCAGGTACACGGGGGGCCTGTGTGCACGCGTGCTTCGCTGGCTGATTCGCAGGCGGCCGGTGATTTGCGCGTGCGGTGGCCGGCGGCACTGCCCGCTGCCGCACGGCAGGCACTGCTGCAGCAGCTGCTGGAGGACCCGGCCACGGTCTGCGCTTATGCCTTCGAGCTGGGGGCGGCCACGCGGCGCGCGACTTCGGCACTGCAGGGCAATCCCACGTTCCGCTTCTCCGGCCCGCAGCTGGGGTGGATCGGCTTCGGGTTGCAGGGGGCGCCGGTACAAGGTTGGCAGCGTACGCGCAGCTTCGGTCGTGGCTTCGTGCCCCGCGCGGGCAACAGTCATGCGCTGCAGGCGTTCTACAGCGGTGCCGTACGTGCCGAATGCGGTGTTGGCCGCCAGGTCGCGCAGCTGGCTACCCAGCGCGAGCTGTATGGCGATGTAGCGTTCGATACGGAGTTTGCAGCGGATGAACTGTCGATCGGCACCTTCCTCGCGCTGCACGATACCGACAGCATCCTGCTCGGCGCGCATGCGGGCGACTTCTTCGCCGATGGCAAGGCAGTGCGCACCTCGGCGATGGGGCGGCAGGCGTTCGTAGGCGTGCCCGGTTTCATCGAGCATGTGTACGACAAGGGAACGCTGGACGACCTGAGCAACCAGGCCGAGAACTTCGTGGTGGTCGACGTGGGCGAAGGCGCTGCGCGGGCGCTGGCGCAGCACGCTGGCCTGGCCTGGTACGACCAGCGCAATGCCGAGCTCTGGAAACTGGCGCAGGACATTCCGCGTACGGGCCAACGCTATTTCGAGCGCCTGCTGTTCGAGCGCGATCCACAGTTGCGCGCACGGCTGGCGCCGCGCTACCACGACGCATTGCGACGCATGGACCAGCTGCTGGACGATCCGTTCTACCAGCAGTTCGTGATCTACGTGCATCCACGCGGTATACGTCCTATCGGCTACCACATCGCCCGCCTGCTCGATCGCAACCCGAGAACGCCGTTTTCGATCGACCTGGCGGTGCACAATCTGCATACCACGCTCTACCGGCGTTGGCGCGAGGCGCAGCTGCGCCACTGCGCGGCTACCGGCAGGCCAGGCAGCCTGACCCTAGACCCCAACTGAAGGTGAAACAATGGATATTGCAATGATCGGCCTCGGCCGCATGGGCGCCAACATGGCCCAGCGCCTGCACCGCGGCGGCCACCGCGTGGTCGGCTACGACCCGGGCGAGGGTGCCCGCCAGCGCGCCGCCGAGGCCGGCCTGGAGGTGGTTGATTCGCTGGCCGCCGCCGTGGCCGCGCTGCCGGTGCCACGCGTGGTGTGGCTGATGGTGCCGGCCGGCGAAACCGTCGACCAGACGCTGGGCCAGCTGACCCCGCACCTGGCTGAGGGTGACATCGTCATCGACGGTGGCAACTCCAACTACCAGGACTCGATCCGCCGCGCCAAGGCGCTGGCCGAGGACGATCTGGGCTACGTCGACTGCGGCACCAGCGGTGGCGTGTGGGGCCTGCAGGAAGGCTACAGCCTGATGGTCGGTGGCGAAGCGTCGGTGGTGGAGCAGATCGCACCGCTGCTGCGCACGCTGGCTCCGGCCGAAGATCGTGGCTGGGGGCGTGTCGGCCCGTCCGGCGCCGGCCACTTCACCAAGATGGTTCACAACGGCATCGAGTACGGAATGATGCAGGCCTATGCCGAAGGCTTCGCGCTGATGGAGCGCAAGCAGGAGATGGAGCTGGACCTGGCCCAGGTAGCCGAGGTGTGGCGTCACGGCAGCGTGGTGCGCTCGTGGCTGCTGGACCTGAGCACCGAAGCACTCAAGCGAAATCCTTCACTGGATGGCATCGCGCCGTATGTGGAGGATTCCGGCGAAGGCCGCTGGACCGTGGCCGAAGCGATCGCGCTGGACGTGCCGGCACCGGTGATCACCCTGTCGCTGCTGGAACGCCTGCGTTCGCGCGAATCGAATTCGTTCACCGATCGCCTGCTGTCGGCGATGCGCAATGAATTCGGCGGCCACGCCATCAAGAAATCGTAAGCACGAAGCCGGGGTCGGAGCCCTTTCCGCAGGAAAGGGCTCCGACCCCATCAGGAAAGCTGTCTCCGATCGTTTCCACGCCATTCACGGAATGCCCGCTTTTGACGTTGACGTTGCCGTTGATTCGGCAGATGCAGGGCGCAGCCCTGCCGATCATCCCAGCTGCACCCGCCGCCCTTCGCGCGCGCTGTCCATGCCGGCCTGCAGCAGCCGCATCAGCTGCAGTGCCTGCACCGGGCTGACCGTGGCCTCGCCGTCGCCGTGCATCGCCGCTGCGAACTGCGCATACAACCGACGATAGTCGCCGGGCAGGTTGTCGACGGTGCTGCGCTGCACGTTGTCCTCTGCATCGCAGCGCACCAGTTCGCCATGCCGCGGATCGATGCCCCATCCGGGCGCACCGGGTGCTACACCGCGGCGCAACTGCGCTTCCTGCACATCCAGGCCGTGCTTG
The DNA here is from genome assembly GCA_003525885.1 of Stenotrophomonas sp. Lineage (GTDB taxonomy): Bacteria > Pseudomonadota > Gammaproteobacteria > Xanthomonadales > Xanthomonadaceae > Stenotrophomonas. Next base: position 5,942 of record DQIG01000350.1, read on the forward strand.
ATCCAGCTGGCCTTGCTGCCATGCACGCTGAAGTGCGGCGTCTGCGCTGCGACCAGCGAACCGGAATGGATGATCGCGCGATGCCGCGGGTAGTGCAGTACCGCGTGGAAGTAGTCGATGCCGCTGCCACCTTCGCGCTGCACGGCCAGATCCGCGTCGATCGCCTCGGGCCAGCCGAACAGCACCAGCATCTGGTCCAGCAGGTGAGGACCGAGGTCGTACCACAGGCCACTACCAGGCCCGTCCTGCTCGCGCCAGCGGTCGCGCACCTGCGGGCGATAGCGGTCGAAATGCGCATGGCACTCGGCGACGTCGCCCAGCGTGCCTTCGGCCAGCAGCGCCTGCAGGGTGAGGAAGTCGGCATCGAAGCGCCGGTTCTGGAACACGGTGGCGATGCGTCCGGCATCGCGCGCTGCGGCCAGTATGGTTTCCGCCTCGGCCACATCCAGCGCGAATGGCTTGTCGACCAGCACGTGCTTGCCGGCGGCCAGCGCGGCGATCGCGAGCGGTGCGTGCTGTTCGTTCGGCGTGGCGATCACCACCGCATCCACCGCTGGATCGTCGAACACGTCCTGCGGCGTTGCACGCACATGCACATCGCTGAACGTACGCAGCAGGGTGTCACGCTGCGAGCTGACGATGCTGTGCAGGGCCAGGCCGGGCGTGTGCTGGATCAGCGGCGCATGGAAGACGCGGCCGGCCAGGCCGTAGCCGATCAGGGCCAGGTGCAGGTCGGGGCGCATGGGAGAGCTCCGGCAGTGGGAAGGGCAGGGTAAACGACGGTGGGCAGAAGGCCAAAACTGAACCGTTGCCGTTGGAAACGCTTCGATTCACGGCAGCATGACCGCAACGCCACGCCTGCTCTACGTGCGCTTGTCCAGACTGGCAGCACATTCCGCAGGAGTACGACACGATGAGCAATACCACCCGCACGCTGGTTGCTTCGGCCCTGACGCTGGGCCTGGCGCTGTCCTCCTCGGCCGCATTCGCCAAGGATCCGGCCGCGAAGAGCCCGCCCAAGACCGACCATTCTGCGATGACCCACGCCGACCGGCATGAGTCCAACGAGCCGGTGACCGACAGCTGGATCACCACCAAGGTGAAGGCTGACCTTCTGGCCAGCAGCAACGTGCCGGGCACTGAAATCAAGGTGGAAACCGTGAACGGCGTGGTCAGCCTGAGCGGTGCCGTGGCCACCCAGGCCGAGAAGGACAAAGCGGTCACCACCGCCAAGGGCATCAAGGGTGTGACCCGCGTCGATGTTGCCGCACTGAAGGTCAGCGCTGCTGCCAAGCGCTGACCCCGGTGGGCGCCCCGGCATGGGGCGCCCGCTGATCTGTAGAGCCGGGCCATGCCTGGCTGAACTCCAAGGCAGCCGAGCAGGGGCTCGGCTCTACAGGTCCGATTGCCAACCCGTTCAGCCAGCCGGGCCGGAACGCCCGCCAGTGTGACCGCCTGCGCTATATTGCCGGTTCCGCCGCAGCCGGGTTCGCCCCGGCCAACGCTTCGCGGCTGAGCTGACGAGGAACTATGGCGCTGGTTTTCAGTGACGACATCTGGGACCGCTGGCGGTTGCCGGCCTTGGCGCTGGCCGCTGCCGCGATCATTGTGGTGCCGTGGTTGACCCTGCGCAAACTGCAGCAGGACAACGAACAAGCGATGGCCTGGGTCAACCATACCCAGGCCGTGGGCGTGGCGCTGCAGCAACTGCAGGCCGATGTGCGCGATGTCGAATCGGCGGCATTGACCCTGTCCAAGGGTGTGGATGCCCCCGGCCTGCGCGAGCGCATGGCCAAGGCCAATGAAATTCCGGGGCGCTTGGCCGAACTGGGCCGGATGACCCGCGACAATCCGGATCAGCTGATCCGCATTGGTCGCATCGAATCGATGCTGGACGGCCGCCTGGCAGTGGCCCGCGAGCTGGCCAGGTCCGAGCCGAACAGCGACCAGCGTGAGCTGGTGCAGGACCTGAGCACGCGTTACCCGATTCGTGGGCTGGTGGAAGAGTTGCAGGCCAGCGAGCAGAAGTTGCTGGCGCTGCGCGCCGAGCAGGCCGCGCGCCAGCGCAAGCAGACCGAACTGGTGTCGTGGAGTTCGCTGGCGATCCAGCTGGCCCTGCTCGGCCTGGTGCTGTGGCTGCTGCAGCGGCAGATCGGCCGTCGCCTCCATGCGGAGAGGCAATCGCTGCGCTCGGCCGCACGCGCGGCCTCGGTGCTGCAGACGGTGCGTGAACCGATCGTGCTGCTCGACCGCGACCTGCGCGTGCAGCTGCACAATCCGGCATTCGCCGAGCTGTACGGCCTGCAGGATGAACGTGCCGATGGCCTGCTGCTGCAGACAGTGGGCGATAACGCCTGGCAGGACCCGGTGGTCCGGCAGCGCCTGGCCGACGTGCTGTCGCGCGGTCGCGAACTCTGGGACTTCGAGCACGAGCAGCGCACCGCCGACGGCATGGTGCGCTACATGCTGCTCAACGCGCGGCGCATGCCACTGCCCGACACCGATGATGAAGTGGTGCTGCTGACCATCAGCGACGTCACCATGCAGCGCGCAGTGCAGCTGCGCGTGGAAGAGCTGAACCGCCAGCTGGAAGGCAAGGTTGCGCAGGTATCCGAGGTCAACCGCGAGCTGGAGGCCTTCAGCTACTCGGTCTCGCATGACCTGCGCGCACCGCTGCGCCACGTTGCCGGATTCTCCGACAAGCTGTCGCGCCACCTCGGCGATCAGGCCGATGACAAGAGCCGCCACTACCTGGACGTGATCTCCAGCTCGGCCCGGCGCATGGCGGCGTTGATCGACGACCTGCTGGTGTACTCACGGCTGGGCCGTGCGGCGATGCGCCAGCAGGCGGTGGACATGCAGTCGCTGGTGGCCGATACCCGCGCCATGCTCGATTCCAACCTGCAGGCCGAGGCTGAGAACGGCGGGCATGCGCACCAGGTGGAGTGGAGCATCGCACCGCTGCCGATCGTGGTGGGCGACGAGAACATGATCCGCCAGGTCTGGCTCAACCTGCTCGGCAACGCAGTGAAGTACTCGGGCAACCGCGAACCGGCGAAGATCCGCGTGGACTACCAGCAGCAGCCCGATGGCGGCCATCAGTTCACGGTCAGCGACAATGGTGCAGGCTTTGACATGGCCTACGCCGGCAAACTGTTCGGCGTGTTCCAGCGCCTGCACAAGGCCAGCGACTACCCGGGCACCGGCATCGGCCTGGCCAGCGTGCGCCGCGTGCTGACCCGTCATGGCGGCCGTATCTGGGCCGAGGCCGAACCGGACGTCGGCGCCACCTTCCACTTCTACCTGCCTCCCGCGATCGACGCGGACAAACAAGGTCCTTCTGCATGACGACTCTGCGCACCATCCTTCTCGCCGAAGACAGCCCGGCCGACGCCGAAATGGCGATCGACGCCCTGGAAGAGGCGCGTCTGGCCAATCCCATCGTGCACGTCGAAGATGGCGTGGAAGTGATGGACTACCTGCTCCGCCGTGGCGCCTTCGCCAACCGCGAGGAGGGCCTGCCGGCGGTACTGCTGCTGGACATCAAGATGCCGCGCATGGATGGCCTGGAAGTGCTGCGGCAGATCCGTGAGCACGAAGAACTCAAGCGCCTGCCGGTGGTGATCCTGTCGTCCTCGCGCGAGGAAAGCGATCTGGCCCGCAGCTGGGACATGGGCGTCAATGCCTACGTGGTCAAGCCGGTGGACGTGGACCAGTTCTTCGGCGCGGTGCAGACCCTGGGCAAGTTCTGGGCGTTGATCAACCAGGCACCGGAACTCGAGTGAGCCCATGCCCCTGACCGGTCCCGCCCTGGGGGCGCTGCGCATCCTGCTGGTGGAAGACTCACCGGAAGATGCCGAGCTGATGTCCGAACAGATGCTCGATGCGGGCCTGGAGGCCCGCTTCGAGCGTGTCGAGAGCGAGGCTGAACTGCGCCAGGCACTGGCCGCGTTCCAGCCGGACATCGTGTTGTCCGATCTGAGCATGCCGGGGTTCTCCGGTGATGACGCGCTGCGCATCGTGCGCGAGACATCTCCGGAAGTGCCCTTCATCTTCGTCTCCGGCACCATGGGTGAGGAGAACGCGGTGGCGGCGCTGCAGAAGGGGGCCAACGACTACATCATCAAGCACCTGCCGGCGCGCCTGCCGTCGGCGGTGGCGCGTGCGATCCGCGATGCACGCAGCGCGGTCGAGCGGGCCCGCGTGGAGACCGAACTGATGCGCGCGCAGCGGCTGGAAAGCCTGTCGCTGCTTGCCGCTGGCCTCAGCCATGACCTGCGTAACATCCTGCAGCCGTTGCTGATCATGCCGGACCTGCTGAAGGCGCGCACTGACGATCCGCAATTGCACCATCTGGCCGATGTCATCGCCGAGTGTGGCCGTCGTGGCCACGAAATGGCCGAGTCGATGCTGTCGTTCGTGCGTGGTTCGCGCAAGCCGAGCGAACGCATCGAGATCGATGGCCTGTTCGATGCAGTGGCGCTGCTGTTGCGCAGCAACGTGCCCGACGCCGTGCGCCTGGAACTGCAGGTGCAGGACGAAGGCCTGGTGGTCGACGCCAACTACACCGAGCTGCAGCAGGTGATGTTGAACCTGGCGCTCAATGCGATCCAGGCGATGCCCAGCGGCGGCCGCCTGAGCCTGACCGCCAGCCATGCCGGGCAGCGCGATGGCGTGGACTGGATGCAGATCTGCGTGGCCGATGAAGGCATCGGCATGGATGCGGACACGCTGTCGCACCTGTTCAATCCGTTCTTCACCACCAAGGCCGATGGCACCGGCCTGGGCCTGATTTCCTGCAAGCGCATCGTCGAGGGCGCCGGCGGCAGCATCCATGTCAGCAGCCAACCGGGGCAGGGCACCTGCTTCGAACTGCGCTTGCCGATGCACGAAGCCAGCGACGGCAGCGAGCCGATCGAGCAGCTGGTGGCCTTGGGCAGTGGCCAGTCGATCCTGGTGGTCGACGGCGAGGCCACACGCCTGTCGCTGCTCGGCAACGCGCTGTCCAGCCAGGGGTATCAGCTGCAGCTGGCCTCCGACGGCCCGGCGGCGTTGCGCTGGATGCAGCAGGAGGCGATGCCGGCACTGGTGATTGCAGACGCCGGCTCAAAGCTGCTGCCGGCCAGCCAGCTGCTGGGCGAAATGGCCGCACTGGGCTATCGCGGCCCGGCGCTGGTGCTGGAAGACGCAACGGTGGAGGTGGCGGCCGATGCATTCCCCGCCGGCGTGGAGGTGCACGTGCTGCGCAAGCCGCTGCAGATGCAGCAGGTGTTCCGCGCAGTGGCTGAAGCGCTGGGCTGACATCCGGGTAGTGCCGGCCGCTGGC
>DQIG01000285.1:0-8771 GCA_003525885.1 Stenotrophomonas sp.
CATGACCCTCCGGCCACTGACCGGCGACGACGCGGACATCCTCTGGGCTGCGCGATTGCGGGCACTTCGTGACTCTACCTCGGCATTCCTGTCCACGCTTGCCGAGGCTGAGAAGGACAACGCGGACGTGATGCGTGCGCAGTTGACCGATCCCCAGACACGCTACCTCGGCGTGTTCGTTGAAGGCGCCCTTGTCGGCTTCCTGCGCTACGTGCGTCCGGTTCGCATCGCGCGCCGGCATACCGCGGAGGTGCACAGTGTCCATGTGGATGCCGGCCACCGCGGCCGGGGGATCGCGCGGCAGCTGCTTCTCGCGGCCTTCGCGGCTGCGCGCGCGGAAGGTATTGAATTGCTCACCCTTACCGTGCTGGCGGACAACACTGCCGCCTGCAGGGTGTACGAATCATTGGGTTTCACCGTGTTCGGCAGGGAGCCGCAGGCGGTGAAGCGTGCGGGTGTGTACACGGATCTGGTCGCCTACCAGGTATCCCTGCGCTGAGGGCGGCCTGGGGTCATACGGCGGGGGCAGGGGCGTGGTTCCATGGCACGATGGTGTACCCCGTCACCGCATGAAGCGCAGGCAATGCACGTACAGGTATCGAGCTGGGATGAGGTTGTACCCGAGCAGCGTCGCCAGGCGGTGGAGCTGGTGCGGAGCGCCTTCCCGGACATGCAGGGCGACGGCTACGCTACCCCGGGGCCGGTCGCTCTGGCCCTGGCCCTGGAAGGCGATCAAGTGGTCGCCCACCTTGCACTTTACGAACGCAGCGTCCTGCTGGACGGCAACGCGGAACGGATCGGCCTGATTGGCGGTGTAGTGGTACGCGCTGATGCCCGCAGGAAGGGCGTCGCGTCATGCCTGATAGAAGCCACGCACGCCGAGCTGCGCCGGCGCGGAATTGATTTCGCGGTGCTGTTCGCCCTGGATCATCGGCATTACGCTTCCGCCGGCTATGCACCGATGCAGAATGAGACCTGCTTCATTGAGGCGGGCGAGGCCCGCCGGTTTGTGTATCGAGGCGGCATGGTTGCCGCCTTGGGCGCGCGGCGATGGACCACCGCGGTGCTCGATCTGCAGGGTGAAACGGTCTAGACGACGCCTGCGTGCTGTTGCGGCCCAACCCCCGTATCGTGGCGATTGTCCAATGCGAACCAGGGAGCGGTGCGGGATGGCACGATATCTGCTGATGGCGATGCTTCTGCTGGGATGTGTCCCGCTGGCATCGGCCCAGGTCTACAAATGCAAGGGCGCGTCCGGAGAAACGGTGTACAGCCAGAATCCGTGCGCTGCCGGTGCCGAACCCATGAAGCTGCGTTCCAGCCGTTCCTCCACGGAGTCCGCGGGGGAGGCTGCGAACCGCGCGGCCGTGTACCAGAACACTGAACTGGCCGATGCCGGTATCGAGGAACGCAACTGCGTACAGGGCGAGCGCGCGCGGATCTATGGTCCGCTGGAATCACGAGGCCAGCAGGTGGAGCGCCAGATTGCCGAATTGAATCGACAACTGGCCACGACCAACGGCACGCTGGCCGGGGCAACCCAGGATGCGGGCATCCGCGCACAGGTCGCCAGCTTGCAGCAATCGCTGAGTGCGGAGCGGGTCGCGGCCGATACGCAGATGGCGAACGCACGCGAGCAGTGTGCTTCGACCCGCCGTGACCGTGAGCGCTCGGTGCGCGACAAGTTCAGCAACGCACCGGCAACCACGCGCTGAATCGTCGTCACCAGGTGGGCGCACGCATCGGAAGTGACGTTTCCGCGCGGAAGTTGTGCCCGACCGGTTCGCTCACACCCAGGTAGTGGCGGAACAGGTAGATCAGTGGTTTCCAGTGCGCAACGTCGATGTGCTGGGTGCCAGCTACAGTGATCGCTTCGTGCGCATGCACGCAACGGATCCGCCCTTCGACGATCACGAAGCCCTGGCCGTCATCCTCGCCGGGCGGGTGTATCGCCATCACGCTGACTTCCACCTGCAACGGGCACTCGGCAATCGCCACCGGCGCGACGTGGGTCGAGTCGACCGCGCTGAATCCACCCAGCGCGAACTTGTCGCGGACGTGCACGTAGCCCATCGCCTGTTTGGCGGCCGGTACCGGCTGGCAGCCGGTTGCCCGTGCGATCGCCTCGACCTGTGTGGCCTGCGCGGAGGAGGGGAAGTTCAGCACGCACTCATTGCGCAGCTGCAGGTTGCGATAGCCCTGACCCTGTACGCCGAGGCCGAGCACCACCCGGTTGCCCAGCGCCCAGAACGAAGAGAGCGGGCTGATGTTGCTGCTGCCGTCGGGATTGAGGGTGGTCATCAGCAGCACCGGGGTGCCAGGATACAGGACCGAAGGGGTGATGCAGCGGCGGGGGATCGGAGCGGTTTTCACGGCAGGCCTTGCGCTATCGGGGTGGCCACTGTGCCTTGGCAGACGGTGCCGACGCTTCGGCCTGCATCGAACTGTCGGCCCGCAATGGCGTGCCACAATGCGGGCATGGTCCACACCCCTGGTTCCCTTGTCAGCGTCGGTGCCCTGGTCGGTGACCAGGCGCGCGCGGCCATGCTGCTACAGCTGATGGATGGGCGTGCCTATACCGCGATGGAGCTGGCCCGTGTGGCCGGGGTGACACCGCAGACGGCGAGCACGCATCTGCGCAGGCTGGTCGAGGGCGATCTGCTGGTAGCGGTCGCGCAGGGACGCCACCGCTACCACCGGCTGGCCTCGCACGAGGTCGCCGACATGCTGGAAGGCATCCTGCGCGTTGCCGACCGCACACCGTCCTGTACGGCTTCCGCTTCGCGCAGCATGCCGGCGTTGCGCGAGGCACGTTCCTGCTACCGGCATCTGGCCGGGGTGCACGCGGTGGCCATCGCCGACCATCTGCTGAGGGCGGGGCATGTGCTGCCGAGCCCGGGGCATTGGCGGGTGAGCGAGGGCGGCGCCGATTTCCTGCGAGGACTGGGCCAGCCACTGGCTGATTTACTTAGGCAGCCGGTCGCGGCCAAGCCTGCGCGCTATTGCAGGGGGTGCCTGGACTGCACCGAGCGGCGTCCACATCTGGCGGGCCTGGTCGGCGAGGCGATGCTGGACAGCTTCGTGAGCAATGACTGGCTCCGACGCGTCGAGGGCCGGCGCGAACTGCGCCTGACTCCGCCGGGGCGCGAGGTACTGTGGCGGCTGTTCACCCTGGCGACCTGAGCCCTGCGGTCAGTCTCAGCCACCTGCGACATGGAAAGGCGTTATGGTCGAGTTCCACGTCTTAGGGAGCTGCAATGGCGAGCAAGGACACTACGGATCGCTTCCCGCAAGGAGCGAATCGGAAATGAGCAAAATCATGGCAGATGTGCGCTGGTTGACCTTTCGGCTCAAGAACGGGCAATCCATCGGACCGGATCGGCTGAAAGACGGATGGGTGATTGCCTCGGAAACCGCCCGCTGCGAAGTCCGCCGCGAGCATATCGAAGGATCGGGCCTGGTCTATGCTCTGTACGCCCCGGCCAACCTGGCCTCACCGCGGCGCGCCGAAATGCGCATGCGCGAATTCCTGATGAGCTCCGGCTACACCTTCACCATGGGCACGCTGGGCGGCTGACGCCGCCCCTTGTGGTTACGGTCGCACGGTCAGTGCCTGGCCGAGCGTGCCGATCGGGCCGTGTGCATCATGCAGCACCGTGCTGGTCAGGCCGAGGCCCTGGCGGCCGAACGATACTGACGTGTCGAAGCCCAGCCACTCGCCTTCGGGCATGCCGAACAGGTGCGCGGTCAGATCGAGGTTGGGAAAGGCAACGTCCTTCGGATCGGCACGCACGGCCATGCCATTGGACAGATCGAACAGGGTGGCCGCTCGCGCCAGCGCACTGACCGGTTCGCCGTCCAGCAGCGCGTGCTTCGCGCGCGCCCAATAGGTGGCGCGGCCCGGCCCCTGGTCGTGCCGGCGGATCTCGACGCTCTTGATGAAACCACCTGGCCACACCGTGCCCGGATCCCACGCGGGCATCGAATCCGGTGGTGCGATGGTGGCGATCGGCGTGCCGGCGATGGCCCCGGTATCGTTCGGGCGCATCAGCCAGGCGCGCACGCGCAGCGCCGGGCGATCGCCGTGCCGCAGCGTGGCTTCGACCAGTTCGATGGTGCGGCCACCACGCAGCACCTGCACATCGGCGTCCATCGCTTCGATCGGGATGGTGCCGAGGATGTCGTAGGACAGGCGCGCGATCAGGAAGCCATGGCCACGCGCAGCGGCGTCGCGTTCCAGATGGTGTGCCAGCAACCCGATCGCCGGTGCGATGTGCTGTTCGCGGATGTTCCAGGCGCCGCCGGTATGTTCGGTCGGCAGGTAGCGGGTGTCGCTCAGTCGTTCGAAGAAGGCCATCGTGTGCGTTGTTTCAGCGGGGAAATGGCCGGCAGCGTTGCCGCCGACCCCTGCATCCTAAACGCTGGGAAGGGGCATGCGCTGTGCCAGGGCGGCCAACTGTGCCTGTGCGCGGGCCATCCCCTGTTCGATGCCGTGCGGGCGGATGTCCATGCCTTCGGCGTAGACGAAATCGACCTCGGTGATGCCGATCAGGCCCAGCACCGACTGCAGGTACGGCGTCACCGTGTCGGTGCCCTGGCCGACGTGCACGCCCCCGCGCGGGCTGAATGCAACGGCTTCCACGCCTTCAACCAGGCCCTGTGGCCAAGTGTCGGTGTAGCGGAAGGTCACGCGCGCGCGGGCGACCAGGTCGAACCAGTTCTTCAGTGGTGTCGGCACGTTGAGGTTGTACATCGGCGCGGCGATCAACAGCAGGTCGCTGTCCATCAGTTCGCCGATCAGCGTGTCGGACAACGCGATCGCCTGCTGCGCGCGCGGACCTGGGTTCTCTGCACCACGCAGGGCACGGAAGATCTCCTCATCCAGCACCGGCAGGTCGAGCGTGGTCAGATCGCGGACGTTGACATCGTCGTGGAGGCCCAGCGCGGCGCGCTCGGCCAGGAATCGCTCGATCAGGCCGGCGCTGCGCGAAGCGGCGCCGTTGAGGCTGGAGTGGAGGACAAGGACCTTGCTCATGGCGGAAAGTCGATTCGCGTGGAAGGGAGGGTGCCCACTCTAGACTTTAAAAAATTCGCCAGTGGCTCTATTTTGTCCTTCCAGTGGTTCCATGGTGGATACATTGTGGCGCTGTCCGATCTGAACGGCATCGACGTCTTCGTGGCCACGGTGCGTGCCGGTAACTTCGCCCAGGCGGCCGATGCCATGCAGGTCACCCGTTCGGCGGTGGCCAAGAGCATTGCGCGGCTGGAAGCGCGGCTGGGCACGCGCTTGTTCCAGCGCACCACGCGCAGCCAGCAGCTGACCGAGGCGGGTACGCTCTACTACCAGCATTGCCTGCGTGCGCTGGAGGAAATCCGTGCGGGCGAGGCCGCGCTGGAGGGCGGACGTCGCCAGGTTGCCGGTCGCCTGCGCGTGTCCATGCCAGTGTTGTTCGGCCATCTGTGCATCGCGCCGATCCTGCTGGAACTGGCCCGGCAGCATCCGGCGCTGGCGCTGGACCTGCAGTTCAGTGACCGCACGGTCGAACTGCATGAGGAGGGCATCGACCTGGCGATCCGCATCGGCGCGTTGCCGGACAGCAGCGATCTGGTGGCGCGGCCGCTGGGTGAACACCGCATGGCGATCTGTGCCTCGCCGGCGTTCATGGCCGGGCGCGACGCACCGGATACCGTTGATGCCTTGCGCGCACTCGACGCCGTGGCCTACAGCCGGCGCGGCCAGGTGATGGAATGGAAGATGCAGATGGAGGGCGGGCCGCGGGTGCTGAGGCCGGATGCGCGCGTGTTGATGGATGACCTGCAGGGCGTGGCCGACGCGGCCGTGGCAGGGCTGGGCGTGGCCTGGCTTCCCTACTGGCTGGTGCGCGATGCCCTGCAGCAGGGCCGGTTGCTGGAGGTATTCCCGGCCGCGTCCAGTGCGGTCTATCCCATCCATGCCGTGTGGCCGCGGGTGCCGCACCTGCCATTGAAGACGCGGGTGGCTGTGGATGCCCTGTTGCGGCAGTTGCCGGCGCGCCTTCTGGAAGTGGAGGCTGGGCGCACCGGTGTGCGCTGAACCGGCTTCCGAAGAAGCCGGCGGGGCGCCGGTCAGGAGGACTGGCAATCCATTTCGCGGCACATCCTGTACTGGGCCAGGCACTCTTCGGGTGTCTTGGAAAGTGGGCCTGAGTTGGCGCGCAGGCAGTACTCGTACTGCTGTGTGCAGAACTCGCAGGTTCCTGCGGCGAAGGCCAGGCCGGTTACGGCCATGCCAAGGAGCATCACGGTCTTCAAGGTCGTCTTGATCATCACGTCAGTCCTTTGTGTGCCCGTCACTGGGCGCGGCCACCATAGCAGCCCTTCCGGCATGCACTTGATGCGTTGCGGCAAGCGATGGACTCAGCGTTGCACTGCCTTCAAGGCGTCGACCACCTGTGCTTCAGAGAAGCCACAATGCCCTTCGCCGACCGGCGCAAGTACCCGCGGCAGCGGTTGGGCGCCGGCCCGCGCGGCCAGCGCGGGATACACCGTCTGCATGTGCGGCACGATGGTCGGATCGTTGTTGTTGAACTGAATCACCAGCGGGCGCTTCAATGCGCCGTTCAGTGCCAGCCTGGCGCGTACATCGGCCTGCGCGGCGGGCACGGCGTCGATCCGCGGCACGCCGGCGTTGAACGCGCTGTCGTCACCGAATCCACTGTAAGTCACGTCCTTGTTGCCCACCGGCATGCCGCCACTGCGCGTGGCCAGTTCGTGCAGCACCAGCGCGTGCAGGCTGATCGTTCCGGCCAGTGCATCAGGGGAGACCTGCAGCCGCCGCGCCAGCACCGCGGCGTGTGACGGATCGCGCTGCAGGGCATTGGCAATGCCCTGGTACAACTCGCCCTGTGGCAGCGCGGCGGCTTCGCGCGATACCAGGCCGGCGGGTGGCAGCCCATCGGCCTTGGGGAAGAAATAATCGAATGCGACCAGCGTGGTCAGCAGATCGGTCGCGATCTGTTCGCCGCTGAGGTTGGCGCCGCACAGCGACACACCACCGGCGTAGCGTTGCGGGAAACGCTCGAGGCTGCCGATGGTCACGGCGCCGCCCATCGAGAATCCCAGCATCCAGGTGTGGCGGACATGCTTGAGTTCATCCACTACCTGCTGGCGCAGGCGTTCCGTATCGGTGATCGCATCGGCCACCGCCCAGCCTTGACTGGCATAGGCGCTCTGCGCGACTGCATAACCTGCGGCCAGCAGTGGAGCGGTGCTGTCATTTGCCGCCATGGGGGCGGTGCGTGGCACGCCGACCGGTTCGTAGCCATGGGCCAGCATCACCAGTTCGCCGTTCCAGTCGGCCGGCACATCCAGTCGCCACGGTGCGCCCTGCAGCTCGCCGCTGAGCGTGCGTGCCGCCGTGGGCGCTGCCGCCAACAATGCCGTCGAAGGAAGCAGCAGGCCAAGGGCGAGGGCACATCGAAGCAAGGGGCGCATCGGGGTCGTTCCATGCGGGCATGGCGCCGAGCATAGATGCCAGCGAAACGTTGCGCGCGCTGCACTGCCGCAGGGGATTGTGGATTGACCGTGCTGCGCTCTACGCTGGCCGCATGGTCCTGCACGTCATCGCGTCGATTATCCGGATTCCCCACGGGAAGGCGGGATAGCGCGCGGTCGTCACGGCCAAGCAGCCCGCCCGGGAAGGCGGGCTGCACATGGCGCTCTCCCCGGTACTGGAATCCACCGAGGAGAACGCAGATGCAACCTCTTTCATCGACCGACGAAGCCCCGACCCTGCACATGCTGTGCGGCAAGATCGGCGCAGGAAAATCGACCCTGTCACAGCAGCTGGCGTCGAAGCCGCGCCAGGTATTGATCTGCGAAGACGCATGGTTGGCCGCGCTGCATCCGGGCGACATCCACTCCATCGCCGATTACCTGCAGCGCGCAGCCACGCTGCGCAGCGTGCTGACCGATCATCTGCGTGCGCTGCTGCAGGCCGGCGTCTCGGTGGTGCTCGATTTCCCCTTCAACACGCCGGTCACCCGCGCGTGGGCGCGCGATCTGTTCGAGCCGACCGGCGCCGCGCACCGGCTGCATTTCCTGGATGTTGCCGACGAGGTCTGCAAGCTGCGACTGCGTGCACGCAATGCGCGCGGTGAGCATCCGTTCCAGGCCAGCGATGAGGCCTTCGAGCAGATCACCCGCCACTTCGTGGCACCGGCCGTGGAGGAGGGCTTCGTCGTGATGCGCTACACCGAGGCCGGCCCGGTATAGCACCGCCGGTTCAATTGGCGAAGGCTGGCTTGCCTTCGGTGGCGGTCTGCACCAGCGTCCTGCGGAAGGTCTCGACCAGGGGACGAAGGTTGATGCGGTGCCAGGCTGCCCACAGCGGCGTGCGGTAGCTGAACCACGGCAGTTCGCGCAGCACCACGCCCGGCGGCAGGCCCCGCTCGACCCGGCGCACCACGGCCGGGGGCAGGGCGGCGCGCGGGTCGCACACATAGGCGTAGACGTCCTTGGCCTTGGCGTAGCCCTGCTCCTCGACGCGGGCGGCGGCGTAGCGGGGATCGTGGCCCATCATGACCATGGGCTTGGTGTCGAAGCCGTCGACCAGCAGGCCGACCTCCTCGTTGATCGACAGGTTGAACGGGCCCAGGGCCCGCACGCAGTCGCGCTGACGCAGCCAGTCCTCGGCCACCTTGAAGAGGGCGGTGAAGATCTCGGGGTCGTCGTCGGCGACGATCATGCCGAAGTTGCCGGTCTTGCGGCCGGGCTCCTGGACGGCCAGGGCG
>DQIG01000285.1:8926-9143 GCA_003525885.1 Stenotrophomonas sp.
GGGCTCCTGGACGGCCAGGGCGTCGATCTGGGCGCTGATGCGGCCCACGTCCCGCCCGCCGCGCACGGCCAGCCACATCTGGACCTCGGCATGCTGGAAGAACGGGTTGGACTTGGGCGTCAGGGCCGCCTCACGCTCCATCCGCAGCGGCACGACCCAGTTGGGATCCTTGCCGTTGATGCGGTTGGGCAGATCGATGAAGCGCAGCAGCTCGGCC
>DQIG01000285.1:9292-9660 GCA_003525885.1 Stenotrophomonas sp.
GATGAAGCGCAGCAGCTCGGCCCGGTTGGAGACCGGAACGATGCTGATGGCGGACTGGGTGGTGTCGAACGGCATCAGCCCTCCAGGACAACGAGCGCATAGACCGCGAGGGCGGCGAAGATGACGGGGCCGCCCCAGACGGCCAGCAGGGGTGACAGGGCCCCGCCTTCGCCGAGGGCGGAAAGCATGCCGTTGACGACCAGGAAGATCAGGCCGGCGGCCAGGCCTCCGGCCAGCAGGGTTGCGCCCTGGCCGCTGCGGAAGTTGGCCAGGGCCACGGGGGCGCTGATCAGCAGCATCACCAGCGAGGCGAAGGGGCCGGCGAAGGCGCCCAGCAGGCGGGTGGCGTAGAAGCTGGCCGGCCGGTC
>DQIG01000178.1 GCA_003525885.1 Stenotrophomonas sp.
GCCAGCGGCCGGCACTACCAGATGCGTTGCGATGCGCGGTGATGCCGGCCAGCGGCCGGCACTACCGGAGGCGTCTTATTTCGCGTCGAACTTCACGATCGTGCTGATCGCGGTGTCGTCCGGGATGGTCTTGGTATCGGCCCAGTCACCGCCGCCCACGCCGAAGTCCAGACGCTTGACCGTGGCCTTGCCGGTCAGTACCGGCTGGGTGCCCGGCTTCCAGGTGAAGGTCAGGGTGACCGGCTTGCTGACGCCGCGCAGTTCCAGGGTGCCATCGGCGGCGAACTGGTCGTTGCCCACGGCGCGGAAGCCCTTGGCGGTGTAACGCGCGGTGGCGAACTTGCCGACATTGAAGAAGTCGGCACCCTGCAGGGTCGAGTCACGATCGCTGTTGCCGCTCTTGGCGCCTGCCAACGGAATCACCACATCCAGCGAACCGGCGGCCGGGTTGGCCGGGTCGAAGCTGAGCTTGGTCGCGAAGCCCGGGAAGCTGCCGGTGAACACTTCGCCGTCGTACTTGGTGGCGAACACCAGGATCGAGCCGGCACCCGGGGCCTGTGCATAGTCCGCGGCGAGCGCCGGGGCGGTGGCCAGCATGCCGGCCAGGGCGGCGGCCACGGCGGCCGGAGTGGTCAGTTTCAGGTTCATCGGTCAGTCCTTCTGAGGGGAGGCGAGCCAGCCGCGCGGCAACATGCGGGACAGCGTTGCATCGCGCTGGAACAGGTGGTGGTAGAAGGCAGCGCCGGCATGGGCCAGCACCACGGCGATCAACAGCCAGAAGCCGTATTCGTGAAGGGCATGGGACACCGCGACGACCTGCGGGTCGGGGCCGCTCAGTTTGGGCACGTCGACCAGGCCGAACCAGCGGAACGGGCGCAGGCCACTGGCCGAATCGTACAGCCAGCCCGACAGCGGAATGGCGAACATCAGCACGTACAGCAGCACGTGGGTGGCACTGGCGATGCGCTCCTGCCAGCTGGGCACGCCCGGCACCGGCTTCGGCGCACCGGCATACAGGCGCCAGCCGAGGCGGAACAGCACCAGCGCCAGCACGGTGATGCCGATCGACTTGTGCGCGGTGTAGACCCAGAAGTACTTGGGCGTCTTGGGCAGTTCGCCCATGGTCAGGCCGACCACGCCCAGGGCGAGGATCAGCAGTGCGATCAACCAGTGCAGGATCTGGCTGACACTCCCCCAGGCGGCGGGGGTGTTCTTGGCGGTCATGAAGGGTCCTTGGGGGCCGTCGTGTGGTCGGAGTGTGGAACGGGAGCGGGAGTTCCCGGGGCGTCGCTGCGGTCGAGGGTGGCTTCAGCCTCGATCCGCACCTGTACCGCATCACCGATGACGCCCGGCCAGGCGGTGATGCCGAACGCGCGCCGGCTCAGCGTAGTGCTGGCGGAAAACCCGGC
Organism: Stenotrophomonas sp.; assembly: GCA_003525885.1. Lineage (GTDB taxonomy): Bacteria > Pseudomonadota > Gammaproteobacteria > Xanthomonadales > Xanthomonadaceae > Stenotrophomonas. Next base: position 1,410 of record DQIG01000178.1, read on the forward strand.
GGTACGTCGGAATGGAGGGAGCGGGTAGCGCTTGAGCGCGTTGAAGGTCACATCCAGGGTGACTTCCTGGCTGACCCCACGCAGGGTCAGCGTGCCGATCACATGTGCGTGCCTGGCATCGATCGCCTCCACACGGTTGGAGACGAAGCGCGCGTTCGGGTAGCGCTCGCCGTCGAGCAGGCTGCGGGCCAACGTGGCCTGGTTCCACTTGGCGTCGCCAAGGTCCAGTCGCGACACCGGGATATCCACCTCCACGGTGGCGTCGCGCCAGTTGTCGGGATCGAACCGCAGGCGGCCCTCGCTGCCGGACACCGTGCCCATGGCCTGCGAGTAGCCTGCGTGATCGATGGAGAACAGCACACGCGTGTGCACCGGATCGAGGCGATAGGTGTCAGCGGCCGCCCAGGCGGGGGCGGTGGCGAGCAGCATCGGCAGCAGGGCCAGGCAGGGACGCATCGATGGCGGGCTCCGGAAGGGGACGCTGCGATCATACGCACAGCCCCCTGCCAACGTTGCGTGCATGGCTGCAACAGTTCGTGGTGGTGCCACCGCTGGAAACAGGCTGTTGCAGCCATGAACCCGGCCCTGTGTGACAATCGGCCCAGGACAGGGGGTTCAGGATGACGAGCGGCTGGCGCCTGTGGTGCCGTGGCATCGCAGGTATGGGACTGCTGCTGATGGCGATGGCCACAGCGGCTGCGACCCTGGACATGGCAGAAACACCGCGCCTGCGCCGCTTTGGTGCCGCCGAAGGCTTGCCGTCACGCATGGTGGTGGCGTTGGCCGAGGATCGCCAGGGCCACATCTGGGCCGCCACCGATGGTGGACTCGCCCGCTATGACGGCAACAGCCTGCGGGTCTGGGAGCACGATCCGGAACAGCCGGGCTCGCTGCCTGGCAACGAGATCGAGACCCTGCTGATCGATCCGCTGGACCGGGTCTGGGTGGGCATCAACGGCAAGGGCGTTGCCCGCCTGGATGCCGACCGCGAGCGCTTCCAGACCTTCGATACGGTCAATTCCACCTGTCAGGGGCAGTTCTGGGCACTGGCCTATGTCGACGACGCCCTGTGGATCGGTACCAACAACCATGGCGTCTGCCGTCTTGGCGAAGACGGCAGCGTGCGCCTCTATACCCATGATCCAGCGGACCCGGATGGCCTGCCCAGCAACAGCATTTTCACCAGTCTGGTCGATGCGCGGGGCCGCCTGTGGGTAGGCACCGAAGCCGGTGTGGCACGTTGGAACGGCAGTAGGTTCGAGCCGGTGGCCGCGCGGGAGCTGGGCACGCTGAGCGTGCTCCGGTTGAGTCGTGATGCAGAGGGTTCGATCTGGGTAGGCAGCCAGAACGATGGCCTGTACCGCATCGATGGGCAGGACCGGGTCAGTCGCCCGCGGTGGGCCGACAGTGCCCAGCTGCGTTCGGCCCTGGTCCTGGCCGATCGCCAGGGCGGCTACTGGGCGGGCACCTCCGATGGCCTGTTGCGAGGGGATGCGGCGACGCTGCGCCGGCTCGAGGGCGACCGCGGCAGCGGATTCCTGACCGCGCACAGTGGTGTGCTTGATCTGCTGCAGGACCACGAGGGCGGATTGTGGGTGGCGCTGCTGACCCAGGGCCTGGCCTATCTGCCCCCGGACTGGCGGCGCTTCTCGATCTGGAACCAGCTCGACGGCAAGCCACTGGACAGCCAGTACCTGTTGAGCGCAGCCAGCGACGGGAAGAACTACTACGTCGGCTCGGCCCGAGGGGTGTACCAGCTGGATGCGGGGGGGACCCTGCGCCTGCTGGCCAGCGACCGGCAGCTTGGCAACGGCGTGGTGTGGTCGGTGTTGCCGCGCCCGGATGGTCGCCTGTGGCTGGGACGAGGCGGCCGCATCACCATCTACGATCCGGCCACCGGCGCATTGCGCGACCTTCGGATCGATGGCAGTGCCGACCTGCGCCAGCGCATCGACCTGATGCGGCAGGCTCCTGACGGCACGGTGTGGGTGTCGGTGATGGGCCTGGACCTGCAGCAGCGCGATGCAGAGGGCCGGCTGCTGCACAGTTATCCGCTGGAGCATTTCCGCGGGACGGCCGATGCGCCGATCGAGCAGATCCGTTTCGACGCCCACGGCCGGCCTTGGGTGATGGGCGACATGGGCATCTGGCGTGAGCAGGCTGGACGCTTCGAGGCGGTGCCGGGCGTTTCGCGCGGCCCGATCTACGATCTGGTATGGATCGATCCGCAGCAGTTGTGGCTGGCGCGCCAAGGCGCCTTCGAGCGCTACCAGTGGGATGGCATGAGCCTGCGCCTGATCCAGCGCATCGACGGCAGCGCGGGTGTGCCGCCGGTCACGATGGGGGGGCTGGCGCTGGCCGACAACGGCCAGCTGTGGGCCACGACGCCGCGCGGCCTGCTGCGTTGGGACCCGAAGACGCGGCGCCTGCAGCAGTTCAACGAGCGCGATGGCCTGTCCGATGCGGAGTTCACCGGCCGGCCACCGGCGGTCAACGCCGATGGCCGCGTGCTGGCCGTCACCCAGACCGGGTTGGTTGCCTTTGACGTGAATGCAGACGACACCGTGCTGCCATCTTCATCGCTGGTGATCGCTGAAGTGCGGGTGCGTCGCGACGATGCACGCGGCTGGCAGCCCTTGCCACTCACCGGCACCCTGCTGCTGGGACCGGATGACCGCGATCTGCAGATCGATGCGCGGCTGCTGTCCTATGCCAGTCCGCAGGGCAACCGTTACCGGTTCCGCGTGCAGGGTTACGACCAGGACTGGGTGGAGCAGGGCGGCGACGGCCAGCGCACCCTGTCGCGGCTGCCGACCGGCAGCTATGTCATCGAAGTGCAGGCGGCGACCGCGCGGGGTGCGTGGACACCTTCGCAGCAGTTGCAGGTGAAGGTGCTGCCGCCGTGGTGGCGAAGCGGCATGGCGATATTCGGCTACATCCTGCTGGGGTCGCTGCTGCTGGTGATCCTGGTCTGGTCGATCCGCGCGCGGCTGCGCCGTCGCCAGCAATGGCAACTGACGGTGCACAAGCAGCAGCTGGCCGAGCAGGCTTCGCAGGCCAAGAGTCGCTTCCTGGCCACGCTGGGCCACGAAGTCCGCACGCCGATGACCGGTGTGCTGGGCATGAGCGAGCTGCTGCTGGCCACCCCGCTGGATATGGAGCAGCGCGGCTACGCGGCGTCGATCCAGCAGGCCGGCAGCCATCTGCTGCGGCTGGTCAACGATGCCCTGGACCTGGCCCGGATCGAAGCCGGGCGACTGGAGCTGGACCTGCGTCCGTTCGATCTGGGGGAGCTGCTCGATCAGGTGCAGGGCCTGATGCAGCCTATGGCGCAGCAGCGCCAGCTGGAGTTCCAGCGCGGCGAAGACCCGCCCGGCCCGATCAGCGTCAGCGGCGACGAGATGCGTGTACGCCAGATCCTGCTGAACCTGCTCGGCAACGCGATCAAGTTCACCGAGCGTGGCCACGTCGGCCTGGCCGTACGCCTGGAAGAAAAGGGCGGCCTGTGTTTCGAGGTGCATGACAGTGGCCCGGGCATCAATGCCGAGCAGCAGCAGCGCCTGTTCCACCGTTTCGAACAGGCCGACGGCCCGCGCACCGCATCGCGCTACGGTGGCAGTGGGCTGGGGCTGGCGATCTGCCAGGAACTGGCGGTGGCGATGGGGGGGCGTATCGAAGTGGACAGCCAGCCTGGCAAGGGCGCGCGGTTCCGCGTGCGCCTGCCCCTGCCCTGGACGCGCCAGGCCGCCAGCGCGGCGGGCGAGCCGGTGGCCCAGCCGGTACTGCCGCCGCTGCGCATCCTTCTGGTCGAGGACGATGCCACAGTGGCCGAAGTCATCGCCGGCCTGCTGCGCGTGCGCGGGCATGAGGTGGTACACGTGCTGCACGGACTGGGCGCGTTGTCGGAGATCGCCACCGACGGTTTCGACGTGGGCCTGCTCGATCTCGATCTGCCCGCGCTGGACGGTACGGCCATCGCCCGCCAGCTGCGCACCATGGGCTATGAACTGCCGCTGGTGGCGGTGACCGCCCGTTCCGATGCCTATGCCGAAACCCAGGTGCTGGCCGCAGGCTTCGATGGCTTCCTGCGCAAGCCGGTGACTGGCGATCTGCTTGTGGCTGCCATCGCCCATGCCCGTGCGAAACGACAGGCGACTGCGTGACCGCGCCGGCGCCGGGCGTGAACGGCGCGACTTTCGGTTTACCATGCCGACGCCCGCAGCGCGGGAATCATCAGGACCAGCGTGAGGAGGCAATCGGTGGTGTATCTGCGGGCGGCGATGCTGCTGCTGGTCCTCCTGTGCTGCGCGCTGCCCGCTGCGGCACAGCCAGTGCCCCCGAGTCCGCGGCAGGTGACGGTGTTCGATGGTTTGCCATCCAATACCGTCAACCGCATGGCCGAGGACCGGTACGGTTACCTGTGGATCGCCACCAACGATGGCCTGGCCCGCTATGACGGACGCACCTACCGCGTGTGGCGTTCCGAGGATGGGCTGCGTGACAACCGCATCTGGACGGTGCTGGTCGATGCCCGCAACCAGTTGTGGATAGGCACCGAGAACGCCGGCCTGGTGCGCATGTCGGCCGACCGCCGCCAGCTGCACTTCTACGACCGCAGCAGCCAGCCGTTGATGGGCACCAACACGGTCTGGAGCCTGGCCAGCACGCCTGATGGCTCGATCTGGTTCGGTACCCACGAAGGCGGCCTGTACCGCCTGGACAGCCAGGACCGCCTGCAGCGCTTTCTGCCTGAGCCGAACAATCCGCGCAGCCTGCCTTCGTCGTCAGTGCCTTACCTGGCCACGTTGGCCGATGGCAGCCTGTGGATCGGCACCAAGCACGGTGTGGCGCGCTGGACCGGGACCGACTTCGAGCGTGTCGGTACGGACATCATCCCCAGTCTGCTGATCAACGGGCTGACCGCCGAACCGGATGGCAGCCTGTGGATCAGCACGATGGCCGGGGCCACCGTGCGCCGCCCGGATGGCCGCTTCGAGGCACCGCCATGGAAGCTGCCGCCAGGCGAGCAGGTGCTGGGCATGATGCTGCGCGACGAGCAGGGCGGCCATTGGCTGGATACGCGCACCGGGCTGGGGCGTGCGGTTGATGGCCAGTACCAGACCGTGCCGCTGTACAGCGCGATCGCGCGCGGTCCGGTGCGGCCGAACTGGACCGGTGCCTATGAGGACCGCGAAGGCGGCATCTGGCTGGCCAGCACCAATGCCGGGCTGTGGCACCTGCTGCCACGCTGGTGGCAGTTCTCGGTGTTGTCGCGGCTGGAGGACGACCCGAGCTCGCTGCGCAATGCGCTGGTGCTGGGCACCAGCCCCTCCAGCAATGGTGGCGTCTGGACGGTGGGCAGCCACGGCGCGCTGGACCGCTTCGATCCGAAGAGCGGCAGGATCGAGCAGCACCGTACCTGGGTCAACGGCATGCACTGGCTTTCGTCGGTGCGTGAGGACCGGCGTGGCCAGGTCTGGATCGGGTCGACCGATGCGCTGGTGCGCTATGACCCGCAGCGGCGCGAACTGCGTCGTTGGGGGCGTGATGCCGGTGCCGATGCGGCGATGGAAGGGGTCATCGAAGCGATGATGACCTGCGACGGCGACAGCCTCTGGTTGATGCTGCCCGCAGGCCTGCAGCAGCGTGATCTCGACGGCCACGTGCGGCGCCAGCTGGACAATGGCCAGCGCGGACTGCAGCAGGGCCAGCTCAACCTCGACGTGGAATGCGGTCCGCAGGACCACATCTGGCTGGCCAGCAGCCGTGGCCTGCTGCA
>DQIG01000348.1:0-711 GCA_003525885.1 Stenotrophomonas sp.
GACCGGCAGCCGGATGCCACTGCCGTCGATAGCTGAAGCGGCGTGGATCGCCATCACCGAACGCCGACGGTGAGAACGGCTGCAGTGCGTGGCGCACGATGAAGTCGCGGACCGCCGCGGGCGGATCGAGGTGATACGCGGCAGCGGCGTCGATCAGTTCACTGACCAGCACCGACGGCTCGCGCACGCTGCCATCGCGCGGATCGGCGCCGAGATAGCTGAGGTAGAACACCTCCTGCGCGGCGGCGAACAGCTGCAGGAACAGGAAACGGTCGTCTTCGCGGGTGGAGCGGTCGCCCGGTCGGCGACGTGGCGTGTCCAGCTCGGCGGTGAGCTGGTTGAGACCGGCAGCCGGGTCACGACGCGGGAAGTCGCCATCATTGAGACCGAGCACGCAGATCACCCGGAACGGCAGCAGGCGCATCGGTACCATGCGGCCGAAACTGATGCCACCGGTCAGCAGCGGTGCGCGCGTATCGGCCTCGCCCAGCGCGCCGGCGAAATGCGAACGCACCACCTCCGGCGGCACGCCGTCTTCGAAACCGGCTTTGGCGGCATCGTCGGCGAACTGGTTGAGCAGCTTGCGCAGGCGCTCCAGGGCACGCTGGCTGTTGGGCGAGCCGGGTGCGTTCGGCAGCAGCGCGTCCAGCAGCGACAGCAGCCGCTGCCGCCACTGCGCCGGAGTCAGCAGCTCGCCGAGGCGACGCTGAT